>DASYQV010000177.1:0-14369 GCA_036005125.1 Vicinamibacterales bacterium
GGGATTTCACGTTCGACTTAGAAGGCCGCCTACGCGCCCTTTACGCCCAGTAATTCCGAACAACGCTTGCCCCCTCTGTATTACCGCGGCTGCTGGCACAGAGTTAGCCGGGGCTTCCTCACCCGGTACCGTCACACCCCGACGTATTAGGTCGGGGTCGTTCTTCCCGGGCAACAGGAGTTTACAATCCGAAGACCTTCATCCTCCACGCGGCGTTGCGTCATCAGGCTTGCGCCCATTGTGAACAATTCCCCACTGCTGCCTCCCGTAGGAGTCTGGGCCGTGTCTCAGTCCCAGTGTGGCCGTCCGCCCTCTCAGGCCGGCTACCGATCGTCGCCTTGGTGAGCCATTACCTCACCAACTAGCTAATCGGACGCGGGCCCCTCTTCAAGCGCCGGGTCTCATCGATCCCCAGCTTTGATCTCCACCTGTTCAAAGGCAGGATGTTATGCGGTATTAGCGTCCCTTTCGGGACGTTATCCCCCACTCGAAGGCAGGTCACCCACGTGTTACTCACCCGTTCGCCACTCTACTCGGGGCCGAAGCCCCTTTCGCGTTCGACTTGCATGTGTTAGGCACGCCGCCAGCGTTGATTCTGAGCCAGGATCAAACTCTCATGTTAAATGCGCTGTGCAGTGTTTGCCTTGCGCGCCCGAAGGCGCGCAGACGCGACTCGCGCCGCCACTGCTACAACTCCTTAACGCGAGCGCCTGTTGATTTGGCTCTTGCGTTGTCTCGTACTTGTGTGGTGGATGGTTGTAAACCATCCGCTGACACTCGACGGGCTCCAGCGAAACGCCGTGAGGCGTTTTGCCAGACTCCAGCGAAACGCCGTGTGGCGTTTTGCCAGAAAATGTGCTTGCACGCACTATCTAGTTTTCAAAGAACCGGATGCCACCCCGACTCCGCCCCGCTGGCTGTCGTGGGTGGTCCCCTCCGACCGTACAGCATCAACTCGTCGTCGACGCGTCCGCTTCAGGGGAACCTTTCAAGGTTACTACCGTCGTCCTGGTCTGTCAATCCCAATTCGTCGAGCAGGCGATGTGGGTGCCGACAGATCCGGTCTGAGGGTCCGCCGTCGTTGTTTACCGGAACGCCTTGCGGCGTTCCTTTTTTGGTCTACCGGAACGCCTTGCGGCGTTCCTTCTGGCCGGGCTGGCGCCCAACCGGCGAACCTCGCAATTCTAGGACCCGCCTCCAGTCTTGTCAACCCCCCGTCCGGCGAGAGGCCGCTCGATCCGCACTACGTGATTCTGCTTCTGCCCCTTTCGAAGCACGAACAGACGACCCTCGATGGCGTCCCGCGCATACAGCCGAGCTCGCTCGTCACTGACTCGCCGGTTATTGACGTACACGCCACCACTGCGGATGAGCCGCGTGGCTTCGCTCTTCGACGCAGCCAGCCCGCTCCCGGCCAGGAGCTCGACCACAGCGACACCGCCAGCCTCGAGCGTATCCGGCGCAACGGTTGACGAGGGCACATCGTCGAAGACCGCCAGCACGTCGTCGGCAGGCAGCGTGGCGATGTCTTCGCCGAAAAGCACGGCGGACGCGCGCTCCGCACGCGACACCTGCTCGGCGCCGTGCACGAGCGCTGTCACCTCGCGCGCCAGCGTCCGCTGCGCCTCGCGCGTCTCGGGCGCGGTAGCGACCGCGCGAGCGAGCTCGTCGATCGCTGGCGCATCGAGGAACGTGAAGAACTTCAGATACTTCACGACCTCGGTGTCGTCCGTGTTCAGCCAGAACTGATAGAAGCGGAACGGCGACGTCCGTTCAGGATCCAGCCACACGGTGCCCGATTCCGTCTTGCCGAATTTCGTGCCGGACGCCGTGGTGACCAGCGGCAGTACCACACCGTATGCCTTTGCGCCGCGCAGACGCCGAATCAGATCGACGCCCGCGATGATGTTGCCCCACTGGTCGCTTCCACCCGCCTGCAGCGTGCAGCCATAGCGATCGTGGAGGACGAGGAAATCGTAGGCCTGGAGCAGGAGATAACTGAACTCGGTGTAGGAGATCCCATCCTCGCTCTCGATGCGCCGCTTCACCGATTCCTTCGCGAGCATGTAATTCACGGTGAAGTACTTGCCGACGTCGCGCAGGAACTCCATTGCGCTCATGGTCGTCAGCCAGTCGGCGTTGTTCACCAATCGAGCGGGATTCGATCGAGCGTCGAAGTCCAGAAAACGGGAGAGCTGAACGCGAATGCCTGCCACATTCGCCTCGACCTGCTCCGAACTCAGCAGAGTTCGCTCCCCGCTCTTACCGCTGGGATCGCCGATCAGACCGGTGCCGCCGCCCACGACGGCTATCGGCGTGTGACCAGAGCGCTGCAGGCGCGCCAGCGCCATCATCGGGAGCAGCGATCCCACGTGAAGGCTCGAGGCCGACGGATCGAATCCGATGTACGCGGTGAGGCGCTCGCGCTCGAGGATCTCCCGTAGCCCTTCCGTGGCATCGTAGAGCATGTCGCGCCACTCGAACTCGCGGTACACGTCCATGAGCCGTTACTATACAACCACGGTATGGAGCTGACCCGCCGCGCGGCCCTCAAAGGACTGCTGGCGACGACCGTCGGCGCGATCACGGGCGCGAGCACCTACGGGGTGGGTTACGAACGTCACGCGCTCGGCGTGACCGAAACGAGTGTCGACGTGTCAGGCCTTGCGCCCGCGCTCGACGGTCTGCGCATCGGCCTCGTCACCGACATTCATCACAGCCGCATGGTTCCGGAGGCCGACGTCGTACACGCGGTCGAACGGATCATGCAGGCACATACCGACATGATCGTGCTCGGCGGAGACTACGTGACGTGGGGAGATCGCGCATTTGTCAAGCCGGTCGCCGACCTGCTCGCGCCGCTGACGGCGCCGAACGGCGTGTTCGCGATCCTTGGCAACCACGACGATGACCGCGACATGCCCGCAGCGCTGACGGCGAAGGGATTCCACGTCCTCAGGGATCAGCGCACGCGGATCATCGTGCGCGGCGAGGGGCTGGAGCTGGCAGGCATCCGGTTCTGGACGCGCAGGACGATCGACATCGCCAAGGTGCTGCGACGCGCGCAGGACACGGTCATCCTGCTCGCGCACGATCCTCGACGGCTCGTCGAAGCCGCCGCGCTCGACGTCCCGCTGGTGCTCTCGGGACACACGCATGGCGGTCAGGTGGTCATCCCGGGCTTCGGCGCAATCGCGCGGCGGCAATTCCCCGTCGTGCAGGGAACCGGCCGCCGCGAGAACACGTCGATCTTCGTCAGCCGCGGCGTCGGCACGGTCTACGTGCCGATTCGGATCAACTGCCCGCCCGAGGTCGCCGTGCTGACGCTTCGGCGTCGCTCCGATATCTAATCCCGCGGCTCGCCGCGGCTCGCTTGAGTCGGTCATCCGTATTCACAGGGAGATCATGGAGATCAGGGAGAAATTTAACTCCCTGACCTCTCTGAACTCCCTGTAAATCCCTATTCAAGTGAGCTCCAGTCTAGGCGGAGCTTACCGAAAGTGATTCAGCCTCACCGACACGGCAAGCGCGAGCTTGTCCCTGCGAGCGAGGTTTGCGTTCGTGGTGAACGCCGCGAAATCGAGCCCGACGTGCCGACTGAGATTGAGGCCCGCGCCGCCGGTCGGGTGCCACTGCTGGCGCGAGTACCGTCCGCCGCCGCGAAGCTCGAGGAGGCCAAATCGCTGCTCGAAACCGCCGTGGAAGCTGTCGCCGTTGAACCCGTGCGCGAAATCAGCGAGGACGGACCATCGGTCGTGATGGTAAGCGGCGTTCCCCACATAGTTGACCGGCAGCGTCACACGCATGGTCGCCACGCCGGGCGCGAGCGACTGCTCCTGCAGGCCGCTGCCATCCAGCACGCTGTGGAACGAATACCGCGTCCGCTCGAAATTGCTCCAATCGATCCGGTTTGCGATTCCGTTGACGCCGAAGCCGACCTCCCATCGGTTCACCACGGCGCCGACCCCGACATCAAGCGCGAACCCCTTGCCCGACTTTGCCGAGACCGCGTCGATGACCAGCGGATCGGTCCCCAGATCGATGCGGATCGGATCCGGAGCAAGGCGATCGATGATCAGGCCGACATCGTTGGTCTCGAACCGAACGGCGGTGGCGGCGGATTCATACCGGAACCCGTGGAGATAGTGATAGTTCGCCGCCACGTAGAGTCCGTCACGTTCGCTCGTCCCGTTTCCGAGCCCAAAGCGGCCACGGTACCCGCCCGTGAACGCCGCGGCAATTTGACCTTCGGAATTGTTGTCCAACCGCAGGGACGCGTTCGGAACCCGCGCCAGGCCACCCCCGAGCACGTCGCGCAACCGGCCGTCGACGTCGAGCGCGGTCCGGACGCCAAGGTACGGGCCGGCGCCGACGTACACGCCATGGAAGTTGTTGCCGTGCTGGTAGACCTTGATCGTTTTGCCCCAGTTGGGCGACGCCAGCCCTTCTCCCCTATAGCTATCGGCAATCTCGAAGCCGCTGTAAGCTGTCAGGTCGGTACCGAGCCTGCCGTTGACAAGGGCTCCCAGGAACGCCGTACCCGTGTCGCCCGCGCCGCGATTGACGACATAGTGCACGGGACTCGCCGCGTACTCGAAGAGACGGGCGGGATCGAATTCGTCATTCTTTGGGTTGACCCGCTTGATGTCCGTTACCAGCTGGACCAGGCCGAATGGCAGCGGGAACGACCCGTACGACCGCTGCTCTTCGATTGTCTTTTCCGCAATGTTCTCTGCTGCCCCGACGCCGCCGAGCGCAATCTTCCTCGCGTCGAAGCTGAAATTCTGAGCTGATGCGACTCCCTGACCCGCGATCGACAGGAGCAGAACCCACCCGTAGATATGCCTAGACATCCCTCTTACACCTCAATTTGTTCACTAGTGACGCGTCGAACGGGCACACGAGTGCCGTGATCGTGTTATCGACAGCAATGCACGGGTTCTTGAGCGGCGAGGATCGGCAGCGGGCGTGGCCCGAGGACCCTACTTCCCGGCTTTGGAGACGAATCGCCGGCCGTCGAGGCGCCAGTGCCCGTCGAGCAAGAGGGCGATGGCCTCGGGGTAGATTTGATGCTCCTCAACAAGGATCCGTGCCGCCAGCGTTTCCGGCGTGTCTCCGTCGAGTACCGGAACGGCCCGTTGCAGGATGACGGGACCACCATCGAGCTCGGGGGTCACGAAGTGCACGGTCACACCACTGACCTTGACCCCGTACTCGAGGGCCTGGCGCTGCGCGTCGATCCCGGGAAAGGCGGGCAGCAGCGAGGGGTGAATGTTGAGGACGGCGTGAGGGAACGCCTCGAGCATCGGTTGGCCTACCAGGCGCATGAATCCCGCGAGACAGACCAGACCGATATCGCGGGCCTTCAACTCGGCCACGAGCGCGCGGTCGAAATCGTCCCGCGTCGGGAATCCGCGATGCGGAATTGAAACGGTCTCGATGCCGGCCGCGCGCGCGCGGTCCAGCCCCGCCGCCTCGGGCCTGTTCGAGATGACAACGGCAATGGTGGCGTCGAGGCGTCCCTCACCAATCGCGTCGATGATCGCCTGGAGGTTGGTGCCGCGCCCGGAAATCAGGATGCCCAGTCGGCGGTTCACGTCAGCCGCGCGTAGGTCACCGATGGCGGCTCGCCGGCGACGACTTCGCCGATCACGCGCGCGTCCCGGCCACCGCGCGCCGCGAGCTCGTCGATCAACTGCTCCGCGTGGTCGCGTCCCGTCACGAGGATCAGGCCGATTCCCATGTTGAACGTCCGCAGCATGTCTTCCGTTGGAACGTTGCCCGCCTGCTTCAGCCACCGGAAGAGCGCCGGCACCTCCCACGAATCCGGGTCGATCACGGCCGCCGTGCCGTGCGGCAGAATCCTCGGAAGATTGTCGGTAATGCCGCCGCCGGTGATGTGCGCCATGCCTTTGATACGTCCGCCGTCGAGCAGCGGGCGCACCATTGGCAGATACGATCGATGCGGCTCGAGGAGCGCGTCGCCAACCGTGCGACCGAGCTCCGGCACGTAACGATCCACCGTCAGCGCGAGGTGCTCGAAGATGATCTGCCGCGCCAGTGAGTACCCGTTCGTGTGAAGTCCCGAAGACGGGACGCCGACGAGCGCGTCTCCGACAGCGATGGATCGGCCGTGGAGCAAACGCGCGCGATCGACCACGCCGACGATGAAGCCCGCGAGATCGTATTCGCTCTCGGCGTAGAATCCGGGCATTTCAGCCGTCTCGCCACCCAGGAGCGCGCACCCGTTGTCGCGACACGCCTGCGCCATGCCCCCGATGATCACCGCAGCCGTTTCCGGCGAAAGCCGCCCCGTAGCGAGGTAATCCAGAAAGAACAGCGGTTCAGCACCCTGCACCAGAACGTCGTTGACGCAGTGATTCACGAGGTCAATGCCGACGGTCCCATGTCGCTTTGCCATGAACGCGACTTTGAGCTTCGTGCCGACGCCGTCTGCGCTCGACACGAGAACCGGATCTCGATAGCGGCCCGGCTCGAGGCGGAACAGGCCGCCGAAGGACCCGATTTCCGATAACACGCCTTCGGTGAAGGTCGAGCGGGCGAGACTCTTGATGCGCCGAACGGTTTCGTGTCCGGCATCAATGTCGACGCCCGATGTCTTGTAGTCCATCAGAATTCCAGCTTCTGGATGAGCGTCGCCGTGAGCGTTCGCATCGTGGAGCTCTCGGCTGCTTTCCAGTACTCGGCGCGCGCTGCCGCGTAGAATCCTTCCTCGGCGAGGTCTTCCTGCAGCATGTCGAACCCGTCGTGCAGGAGCTCGATGGCCGACGCGCGTTCCGAATCGCTTGCTTGACCGAGCCAGGAGAGCATGCGGGAAGGAGTGCCGAGCGCCACAGCTGACAGCGCCAGCGCTGCTTCCTCGCGGATGCGGTCGTTCTTTCCGGCCCCGGCCGTGACGAGCGCCACGATCGCCGGATCGTGGCCAGCACGCGCAATTGCGCTCAGGCCCGCTGCTGCCGCGCGTACCACCTCGTCGCGCGACTCCTTCGACCGCACGGCATCCGACAGCGCCGCAACGTGCTCGGGACAGGCCTCGCCCAGGAGGCAGCGCGCGGCTCGAATGGCGAGCGCGACATCCGGGGACGGCTTGGCGATCTCGGCGAGCACCGCCAGCGCGCGACGATCACCGATCCGTCCGAGGGCAATCGCGGCATCGTCTTGAAGCGGCCCGTCGATTCGGACGACCGCCGAGACAGCATCGAACGCGTAGTCCGCGCGATGCGCGCCCAGCGCCTCGATCACCGCACTCCGGAAAATATCCAGGCCACGGCCGACTTCGCGTATCAGCGTCATCCGCACCTGAGGATCGCCGCCCAGAGCCGACAGCGCCGAGACAAGGGCCGGCCGCACGAACTCCGCCTGCTCGGTGCCGAGCGCCGAGATGAGCGTGGAAGCCATTGCCGGCTCGGGATGCCGCTCGAACCAGCCGTACACCACCTCGCGGATGCGGTCGTTCCGATCGCGTAAAAGGGACCGCATCGTCTCGCCCGTGTGCGAATCGTTGAAGCCGGTCAGCACCACGAGAGCCCTGAACCTGACGTATTCGTCAGGATGCTTGAGTGCGGCGGCGGTGAGTGCCGGCACGGCCTGCGCCGCGGGTATGCGGCGTACGGTTCGCGCCGCCGACATCCGGATCGGATAATCGAGGTGGCCGAGGTGGTCGATCGCGGACTTGAGATCGGTTACGGACTCCTGCGCCAGAACGGGAAGTACGCACAGGGCCCAGACGAACACGGCGGAGCGGCGCTTCACGGCCCCTCGTTTCAACTGATAACGGGATCCTTTTCGGCGACGGGCGGCTCGGCAGGCTTCTCGCCCTCGTCGACGTGCTCGCCGTGCAGCTTCAGCGCGAGCTGCAGGTACGCGGCCTCGTCCCGCGGGAACGCCACCGGGTAGACCCCCGTGTAGCATGACGTGCAGTACCGCGAACGGCCCCCGGCGACGGTGCCCGTCAGGCCCTCGAGGCTCAGGTACGCGACGCTGTCGGCGTTGAGATATTTTCGAATCTCTTGGAGCGAATGGGTGGCCGCAATCAGCTCCGATCGACGCGGCGTATCGACGCCATAAAAGCAGGGCGAGATGGTTGGCGGGCAGCTGATCCGCATGTGCACCTCGCGCGCGCCCGCGCTGCGAACCATGCGCACGATCTTGCGGCTGGTCGTACCGCGCACGATCGAATCGTCGACGAGCACGACGCGCTTGCCTTCGAGGATACTCCGGACCGGATTGAGTTTCACCCGGACGCCGAAGTGGCGGATCGACTGCTGCGGCTCGATGAACGTCCGGCCGACGTAATGATTTCGAATCAGGCCCATTCGCATCGGCACGCCGCTCTCTTCGGAGAAGCCGATGGCGGCACACACGCCCGAATCGGGAACCGGCACGATGACGTCGGCATCCACCGGGGCCTCCCGAGCGAGCCGCCGTCCCAGGTTGGTGCGGACTTCGTTGACGCTTTCGCCGAAGACATAGCTGTCGGGCCGCGCGAAGTAGACGTGCTCGAAGACGCACTGCGACTGGGGCGCCGGCGCGAACGGCTTCATCGATTTCAGGCCCTGAGCGCTGAGGACCACGATTTCGCCCGCCTCGACATCGCGCACATAAGTGGCGCCGATCAAATCGAGCGCGCACGTTTCCGAGCAGACGACGAGGGCGTCGCCGAGCCGTCCGATGACCAACGGCCGGAACCCGTGAGGATCGCGGACACCGATCACCCGGTCCTTCGTCATCATCACGAACGAGAAGGCCCCGCGAACCTGCGAGATGGCGTCGACGAGCGCGCCCTCGACCGTGGGCTCCGGCGATCGAGCGAACAGATGGACGACCACCTCGCTGTCGCTGCTCGTCTGGAAGATGGCGCCCTGTCGCACCAGCGCCTCGCGCACGTCGCCGGCGTTGACGAGATTGCCGTTGTGACCGAGCGCCAGCGAACCGTGCATGCACTCGATGACGATCGGCTGCGCGTTCGAGAGCTTGCTGTCGCCCGCCGTCGAGTACCGCACGTGCCCGATGGCCAGGTGGCCTGGCAGCGTTGCCAGCGTCTCCTGGTTGAACGCGTCGTTCACGTAGCCCATCGACTTCGAATAGCGGATCTCGGCGCCGTCCGACGCGGCGATCCCCGCGCTCTCCTGGCCGCGGTGCTGCAGGGCGTAGAGACCCAGATACGCGAGGTTCGACGCCTCGGGATGCCCGAATATCCCGAACACTCCGCATTCTTCCCTGAACTTGTCGAACATCACGCGATAGCCCGCTTCGATTCGAAGTACCGATCAATAGTAGTCGACCAGACGCGCTCTGCGTCGGAAAGCGACGCGTCGATCACTGTCCGGCGATCGACCGCTATCCGGATCCGGTCGCCACCTACTTTTCCGATGATTGCCGCCGGCACGCCGGCGGCGGAAGCTTTCGCCATCAGCTCATCCGTGCGCTCGGGCGCGGCCGAGACGACCGCCCGCGACGCGGATTCGCCGAAAAGCGTCGCGATGTCGGAAAACGGCGCCTCCGGCAGCGCCACTCCGGCGACGTTCGCATCGATGCCGTGCGGGGTGTCGAAGCAGCACTTCGCGAGCGCGATCGCCAGGCCTCCTTCGGCACAATCGTGCGCCGAACGGATGAAGCCCGCCTCCGCAGCTTCCACCAGCAGAGCTTGTAAGGCGCGCTCGCGGTCCAGGTCGAGCACGGGAGGGACGCCGCGAACCAGGCCGTGCACGATCTTCAGATACTCGCTGCCGCCAAGCTCCCCGCGTCCCTCGCCAAGCAGCACCACGGCATCGCCCGCGGCGCGGAAGCCGCGCTTCACCACGCGCTCAGCGTGTTCAATCAGGCCGACAACGCCCAACACGGGAGTCGGCAGCACGGCGCGACCGTCGGTCTCGTTGTAGAGGCTCACGTTCCCGCCGGTAATCGGAATGTCGAGTGCGCGGCACGCGGCACCAATCCCTTCGACCGCCCTGGCGAACTGCCACATGATTTCCGGCCGCTCGGGGCTGCCGAAGTTGAGGCAGTTGGTCGCGCCAATCGGTTGCGCGCCCGCGCAGGCGACGTTCCGCGCCGCTTCGGCGACAGCATGCTGCGCACCCAGATACGGGTCGAGGTACACAAAGCGCCCGTTGCCATCGACCGAGAGCGCCAACGCACGTTCGGTCCCCTTGACGCGGACGGTCCCCGCGCCCGCACCAGGGAACACGAGCGTGTTCGTTCGGACCATATGATCGTACTGACGGTACACCCAGCGCTTGCTTGCGATACCCGGTGAACCGAGCAGGCGGCGGAAAACATCGGCCGGCGCGCCAGGTGCGCCCAACCTTGCCAGCGACAACGGCTGCGCCTCGCGGATGTAAGGAGGCTCGGCCATCGGCCGCCGATAGACCGGTGCCTCGTCAGTCAACGCGCGGTTGGGAATGTCCGCGACAACGACGCCGTGGTCCTTCACGCGGAGACGACCGTCGGTCGTCACCTCGCCAATCTTCACCGCGTGGAGATCCCACTTCTCGAAGGTACGCTCGACCTCCGCCTCACGGCCGCGCTTGGCGACGAGCAGCATGCGCTCCTGAGACTCGGAGAGCATGATCTCGTACGGAGTCATGTCCAGCTCTCGCTGCGGCACGTGCGCGACATCGATCTCGATGCCAGCGCCGCCGCGTGAGCCCATCTCGCACGTCGAGCAGGTGAGCCCGGCGGCGCCCATGTCCTGGATCCCCACGAGCGCGTCGCTCTTCATCACCTCGAGGCACGCCTCGAGGAGCAGCTTCTCCATGAAGGGATCACCGACCTGGACCGCAGGCCGCTTCTCGGCCGACTTGTCGTCGAACTCCGCCGAGGCCATCGTCGCGCCGTGAATGCCGTCGCGGCCTGTTTTGGCCCCGACGTAGTAGACCGGGTTCCCGGCGCCGGACGCCGATGCTCTGATGATCTCGTCCTTGCGCGCAATGCCCAGACAGAACACGTTGACGAGCGGGTTTCCCGTATAGCCTTCGTCGAAGCCGATCTCGCCGCCGACGGTAGGGATCCCGATGCTGTTCCCGTAGCCGGCAATCCCGGCGACGACACCGGAGAACGTGCGGCGCACCTGCGGGTCGTCGAGCGAGCCGAAGCGCAGGGAGTTGAGCAGCGCGATGGGGCGCGCGCCCATCGTGAAGATGTCCCGGATGATTCCGCCGACGCCTGTCGCGGCGCCCTGATAAGGCTCGATGAACGACGGATGGTTGTGCGATTCGATCTTGAAGACGGCCGCGAGGCCGTCGCCGATGTCAACCGCCCCGGCATTTTCTCCGGGGCCCTGCAGCACACGTGGTCCGTTTGTGGGGAGCGTCTTCAGGTGCACGCGCGAGCTCTTGTAGCTGCAGTGCTCGGACCACATCACCGAGAAGATGCCCAGTTCCGTGAGCGACGGTTCGCGACCGAGCGCCTCCAGGATTCGCCGGTACTCGTCCTCGGTCAGACCGTGTCGATCGAGAACCTGCCGATCGATGACTGCCATTTACTTCACGGGCGCGAAGGCGCCTTCTGTCACCGCTTTGACCACCGACTCCAGGATCGCGAGGCCGTCAACGCTTCCGATTGCCAGCTCACACGCCCGCTCCGGATGCGGCATCAGGCCAACGACGTTTCGGCCCTCGTTGCAGAGACCGGCGATATTGTTGAGCGAGCCGTTCGGATTCCCCGCCGGCGTCGCCTCGCCGGTCGCGGTCGTGTAACGGAACACCACCTGCCGATTCTTCTCGAGCCGCTCCACCACCTCCGGCTCGGCGTAGTAATTGCCTTCGCCATGCGCGATTGGAATCCGGAGCACCTGGCCGGGCCGGCACGCGATGGTGAACGGCGTGTCGGTCTGCTCGACGCGGAGGAACACGTGCTCGCATTGAAACTTCAGGCTGCGGTTGCGAAGCATCGCGCCTGGAAGCATCCCCGCTTCGAGCAGCACCTGGAAGCCGTTGCAGATCCCGAGCACCGGCCCGCCCGCGTTCGCGAATGTGCGAACCGCCTGCATCACCGGCGAGAAACGCGCCACCGCGCCGGTTCGCAGGTAGTCGCCGTGCGCGAAGCCGCCTGGCAGCACGACGACGTCCGCGCCGCCCAGGCTGGTATCCTTGTGCCAGACGAACTCGGCCTCCTGGCCGAGCACGTGTTTGGCCGCATGATAGGCATCGTGGTCGCAATTCGATCCCGGAAACACCACAACCGCAAACTTCACGTCAGTGACTCTCCAAGGGATGCAGTCGTAAGCCGGGTCTTTAGACCCGGCGCAACTGAACGCCGCATCTAAAGATGCGGCCTACGTACGCTCTATCGCGTGCTCGTCGATTTCAACCCGATAACTCTCGATTACCGGGTTGGCGAGCAGCCGGTCCGAAACCGCCGCCGCAATACGGCGCGCCTCGTCGGCGCTTGCGACGTCGATCTCCAATTCGAAGTACTTGCCCTGCCGCACGTCCTTGACGGCCTCGTAACCCATCGTGTGCAGCGCCTCGGCCACAGTGGTGCCCTGCGGATCGAAGACGGAAGGCTTCAGGGTGACGAACACTCTGGCGCGCATCACACCACGACCTCCTGAAACACTCTCTCGAAAATGTGATCGACGTGCCGGAGCTGTTCGTTGAGGTCGAACGCGCGGTCGATGTCAGCGGGCGTCAGCGCCGCGGTGATGTCGGGATCGGCGAGCAGCAGCGCCTTGAAGTCCCGCTGCTCATCGAAGGCACGCATGGCGTTGCGCTGCACCCATTCATAGGCCCCTTCGCGCGACACGCCACGGCGCGCCAATTCCAGCAGCACCGTGCCCGAGAAGACGACCCCTCGCGAGCGCTCCAGGTTCTCCTTCATCCGATCGGGATGAACGACCATGCCGGCGACGATCCGGGTGAAGCGCCGCAGCATGTGATCGAGCGCAATGAAACTGTCAGGGAGGATCACCCGCTCGACCGAAGAATGGGAAATGTCGCGCTCGTGCCAGAGCGCATTGTTCTCGAAGGCGGCGGTCGCATTGCCGCGGAGAAGACGGGCCAGGCCGACGATCTGCTCGCAGCCGATCGGGTTGCGCTTGTGGGGCATGGCGGAGGAGCCCTTCTGACCTCTCGCGAACGGCTCTTCCACCTCGCCGATCTCCGTTTTCTGCAGGCCGCGGATCTCGAGCGCGAATTTCTCGAGCGACGATCCGGTAATCGCGATAGCCGACAGGAGCTCGGCGTGTCGATCGCGCTGAATGACCTGCGACGCGACCGGCGCCGGTTCCAAATCGAGCCGCCTGCAGACCTCCGCTTCGATGCTCGGCGGCAGGTGCGCGAACGTGCCAACGGCGCCCGACAGCTTGCCGACGCGGATGACCTCCCGCGCGCGCCGCATACGGGCCACATCGCGCGCCAGCTCCGCGTACCAGAGCGCCAGCTTGAGGCCGAACGTCATCGGTTCGGCATGCACCCCGTGCGTACGGCCGACCATCGGCGTGCGCCG
The DNA here is from genome assembly GCA_036005125.1 of Vicinamibacterales bacterium. GTDB lineage: Bacteria > Acidobacteriota > Vicinamibacteria > Vicinamibacterales > UBA2999 > DASYQV01. The sequence continues at coordinate 13,468 of DASYQV010000177.1, forward strand.
GTGCTCGTCGGCGCGCGTGCGGACCGCATGCATCAGGCCCTCGAGGCCTTTGAGAATCAGGTCGCACGCCTCGCGCATCTGCAGCGCCTGCGCCGTATCGATGACGTCTGATGAGGTGAGGCCGAAATGGAACCAGCGCGCCGAGGGACCGACGTGCTCGGCGACCGCGGTCGTGAAGGCAATCACGTCGTGCTGCGTGATTTCCTCTATGGCTTCGATGCGCTCGATCGTGAAGGCGGCGCGCGTCCGGATGTCCCGCGCGGCGTCTTCCGGCACGAGCCCGGCACGGGCCATCGCGTCGACCGCGGCAATCTCAACCTGCAGCCAGGTTTCGTATTTCCGCTGGTCGCTCCAGATGCGACCCATTTCAGGGCTCGTGTAACGGCGGATCATCTATGCCAGAGAGGTCAGCCTAAGGACAGTCGTTCTCGTGGAAGCTCCAGGCCGTTGACGGCGCCCAGCACGGTCGCGGCAAGCGCGCCGTCGGCGAACAGATCACAGGCGACGCGCTGCACGTCGTCGCGCGTCACGCGCTCAACCCCGTCGAGCGTTTCATCGAGCCCGAACTGGCGGTCGAAGTAGATTTCCTGCCGGGCGAGGTGCGACATGCGGCTGGAGGTACTTTCCAGGTTGAGCATGAGGCTGCCTTTCAGGTGATCCTTGGCGCGACGCAGTTCCGCGTCAGGTGGCGGCTCCTCCTTCATTCCCCGCAACTCGGCGACGACCACGTCGATAAGCTCGCCAACGGCGTGGTTGGCGCAACCGGCGTAGACGGTAACCGAGCCGGCGTCACGATAGGCACTGAGTCCGCTGAACACCGCATAGGCGAGCCCACGCTTCTCGCGCACGTTCTGGAACAGGCGCGAGCTCATCGAGCCGCCCAGCACCGTGTTGAGCACGTA
>DASYQV010000178.1:0-2868 GCA_036005125.1 Vicinamibacterales bacterium
GGAGCTGGTCGCGCTTCGACCTGACCTGATCGTCGCGTCGTCGCCGCAACCCAACCGCGCCGTCAAGGACGCCACATCGACGATCCCGATCGTGATGGTTTTCGTTGCCGACCCGGTCCGCGCTGGGCTCGTCGCGAGCCTCGCCCGGCCCGGCGGGAACCTGACCGGCGTGGCCACCCTCGTGCCGGGCGGCTTCATGGCGAAGTCCCTAGAGCTGTTGCATCAGGTCGTACCGAAGGCGACTCGCATCGCGGTGCTGGTCAATCCGACCAACGAGATACATCGAATCGTTTTTGCGCAGGAGATTCCGGAAGCGGCGCGGAAACTGGGCGTCCAGATACATCTCGTCGAAGCGCGCACGCCAGACGAGCTCGAGCCGGCGATCAACGCCGCGGTCGGCGAACGAGCTGAGGCCCTGCTGGTCGCCGGTGATCCGGTGTTCAACAACCCGCCTGCGCGGCTTCCGCAACTCGTGGCGCGCACGGGTCTCCCCGCGATCTACCTGTTGCGCACGCAAACGCAGGCGGGTGGGCTGATGTCGTACGGACCGGACTTCGTGCAGATGGCGCGTCGCGCCGCCAGCTACGTCGACCGCATCCTCAAAGGTGCGAAACCCGGCGACCTGGCGATCGAGCAGCCGACGAAGTTCGAACTGGTGATCAACCTCAAGACGGCCAAGGCGCTCGGAATCACGATCCCGCAGTCCCTGCTGCTGCGCGCGGATGAGGTGATCCAGTGATTGAAGGCGGACGTATGCGATGCGTTTGCGCGGACGAGTATCGGTCAAGGAAGCGTTTGGCCGGTCCAAAAGTCGCGCGGCGACACGATGGCAAGCGTGGCGACGTTTCGCAGGCGGAGCGGAGCCTGGTCGCCCGTAACGAACACGTCGGCGGCCGCCGCGAGGGCGTACGCGATGATCCATTCGTCATCCCGGTCGCCGACGTCGAGTTCGGTGGGCGCGTTTGCCGCGGGAACCAAGCTAAATCGACGCAGCGTCTGGAGGACCACGGAGCGGGCGGCGCGCGGCATGCGCAGCTTCTTGTCGAGGACCCGCTCCAGTTCGGCGAGCACCAGCTCCCCGCCTTGGCGCTGGGAATGAACGTGGCATGGCTGTACGCGAAGGACCGCAGCTCGCTGGCCGAGGCATTCGATGCTCTCCGAAAATCACCTCCCGATGCCCTCTTCGGTACCGACTCGCTCGCCGTGCAGCACGCGAATGAGATGATCGAGCGCGCGAGCGCCCTGCGCATTCCAGTCGTCCACTTCTGGCCAGGGACAGCGGAGCAAGGCGCTCTCCTGAGCTACCAGGCCGATATCCGCGATAATTACCGGCGCGCCGCCGGCTACCTGGACAAGATTCTCCGAGGAGCGAAACCCGGCGACTTGCCGATCTATCAGCCGACGCATTACGAGCTGGTTGTCAATGCGAAGGTGGCGCGCACGCTCGGATTGATCCTTCCGCAAAGCTTCCTCGTGCGGGCCGATCGGGTGATTCAGTGATGCTGCTGCGCGCGGGTGAGGTCATCGACTAAATGGCGACGCGGGCCGACACAAATTACGCAGGAGATCCGCGCTCAGGCGGCGAGCGTCTTGATGCGGAGAGCCGTGGCCGCACGGGCGAGCGCCGTGTCCTTCGTCGCAAGCGGGAGGCCCAGGCGCATGGCGAGCTCGAGGTAGGTCGCATCGTAAGTCGTGAGGCGCCGCTCGCGCGCGAGTGGCAGTACGTCTCGGAACGCGCGCCCCGGCAGGTCAGGGTCGACAAGGATGTCGAGTTCGCCGAGAATCCCCAGGAACTCGACCACGCGCGCCTGGGTAATGCGCCGGCGTCTCTCGGCGCCGAGCAGAATGTTCCCGATCTCCAGCGCCCAGAGCGCCGGGACGTGTCCCGGCGCTCTACGCAGACGATCGAGAAGCGCCCGTGCCGCCGGTGTGCTTTCGTCATCGAAGCACCAGGCGACCGCCACCGAGGCGTCGAGGACGAAGCTGGTCACCGCCTGCCCTCATCGCGAAACTTCTTCCATGACCCCCGTCCGAGCGTCTGGTCTTTCGCGAACGCCTTGGCCCGCGCGATCGGATCGCCGACACCGGTGCGACGAGGGGAACCGGCAGGAACGAGTCGCGCGACGGCGACGCCCCGCCGGGTAATCACCACCTCCACGCCGCGGGCAACCTCGTCGAGCAGTGCGCTCAGGTGTGTCTTGGCCTCGAACGTCCCGACTTCTTTCATGATCGCCCCTCTAACTAGACAGATAACTAGTCTATCACATGAGACCGCGCGCGCCGGTGCTCCACTTGGCAATCTCGCAGTCACCTAATGCTCCGCGCGGACGAGGTGATTCAATGACGACACGACGAAAATTGCTGATCGCACTTGGCGCCGGAGCGCTCGCAGCGCCGTTTGCCTCGCGTGCTCAGCAGCAAAAGGTCTACCGCATAGGTTTCCTCGGCAACTCTACCGCTGCGCTCGAAGCTAATCTCGTCGGCCCTTTCCGCGAAGGATTGCGCGACCTCGGCTACGTTGAAGGCCGAAACATTGTCATCGAGTATCGATGGGCGGAAGGAAAGTACGAGCGCTTTCCTGAGCTGATTGCCGAGCTTGTCGCCCGCAAGGTCGAAGTTATCGTCACCGCAGGCACTCCGGCTGCCCTCGCCGTCCAGCGAGCGACGGCAACAACTCCACTCGTCATGGTAGCGGTCGGCGATCCCGTCAGCACGGGTCTCGTCGCAAGCCTCGCTCGGCCCGGTGGAAACTCGACGGGATTGACGTCGATTGCGCCGGATCTCGAGGGGAAACGACTCGAGTTGCTGAGGGAGGTCGTTCCGAAGCTCTCGCGCGTGTCCTTCCTCCTGAATCCCGACAATGCCTTC
>DASYQV010000179.1:0-3820 GCA_036005125.1 Vicinamibacterales bacterium
TCGAACGATCGCGCATGAAGCGCAACCGGCGGCGGTCCCATCGACCGCAATCGAGATGCTGCGATGAAGCGCCTCGTCATCGTCGTTGCGGCTTCCGTGTCCGCCGCTTCTTGTGCGCTCGGTCCGAACTATCGACGGCCAGCCGTTGCAGTCCCGGCGGCGTTTCGCGACACGACCGCGACCACCGCGCAGGCAGAGTCTCGGTCACTGACAGACCTGAGGTGGTTCGATCTGTTCAAGGACGACACGCTGACCGGGCTCGTTCGCGTCGCGCTCGCTCAGAACTTCGATCTGAGGATCGCGGCGGAGCGTGTGTTGCAGGCCCGTGAGCGATTTGGGATCGCACGGGCTGATCGACTGCCGGTCGTCGTGGGAATCGCCGGTGCATCTGAGAATCGCGTATCCGAAGTTGGCGCGCGGCCGTTCCCACCAGGATTCGGCCCGGACATCTCGGCCTTCCAAGCGGGATTCGCCCTCGCATGGGAACTGGACGTGTGGGGACGGATCCGCCGGTTGAACGAGGCGGCTCGCGCCCAGTACCTCGCCACAGAGGAGGCTCGGCGCGCCGTTGTCACGACGCTGATAGCCGACGTGACCGACGCGTACTTTTCGTTACAGACGCTCGACCGTCAGTTGGCGATCGCGCAGCGCACTCGTGATGTCGCCGCGGACAGTTTGCGCTTGACGCAACTGCGACGCGACCGCGGCGTGGCGACTGCCTTGGACACGCGCCAGGCGGAGCAACTTCTCTACACGGCGACCGCACAGATCGCGAGCGTCCAGCGACAGATTGCGCACACCGAAGACGAGCTGAGCGTGCTGCTTGGACGGACACCCGGGGACGTCTCACGGACGGACCGATTCATCGAGACATTCAACGCTCGACCGTCGGTGCCGGTGGGCCTTCCATCCGCGCTTCTCGAGCGCCGTCCCGATATCCGGGAGGCGGAACAGGCGCTCGTAGCCGCGAACGCGCAGATTGGTGCGGCAAGGGCGGAATACTTTCCACGCATCGCGCTCACCGGACTCCTCGGGGTCGAGAGCCGCGATCTGACGACATTGCTGACGGCTCCCGCCCGTACCTGGAGCGCGGCGGCCGGCGCTGCCGCACCGATCTTCAATACGGGTCGAACACGCGCGACGGTGCGGCTCGCGGAGTCGGTCGAGCGCGAGCTGGTCATCAACTACGAGCGAGCAATCTATCGCGCACTCCGTGACGTCTCTGACGCGCTGGCTGGTTATCACAAGATAGGCGAGCAACGCGCGCAACAAGAGCAACTCGTCGCGGCGCTCCGCGACGCCGCGCGGCTGTCGACTGACCGATATCAGGGTGGACTCGACAGCTACTTGCAGGTCCTCGACGCGCAGAGAAACCTCTTCCGAAGTGAACTCGATCTCACCACGCTTCAGCGCCAGGAGCTCACCTCGATCGTCGAGCTCTATCGAGCACTGGGCGGAGGTTGGGATCAATGAAAGGACGATCCATGCTGAACTCGCACCGCACTACTGCCCTGGACCTGAGGTTGAAAGGCGACAGCGAGGCGCGGCAAACGGTTCAGCCCTTTTCTTGAAATTTGGGCAGGTTACGATGAGGCTAGCTCCCATTCAAAGTGGAATTCTGCGCCCCGCGCGCGTACGGCTCGCACGCGCACGATCATTTCGTGCCTTCGTGGCGAGTACGCTTCTCGCGTGGTGTCCTTCTGCCTTCGCATTGAATCCAACACTTCCCGTCACCGAATCCGGGCATACCGTGTGGAAGCGCGGTGACGCGTTTTCGAGCGGGATCGTTGAGGCCATCGCGCAGACGCCCGATGGTCATTTTTGGTTGGGGAGCTCAACCGGTTTGATCCGCTTCGACGGAGCAGCGAAGAGCCCTTCCATGGTACGCCTCCGTCGCTCGATTTTAGGGCGAACGCGCGCCGCTCCTTCACGGACTCTGCTCGCCACGGATGATCCGACAGAAAATGCGAGCAACAGCGAGCTGGCCATCGTAGCGGCGCAGGTCATATGAGGTGTGTGGTGTGCCTCAGCGTCTGTCGGGGCAAATCAAAACCAGGATGGTCTCAGAACTGTTCCACATATTCCCCGACACTCCAGACAAACGTCGCGATTTGTGGCATCGAGGCCGACAAGCGTATCGTCGTCCGACTAAGACTGGAATCGAGGCACTCGAGCGACAGTCGATAGTCGACTTCCAGGACGGGCCTGCGCCGACTCGCATCAACAGGCTCTCGTGACGTGGGCCGATTCGAGCGTACTATCTCTGCCTCGGTCGATCCGCCAACGCGTGCGCGCGTTGCGATCGACTAGAACGGTTTCGTGCCTCGTTGACGACAGTCGAGCCACTCGCACCGACCTGCGCGCTGACGAGCGGTAGGTAATGTTCGGCCGTCAGCGATCGGCTGTCGGCAGTCTTCTGTCGCGCGGCCGCCTCCGGAAACACTCGCATCTGCTCGAAGAACGCGTCTAGCCTCGCGTGAAAGCTGTTTAACAACGACAGCAACTCCACCGGCGAGAGATGCACTTCCCTGTCGAAAGACTGATCCGGCGATTGGAGCACATTCTTCAAATCCGTGTTCATGATCTTGCCAGTGAGGGGCGCCTTTCCTACCCGACCCAGACGTTAGGAAGCAAGCGCAGCGCCATCGAAGTTGTTCCTCTGCTTAGCTCGCCGAAGTCTGTGATGGCGACGCCGTCCTGACGCTGTCTGGGATTCCGCCGGCGATGTTTTGGCGCGCGCATCGGTCCGCCGAGCTGCTCGACGCAGACTCGCTGTGACGCCTCGATGTCGCCTGATCGACGCGCTGTCGAAATCTCGCCATCCGCCACACACCATTCGCTGAATTCTCTCAACAGAATCAATGAGAGATCTGGCGTTACGTGTGCAGGAGTGCCACGCGATCGGCGGCGCGACTTAGCGACGGGAGACCCGATGACTAAAGGTTTGATTGATGCAGACGTAATCTTGAATCGAGCGAAGCCGTTGGTCCACCAAAAAGCGCATGAGATCCAGCCATTCGGCCACCTAGTGAAGCTGCCCATTGCGCTGGCCGAGAACGTCTGTAAGGAAGGCGTCGACAATCTCAACCAGCTGCTCGCCGACACGATCACGCTCCGTGATCTGTACAAGAAGCACCACTGGCAAGCAGCAGGGCCGACGTTCGAGCAACTGCATCTGCTGTTCGACAAGCACTACGAACGGCAGAATGACCTTGTCGACAAGATCGCCGAGCGAATCCAAGTGCTCGGCGGGGTAAGCATCGCAATGTCCCATGACGTGGCCGAAACGACGCTGATTCCACGACCGCCGAGAGGTCGTGAGGAAGTACCGGTGCAGATCTCGCGGCTGCTCCATGCCCACGAAATCGTTCTGAACGAGGCACGCGCGATGGCCCGGCGCTCGGCCGAAGGTGGAGACGACGGCACGAATGACCTACTCGTCAGCGACGTTATTCGCAGCAACGAACTTCAGGTCTGGTTTGTCGCTGAACATGTTGTCGACGTGCCCTTGACGCGCGCGGTCTGAAAGAAGCAATGTGATCGGAGAGCCTATGGATGTCAACGGCTACAAGCAACAGCTCCTTGAACTCGAAGCCCGCCTTTCGAGTCACCTCAGACGGGACCTCGCCTCTGGACGCGAGCAATTGGTCGACACTGCTGCGGATGTCGGTGATGCCAGCGTCGCCGACGAGTCTGAGAGCGAGGACTTCACCGAAGCGGAACTCGACACAACAACGCTGCAACAGGTGCAAGCGGCGTTACGACGAATTGAGAACGGCACATTCGGACAGTGCCTCGTGGACGGCGGGCCGATCGAGCT
>DASYQV010000180.1:0-7478 GCA_036005125.1 Vicinamibacterales bacterium
TGTCGCGCCCGAACGCCTGCCTGCCCGTTGCCATTTCATAGAGAATGGCGCCGAACGAAAACTGATCGGAACGGAAGTCCACGCTCTTACCCATTGCCTGCTGCGGAGACATGTACGCGGCTGTGCCGACGAGCGCGCTCGCGTCGATCGATCGCTGTGCGGTCTTTGACAGGACAGGCGATGCCTGAGGCGAGCCGGCAGCCACGATCGTGGCGAGGCCGAAGTCGAGAATCTTCGCTCGTCCCTCGTGGCTCACGACGATGTTCTCGGGTTTGAGGTCGCGATGCACGACGCCGTGGCGGTGCGCGGCCGCGAGAGCGTCGGCGATCTGAACGGCCATGTCGAGAAACTGGTCGATCGCGAGCGCGCCCTCGCGAAGCAGGGTCCGCAGCGTTCGCCCTTCCACGAGCTCCATGGCGATGTACGCGACGGATCCGCACTCCGACTGCGCTCGACCAACGTCGTAAATGGTGACGATGTTCGGGTGGTTGAGCGCTGAGGCCGCGCGAGCCTCGCGGTCGAACCGTTCGAGCGCCATGGCGTCTTCGACGTCGGCGCCCAGGAGGATCTTGATGGCCGCATGACGTCCGAGGCGAGTGTCGCGGGCCTTGTAGACCTCGCCCATTCCACCCGCGCCGACGAACTCCACCAGTTCGTACGGTCCCAGGCAATCTCCCGGTCGCAGAGAGGGCGCATTCGGGGCGCCGGGCATCCTCTGCGGGATGCTCGTGGTCGAAAACACGAGCGCGGGTTTCTCGATGAAGTTGGTTGCCTGAGCGTCGGCGGCCAGCAGCGCCTCGACCTCCTGTCGCAGCGCCGCATCGTCGCGGCACGCCGCGTCGAGAAACGACGCGCGCTCGTCCACGGGGCGATCGACCGCCGAGGCGAACAGTGCCTTCACCCGGAGCCAGCGATCATCCGGGATCATGCGCTCGACCTCGCGCCGGTGGAGAGGCGCCGATACAGCCACGCTTTCGCGATCCTCCACTCGCGTTTCACCGTCGTCGGCGAGATCCCGAGGAGCGCGGCGGTCTCCTCGAGCGAGAGCCCGCCGAAATACCGAAGCTCCACCAGTCGCGCCTGCCGCGGATCAAGAGTACCCAACTCGGTGAGGGCCCGATCGAGCGCGAGCACGTCGCAGCTGCGCGGACCGGATTGCGCGGCGGCGTCCTCGAGCGCAACGCTCAGATACCTGCCGGAGCGCTTCGCGGCCCGGTGCGCGCGTGCGCGATCGACCAGAATCCGTCGCATCATCTGTGACGCAATGCCGAAGAACTGCGACCGGTTCTGCCAGGCGACGCGCTCCTGCCCGGTCAGCCTCAGGTACGCTTCGTGGACGAGATCCGCCGGCTGCAGGCTGTGATCGGGACGCTCGTACCGCATGTAGCGCGCCGCACGCTTCCGGAGGTCGGCGTAAACCTTCGAGAAGAGCCGATCCCGGGCCCTTAGGTCGCCGTCCGCCCAGGCGTGCAGTAGCGCGGTCACCGCGCGCGTATCAGAATTCGCCACCCTGTGCTCCTCCCTTCGGGATCGGCTGCCGCGCAAGGTAGACCTTGGCGAGCAGCCACGTCAACGGCATTCAGGACGGCTGAGTGACGGAATGACCGGATTCCCTCGTGGTGGCCCGGTGCTCCGCTTTTTCCCGAGTTCAACGCGGCGTTCCTGGATGCCCAGAGGTTCCTCGATCTGGGCCGCACTTACGCGTCGTCGTCGACGAGATTCTGGTCATCGACCGGACCGGCCACCTGCGAGGACGGTAGGCTGACTCGATGGCGAGACGCTGGCGGCGCGCCGCGCGCGAAAGGGCCGCGCTGCTGTGCATGGGCGGCCGGTTCAACTCGGATCCCCTCTGGTCCAGTTTCTTCGCGATTTCCGCGTCAGTCCATCGAGAGGGTCGCCTGCTGCCGACGGTCGTGCGGGCGTGTGACAGGAGGTCTATCGATCATGACGAAGATCAGACATTCTCTTTGGGCCGCGGCGTGCTGCATGCTGCTGGCCAGTGCGATTTCCGTTGGCATCCCGTGGTCCGCCAGCGGACAAGAGCAGCCGGAACGCGGTGGACGCCACGGCAACCTCGCTCAGCGGTGGGCCGATGCGTGGAATTCCCATGACGCCGACGCAGTGGCCGCGCTGTTTGCGCGCGACGCCTCTTTCGAAGACGTCCCGTTCGGAGTCGTCGCGCATGGCACCGAGGAAATCCGCGCCGTCGCACAGTCGTTCTTCACGGTCGTGCCGGATCTGCACATCAGCGTGGTGAACAGTTCGCTGAACGCCGGCCGCGGCTCGATCGAATAGGTCTTCAGCGGAACCGACCAAGGGGTGTACCGGACCGGGAAGACATTCGCTGTCCGCGGGACCACGGTGCTCGAGCTCGCTGGAAACAGGATCTCGCGCGACTCCGATTATTGGGACCTGGCGACGCTCCTGCGGCAGATCGGACTGATGCCGTCAGGTTTGTGAATTCCGTCGACGAGGAGGCCGTTGATAGGCGCTGATGGCGATCAGCCGGGGCAAGCATGGCGTCGGACGCAACATTCAGAACCGAAGCAACCGGTTGAACTTGAAAATGAGCGCACGGTTTGCGAGCGTCGGAAACCCAGCGGCGCGCGTATCCCGCTGGTCGTTATAGACCAGAAAGATCTCACTGCCCGGCCGATACTCCCAGCGGAGTCGCACGTTGGACCCAATCGAGCTCGCACCGGAGTTGTACTGAAGAAGCGCGCTGACGAACATTCGCGAGGTTCTGGTGTAGGTCAGGCGCGAGCCGATGACGTGCGTCGTGAACGCCCCTTCGGCGAGATCGACCCAGTTGAAGGAAACGCTCGGTTCAACGGAGATCTTCGGCGTGAGATTGTAACGGCCACGACTGATGCCGACCGTTGACTTGTGCCCGCTGTAGAAGGTCCCGTACTCGATCGCGAGGTTCCCGGACACAGCCCGCTGCTGACCCGCATTGAACCCGGCTCGCACGCTGCTAAAGTCATATCCCCCGACCGGCAGCACAACGCCTGCAGCGATGGGAAATGGACGCGGCAGAAACTCGTACGTGCTTCCGTAGACCACGTTGAACCGATCGCTGTTGTGAAACTCGATGGCGAACTCCCCCTTCCCCTCACGGGTTTCCAGATGTCCATCGCCGTTCTCGACATACGCCATCGATCCGGTCCAAAACAGCTTTCGCACGACCTTGCTCTGCTTCGGTCGCGGACTGAATCGGAATTGACCAAAGTGGCGACGCATGTCGTCACGGCGCACGAAGCCCACCTCCGGGTTGAAATGGTCCCCGACAACGAGACGTTCCACCTGAACCCCATAGCGATCGCCCGCGTAATCCATCTGCAGGCGATGGCTGGTGTCCTTGCCGGTGAGCCCTTGAGAGCGCGTGCGCGCCCAGTAGGCGTTGAAGGTCAGATTGTCGAAGAAGGGAAACATGCCGTCGATGCCGTAGGCATCGTTTCGTCCGCCGCCGAGCTGATCGATCGACCGGCCGGTGTAGATGACCCCGATGCTGCTGCGCCGTAGAACGTTCTGCTTAATCCGGATGACAGAGAAATTGGTGGCGCGGAACGCCAGTGCGGGGTCACTATCCGCCTGCACGTTGAGCAGGCCAATGCTGAACCGGCCCTGACGGCCGGTCAGACGTCCGCCGGCCTCGAGGGGCACTGCGGCGCCCTGATGCAGCCCGATGCGTCGGCTGTAGAACAGCACGGGCGTGTCGGCCACGGCCCCCAGCACTCCGGTCGCCGCCCCGCCGAACGCGAACAGTCCCTGATTTTCGAGGAAGAACTCGCGCTTCTCGGGGAAGAACAGACTGAACCGGGTCAGGTTGACCTGCTGCTCGTCGGCTTCGACCTGCGCGAAGTCCGTGTTGTAGGTGAAGTCGGTCGTGAAGTTCTGCCCGAGGCCGTATCGGACGTCGAATCCGATGCTGCCGCCCACCTCGTTCGACACCTGTGGAACGAGGGTACGATCCGTGGTGAGATCCGAGACGACGTACGGCTTGATGTCGAGTTTCTTGGAGGCGGGCGGGACTTCCAGGCCGACGAGTGTGGGCGCCAGCGAGATCTGCATGACGCCCCGGTTTCCCAGCGCAGCGGGCATGCGCGTCAGGGTGGAAATCTCGTTGTGTGCCCAGTTCTCGCGTTGGAGGTTGAAGCTCCATGTCTGCGAGCGGCCCGGCCGGTAGCTGAGGGATTTGAACGGAATCGCGAGCTCAGCCGACCAGCCGCCTGCGAACCGCCCGACGTGCGCGTCCCAGACGGGATTCCAGTCTGACATCCATTGGCGTTCGTCGGCCACCTGACCGTCGGCGAGTCCCCCGTTGGCCGTAACGGTGAAGAACACCGCATTGCGGCGGTCGTAGAGCGTATCCAGCACGACATCGAAATGATCGTTGAAGTAGAGGTTCGTGTTGTCGCGCCGCATCTCGTTCAACACCATCCGGTCGGGCCGGCTCTCCCAGCAACGGACGGACACGTAGATGTGCTCATCGTCAAACATGACCCAGACTTCCGTCTGTTCCGTCGCGAGCTCGCCGGCCCGTGGTTCTATCTGGATCAGATCCGATGCCGAAGGGATCACGGTGTAGATCTCCTCGGTCAGCTGGCCGTCCAGTGTGAGTGGTGTCGTCAGGCGTACGGCGCGCAGCGTTGCGCGGCCCGCATTATCTCGCGTGATGACAGCTGGCGGGACCGGAGGCGGCGGCCCGTCGAACGCGGACGGAAGGCCCTGGCCGGCGTCGGCTGCGCCTGCGGCCACGGTCGCCGCAAGCACCATGCATGTCGCGCGAACGTGATTCATCATGGACGGGCCGCAGCTACGCCGAACGAGCGGATCCCTCGTAGGCTTCAGTACAGGGCGCATCTCGCGGAGCGCGCAGTCTACATCGCCGCGGGCAGCGCCGTTCTCATTGAGGAGATGATGATTGCGACAATCTGCGGTCAGCCGTTACTCAGCCGCACCGCCGCCCCGTCGCTCGAAAAATCGCTCGACGAGCGGGAGAAGTGCGAGAACGACGACGGTGACCGCAGCACCGGCAATCGAAAGCGTGTAAGAGCCGAGCCCGGCTGCCATTCCGATCGCGGCGTTGACCCAGATCGTGGCAGCCGTGGTCAGACCCTGGACGTCCTTTCCGCTGTGCAGAATCGCCCCGGCGCCGAGAAACCCGATCCCGGTGACAACCTGCGCCGCGATGCGATCGGATGAACCGGCTGCGGTCCCTATTTCCAGAGACATGACGGAGAAGAGCGCCGACCCGAGCGCGATGAGAATGTTCGTCCGGAGGCCCGCCGGTTTGCGGTGGTACTCGCGTTCGAGACCGATCGCGCCGCCCAGAACGGTGGCAAGGGCGAGCCGCAGAAACAGCTCAGTGACGGGCGTCGGTGTCATGCCGCGCCCTTGGAGTGCAATAGCAGTTCCGGAAAGACAACAGATGTCCCTAAAGACCCGGCCTACGTACGGGCTTTTCGTAGGCCGCATCTTTAGATGCGGCCCGTCTTGGTCGCCGCCAAATGACGGCGCCGACACGCCGTATCTCGTAGCCGAATTTTCCCCAGGGCCTGCGGAATACTTCTCGCGGCTGGGCTCGTCGGCATCGTACGCCGCGTACGGATCCGCCCTCGCCCTCGGTACCGGGCTTGCTCACCAAGGATGCGTACGACTCTGCTGCTGTTCCCTGTCGAGGTGAGGGACACATCATGGTCACGGAAGACCAGTCGGCGGTCATAGAGTTCCTCGGCTCCGCGTCTACCCACGGCGGGGTACCTGTCGAACGGATCGACACGCACACGGCCGCCGTATTTCTCGCGGGGCCACGCGCGTGGAAGCTCAAACGCGCCGTCCTGTTCGACTACCTCGATTTTTCAACCGCGGCACGGCGCAAGGCTCTGTGTGACGCGGAGGTGCGCCTCAACCGGCGTACGGCGCCGGCGCTCTACCTCGGCGTGGTGGCTGTCACACGTGAACGCGGCGGCTCGCTCGCGCTGGGCGGCTCGGGAACGCCCGTCGATTGGGTGATCGAGATGCGCCGCTTCGAGGAGGACGCCGTTTTCGACCGACTGGCCGCGACCGGACGGCTGGACGTTGAGATGATGCTCCCTCTCGCACAGGCAATCGCTCGATTCCATGCCGACGCCGAGCGCCGGACCGATCACGGCGGCAGAGCCGGCATGAAGTGGGTCGTCGATGGTAATGCCTCCGGCTTCGCCGAGTACGGGAGCGGTGTTCTCGAACCCTCGGCGTGTTTCCGCGTCACCGACGACACCCTCGCGGCGCTCGAAGGGCGTGGTGCGCTGCTCGATGCCCGGCGCGGCTCGGGGTTCGTTCGCCAGTGCCACGGCGATCTGCATCTTCGCAATATCGTGCTCATCGACGGCCAACCGACGCTGTTCGACGCGGTCGAGTTCAACGACGAGATCGCGTGCACGGACGTTCTCTACGATCTCGCGTTCCTCCTCATGGATCTCTGGCGGCGCCGGCTGCCTCGTCACGCCAGCGCGGTGTGGAACGGCTATGTGTCGGAAACCGGCGATCTCGACGGTGTGCCGCTGATGCCGCTCTTCCTCTCGTGTCGAGCGGCCGTTCGAGCCAAGACGAGTGCGACGGCCGCTCGCGTTCAACAGGACGCGGCCCGTGGTGACGAGCTTCGGCAGCTTGCGCGCGAATATCTCTCGATGGCGGAGGACCTCCTGCATCCGCCGGGGCCCTGCATCATTGCTGTTGGCGGCTTCTCCGGATCGGGCAAGTCGACGCTGACGCGTGCCCTGGCACCCTCGGTCGGTCCGGTGCCGGGGGCCCTGGTGCTCCGCAGCGACGAGACCCGCAAGCGTCTGTTCGGCGTCCCGCTGCTCGAGCGGCTCGGCGCCGAAGGCTACACACCCGACATGTCCGACCGCGTCTACGCGACGCTCGCCGAGCGCGCGCGTGCGCTGGTCCATGGCGGATGCAGCGCCATTATCGATGCCGTGTATGCGAGCGCCCGGGAGAGACAGGCAATCGAACGCGTCGCCGCCGCCGAGTCTGTGCCGTTCGTGGGACTCTGGCTCGATGCGCCGGAATCGATTCTGATCGCGCGCGCCGGGCGACGCCGGCACGACGCCTCCGACGCCGATGCCGCGGTGGTCCGCATGCAGCGTGCGCGAGACACCGGCCCGATCCGGTGGCACCGGATCGACGCGGCGGGGTCGGTCGCGACCGTGTTGGACGAGGCGATTGCGTATCTGAAGCGCCGCGCCAACCAGGAACTTCCGTTGGTCGGTCAGGCTCCATGATCGAGGATACGGAGTTGACAATGTAGGCGCGGTCTTGAGCGCCGTGCAACACCGAGTGCCCAGGTCTTGAGCTGCGGGTGGCGCCCGGGTCAGTGAGCCGACGAGGGCTCGTCAGCGCACCACTCGGAATCAGATTGCGACACGGCGCGCCCAGCCGCGAATGGCGGTCAACATCTCGCTGGTGACAGCCCTCGTCCCTTCGCGTACTGC
>DASYQV010000181.1:0-20313 GCA_036005125.1 Vicinamibacterales bacterium
CCGCCGAGAATCACGCGCCCATCGATCACTCGGGAATGGTTCGCCGAAGGCTCAATGACGGACGAGAGTTCAGCGTTATCAAGGTGTTCTACGAACCTGCGGTCCTCGAGCGACGGCTCATTGAGCTCGGTTGGAAAGGGCACGTTCGCTCAAGCGGCCGATTCTTCTTGAATGGCTCACTAACCGCTGGCTAACACCGTATATGGACTCCTCCCGGATGTCAGCAAAGAAGTAGAACGATCGTCGCATGGATCGACATCGGATGCAGTCGTATATCCGGCCTGTCGTGGAGCGATTCGGCTCCTGGCCATCATGGGCATCCGCGCACTGAGGACCAATCGATGTAGAGCGACCTCAAGGGTCAACGGTGTTATCGGCCTTGCTCAGTGCCGGTCCGACCGGTCACGCCATGATCATCCGTTCTCGCTGAGCATCTCGTCGGCAGGGATCCTTTCAGGCGGCGACCGTGCCGCCGGGCTGTGATCGAAAGTCAACCTCGTAATGCCACACGGCCCAGATCGTTCGCGCGAGCTTGTTCGCGACCGCGATGGCCGCCTTGTTGTGGCCGCGCCGGGCGGCCAGCGTGACGGCCCATTGCTGAAACCGTGTAGCCCGGTGCGGCGTGGCCCTCATTGTTCATTGCGCCGTAAGCAACGATAGTGAACCGGCATTAAGCTCCGCCGCGACTCTCTCACGGAGCTCACGAGGTCGGCGAATTCACGGCATCGCCACCTCTTGACCACTCGCCTTCTGCGAGCACCTGGACATGAACCACGGAATGGAGTCTTCGAGAACCACAGTTTTCGGGCACTCCGGCAGAACGACCTTCATCGGGACCCGTCTGTAGATCTCACAGTCACCATCACGTTCTGGCTGGCCCCAAGGCCTCCATCGTGGGCCATCACCTGCAAAACGTAGGTTCCCGGCTCGCTGAAGGTCACTTTCACGGAACTCTTGCGATCGATGACAGGGTTCGGAGTCGGCGGACGGCTGCGGGATGACTCGAGGCGGGTGGCGGATGAACCGGAGCCGCGTTGACGACTTCTTAATGCGGTTAATGCGGGGTCCGACTGCTCCGGATCGAACGCGACCTTTCCGGCGCCCCTGTACACAAACCAATTCACGACCAGACCTATGTCGATGGCACCCCCCAACCCTCCATAGGGATACCCGTCATCGCTGGCGAAGGCGGTCAAGGTGAGCGACTCTCCAACCCTGACGGTTCTGTGTGTGTCGCCCTCGACCCTGACTGTTGGCGCGGTGTTTTCCGGGTGACCCAATCGCTGTCCCAGCCCTCCGAAGGCTCCGATATTTGCCATCATAGTTCGGTTATCGATGACGTAATCGGGCTTCAGCGTGGCGTAGGCTTGTGCGGTCCTGCCGTGCGCCGTCAGCGTCCAGACAAGTTCCCTCTGTCCAAAGTCCTTGGGGACTCTGACGCGGAACACATAGAAGTTTCGTCTCGGGAAGAAATGGGTTGGCTGCCCGTAATCGGGCCCGCTAGGTTCGAGCCTGTTGTCCGGCCCGATCGGGATGTCGACGATCTCTTCGGTGTTCAGGTTCATGTACCCGAGAATCACGTCGAAGGTGCCATCGGGGTTCTCCATCCACCCATCAAAGACCGGAACGACGCCTTGACCGTGCGTAGCCGATATCGTCTGGCCGGTGGCCGTGGCCGTCGTCAAGCCGACAAACGTCAGCATCACAGCAAGAGCCGTGGTCACGTACCCAGGAACACGACGAACCCGAGGTCGAATCCTCGTCGCATTCATAGTCATCGTCTCTTCGATGCTGCGCTCTTGAAGTGCGCTGTGTCGCCGTAACCCGACGTGGGTCTCCACAGGTTCATTCCCGCCGAAGATCGCACCGAGCCTCCGAGGTCACCACACCCGCGGCTGGAGTTCGCTATTTGGAGCTGTTGACTCGCTGTTTCGCCTGTCGCGCCGCGACTTCCTCCTGGTATTGCTCTTCAGTAAGGAAGGTGACCTTGGGCAAGAAGATAAACATGTCATCGATCGAGCGGTTGCCCCAGAATTTCCAGTTTCTCGGCTCGATGTTTCTCGGATTCGAGGCGGAGTTGTTGTACCAGCCAATGACATGGACGATCGTGCCCGTCGGCAGCAGCGGAGCCACATCGTCTTCGTAGATATAGCTTCTCACCCAATTATGGTTATAGCCGGCGCAGTTCAGCGTCTCACGGCGGCCCCCAGTCGGATAAATCACTTCCACGCACATACGCTTACCGCTCATGTGCATGTGCGGTTCGAACGTCGTTAGAATGACCGGCTGGCGCAGCGTGGTAAAGGAATCGAATCTCACGTTGTCCTGGCCTGCCGGAATAATGAGATCGTCCTTGACGGAGTTGCCAAGATTGGCGAAGTAACCCCCTGGTTGAAAGTACTTCGGCTTGAATCCCTTGGGGTGAAACTTGAAGCCGACGTCGACTCTGACCGTCATCTCCTTGCCGACCGAATGCATGTGGAGCCTGAACGAGAGTTCCGTGCCTGCCTTCAACACGACACCGATATTCTCTGGATAGAACGTGGGGCCCGCGCCCAGGTTATAGACGAAGTTGAACCCGCTGCGATCCTCGTCCATTCCGAAACCCGGCGACTGAATACCTGCGTGATGAAGCGCGAAGTAGTTCAGGTCACCTTCGGTGCGTCCGGCGACTCTCCGCTGGAACGCGGCGTCCAACCTGGTCTCTTTGACTTCAATGGCCTTGATGAACCGATCCTCGGTCAACCCAGTTGGCGAGGGCCCGACCTCGTTGTTATAGTCTGGCGCCACGGCCTTCACGGTGATCACTGGGGACGAGACAATCAGATCTGGCGTCCCGATGTTCCACCCTTCCGTGTCCTGGTACTGGCGTGGGGGAGGCATGTCGGCAGGATTCCCACGCGGCGCCCCACGGTCCACCCACGCGGCGATCTTCGCGATCTCATCATCGCTTAGGGAGGGGTCGTTTTTGAACTTTTGGATCCCGACATATTTCTCGATGAACCAGGGCGGCATCTCGCGAAGCGAGGTCTTCAACTTGATGCTTCTGGCCCACGGACGCACGTCTTCGTAGGTGCTCAACGGCATCGGCGCGACCCCGTTCCGTCGGTGGCAATTCTCACAGGACCGCTGCAGAATCGGCGCGATGTCCTTCGTGAATGTGACCTCTCCTTGAGGCGCGGTCTGCGCAGCTGCCGGAGCGGGGGTCGCCGCCCCGCCGACCGCCACCAGCCCCATCGACCAAATCAGACATGCAGATTTCCACCTGCGATTGCATGTGGGCTTGAACGTCACGGTCACACCTCCTCACCGACTGCGAGGCATTTGACGACCGCCTAACCCGACGAATGTAGGAAGGGGCTGATTTCGGTGGAGACCGGAGAGCCTCCGAGTGGTGCAAACCCAATCAACTCTTGAGCTTGACGCGAAAGCGCGACAGTACCAGACAACATCCCCTCCGTCAAGGGATCGTTCGAAGCGGTGCAGCGACATGACGATCCCAACTGGGGCGATCCGTCGTCTTATCAATTTGCCAGAGCTGCTGCCGATCTGAGTTCGTTTCTTGTGCCTTGATGAAAGCCAGTCCGTTCCGCTGCGGCACGTGGCACGGATTGGCTGGCGTCCTCACGATGAGGCACGGACAACACTGTGACACCCGAACAGTCCACACAGTTCAAACTGGAAATGACGTGACGACACCAAGATCCAGCTTGACACCGAATCAGATGTGGAGTAGGACGCCCCAATCGGCGGAGGTGTATGCAGGGTGAAATCCATTGTGGTTCGCGAGCCTGGTCGGGGGCGGCGGCGTGACGCGATGATGTCAACGTCAACAAAGTTAGGAGGTGCCCCATGTTCCGAACCAGCGTCGTCGGTGCGGGCCTTGTGGCCTTGATGTGTGTGATGCTGCTTCCCAAGGTCGCGCGGGCGCAGACCGCCACCTTCGGCAGCATCGCGGGGGTGGTCAAAGACACATCGGGCGCGGTGCTGGCCGGCGTCACGGTGGAAGCCGCCAGTCCGGCCCTGATCGAAAAGGTCCGCAGCGTCGTCACCGACGGCCAGGGCCAATACCAGATCGTGAATCTGCGGCCGGGTGCCTACACCGTCACCTTCACGTTGTCCGGCTTCAACACGTTCAGGCGGGAAGGCATCGAGTTGACGACGGCGTTTACCGCGGTGGTCAATGCCGACATGGCGGTGGGGAGCCTCGAAGAGACCGTCACGGTCACGGGCGCGAGCCCGGTGGTGGACACCCGGAACACCAGAACGCAGACCGTGCTCTCGAAGGAAGTCCTGGATACACTCCCGACCGGCAAGGCGACCGGAGGCTACGCCGCGCTCATCGTGGGGGCCCAGCTGACTGGCCCGGTGGGCGCCATGCAGGATGTCGGTGGCAATAAGGGCGAGCAATACGGCGAGATCGTGATCCACGGTGGTCGCTACGGCGAGGGGATCATGACGTACGACGGCATGCGGTACAGCGGCATGAATGCGAGCGGCGGCGGGGCCAACCACTATTGGACGCCCAATCTGGTGGCTGTCGAGGAAGTCAACTTCGAGACGGGCGGCATGTCGGCCGAAGCCGAGACCGGCGGTGTCCATCAGAACTCGGTGCCCAAGGACGGAGGCAACACCTTCAAGGTCTACTTCGCTGGGACCGGCAACACCGGGGCCCTGCAGGCGTCGAATCTGACGGACGAGTTGCGCGCCCGCGGCCTGCAGTCGGAGTCGAGGGTCAAACGCAACTTTGACGTTGGGATTGGACTGGGCGGCCCGATCAAACGGGATAAGCTGTGGTTCTACACGGCCCACCGGTGGTGGTCCGCTCAGGAATATTATGCGGGGACGTACTTCAACACGCACGGGCGCAACAGCATGCTCTACGAGCCGGATCTCAGCAGGCAAGCCTTCAGCGACTATAAGTTCCGGGACAATAGTGTCCGGTTGACGTGGCAGGCCGCATCGAAGCACAAGGTCACCTTCATGCAAAGCGTTCAGGACAACTGCCAATGTTCCGTCTATCTCGTCCAGGAACGACAGCCCCGTGCGCCCGAAAATATGTACTCGGCCGAATTCTGGCCGACCGCCCTGACGCAAACCGTCTGGAGCTACCCGGCCACCAGCCGGCTCCTGTTTGAGGCTGGCGCGACCATCTCAAAACAACCAAAGCGCATTTTTAATGACAGCAGCGACAGGGCGGGTGGCGCCATCTCCATCCTCGAGAGATCGAGCAGCCTTCGGTACAACGCCCCTGACAATGGCCTTGACTCCATTGCCCTCAATGATGGAGGTGATCGTTACGACCAACACAATGAAAAGGTCTCGGTGTCCTACATCACGGGTTCGCATGCCTTCAAGGTCGGGCTCGTCACACTGTTTGGAGTCCAGGACTTCGTTCTCAGGGAAGTGCCCGGGAACCTTTACTATGAGTTCCTTAATGGGTCGCCCGTCGCGCTCACGCAGTGGGCGTCGCCATCGGCCGCACTGTCCACAATTAGCACTCTCGGGATCTTCGCCCAGGATCAGTGGACCATCAAGAGGCTGACGCTCAACCTGGGTCTGCGGTACGACCAATTCAAGGGGCTCGTCCCGGAACAGGACCGGCCGGGGGGCTTTTTTGTGCCGGCGCTCCATGTCGACCGAATAGAGAACACGCCGGACTACAAGGATATCTCCCCGCGGCTGGGCACCGCCTACGACCTGTTTGGCAACGGCAAGACCGCGGTCAAGTGGTCGCTGGGCCGCTATCTCGCCGCTTTAGGACCGACAGCCGCCCAGCTGACTAACCCCACGACCTTGCTGGTACGAAGCGCGAACCGGACGTGGACTGACCTGAACAAGGATTTCATACCCGACTGCGATTTAAAGAACCTCGACGCGAACGGCGAGTGCGGGAAGCTCGACAACCAAAAGTTCGGCACCATCAATCCAAACAGGACGTATGCGGATGATGTGTTACGCGGCTGGGCGACTCGCACCTACAACTGGCAGACCGTGGTGTCCGTCCAGCACGAGCTGAGGCCGGGAGTGTCGGTCAATGCCGGCTATTTCCGCAGCTGGTATGGCAACTTCCAGGCCTTGGACAATGTGCTGGTGACGCCGGCGGATTTCGATCCCTACTGCATCACGGCGCCGGTGGATGCGCGGCTCCCCAACGGCGGCGGGTACCCGGTCTGCGGGCTCTATGACATCAATCCCTCGAAGTTCGGCCAGGTCCAGGAAGTGGTGACCCAGTCGTCGCACTTCGGGAACCGGAGGGAGGTCTACAACGGCGTTGATGCCACCTTCAACTGGCGGTTTGGGCGGGGCGGGCTGCTTCAGGGGGGCACGAACTTCGGCAGAACGGTGACCGAATGTGTCCAGCCGGATAAGCCGCAGCAGTTCTGTGTAAACGTCCCGCCGTTTTTCAGGCCGCAGTTAAAACTCGCCGGCTCTTACCGGCTGCCCCTCTGGGACCTCTCGGTGAGCGGGACGTTCCAAACCTTGCCCGGGATTAGCATCGGGTTCGTAGGAGCATCGGGACTTGTTGGCTTGGAGACCCAAGGAGCTGCCCAGAACTCCGGAACGTACTCGGCCACCAATCGGGAGATCGCGCCCAGTCTCGGCCGCAATCTGGCCTCAGGCGCCGCGGGCGTGGCCTCGGTCTCCCTGCTCGAACCCAACAAGTACTTCGAGGACCGGCTCAACCAGCTCGACATCCGGTTCAGCAAGGCGATCCAGGTAGGGCGAGGCCGCGTGCGGGGGAATTTCGACATCTACAATGTCTTCAACTCCGCGGCCGTCCTCTCCCTGAACGCCTTTTACCCGAGGAACTATCTAAAACCTGCGCAGATTTTGGGCGGGCGCTTGCTCAAATTCAGCGCCACATTCGACTACTGATCTGAGGAAGGGTCGCGGGGCGGGGGCCAGCCGAGGCCGGCCCCCCCCGGGCTCTCCCCGTCGCGCCTAATCTCCCAAAATCAGTCAACGGCTCTGCCCTCGATATCCCGGCAGAGCCCTTGCCTGGTTAGACCCCGTGTCTTTTTGGCGCGCTCCGCGCGCCTCGCCCGTTATGCGGTCGCACAACGAGTACAAAATTCGCGTGTGTGGCCCCATAACGGGCTAAATCACTAGCGCTTGATTTCTTCGTTTTTGTAGACGTGCCCGCCCTTCATCACGAAAACGACTCGGCGAACCGACGTGATGTCGTCGATTGGATTGCCGACGGTCGCGATGAGGTCCGCTTCCATGCCAGACGCAATCGAGCCGATCTGATCCTGCATGCGTAGCGACTGCGCCGCCAACGACGTGGCGCTGACAATCGCCGCCATCGCGGGCTGTCCGCCGTCGCGCACGCGGTACACGAACTCCTCGAAGTTGCGGCCGTGAGCGCCGGCGCCGCCATCCGTACCGAAGATCATCTTGACCTTCTTGGCCAGTGCCCGTTTGAAGGTGTCGTTGCCGATCGGCAGGCCCTTCTCCATATAGGCATACCCCAGCTCGGTGAAGTTCCCGCTTCCGAGGTATCGATCCTTGTTCTCGATGTAGTTGTGAAGCAGCAGGTGATTGTTCGAGTCGAAATACGTGCCGCGCTGGACCATCAGATCGAGAACCTCGTCTGTCAGCCGGTTGCCATGCTCGATCGACGTACATCCCGCCAGAACGGCGGCCTTCGCACCTTCGGGACCCTGTGCATGGACAATGGAACGCCGCCCGAGCGTCCTGGCCTCATCGCAGGCCGCGCGGATCTGCTCGTCGGTCATCGTCTGCGCGCCGCCTTCTCGGATGCTGGCGGTGGCGAAGATCTTGACGAAGTCGGCGCCATCGGCGACCGCCTTGCGAACGAACGCGCGAATCTGCGACAGATCGCCGGTCTGATCGGTGACGGACCGCAGTGAGGTGAGGATTCGCGGGCCCGGGATTCGGCCCTCGGCAATCCAGTCGCGGAGATCTTTGTCCAGTTCGGCGCCCGGACTCTGGATTGTCGTGAATCCCGCCATAAACGTCTTATACGCGTTCTCGACGGCGTACAGCATCGATTGCTGCGATGTCTCCGCGACTTTTTGGCTGTGGATCTTGCCCGTCTCGCGATCGAAGTGCGTGACGATGTGCGTGTGCGTGTCGATCCAGCCGGGCATCACGGTCAGGCCCCGCAGGTCGTAGGTTGCTTCGGAGGGATTCGAATCGATCCGGACGATCTTGGTGCCTTCGATGACGAGCCCAACGTCGCGGAGGGTGCCACCCTTGCCATCGAGGACGGTGGACGCCCGAATCACAATGCGGCGTGGCTGGCTCTGCCCGGCGGCCGCCATCGGAAGCAGCAGCGCGGCGACGATCAACACTCGAACGCGATGCATCGGCTCCTCCTTATCGGGTCGTCAGCGCGTCGAGCACGCTTGACTGGATGGCCCTCGCCAAAATGGGATCGAGGCGAATTCTTCGATGATTCTGCCAATTCGGTCCTGTGACCCGCAACATTCTGTCCCAGGTGCATCCCCACCTTTTTCTGACGATTGGTGCGGGCGCATCCCCGGGGGCGGCGGTAGCTGACCTAAACTCAGGACAGCGAACAATCAGTGAACATCTCTCACGACGGCACAGGAGCGCGCGAATGTCGGCCGCGAGCTCGAGCTGAGGGCAGAACCCGACGTGAGGACAGGGCGGCGAACGACCTGGGCGATCATGCCGCCTGACAGCGGTGTCGGTCTCTGGCCGGCAACCACAACGACCGCAAGACGTACCGAGTATTTGGTAGGGACAGGCTGCTGAATTTCTACGAACGTGCTGCGTGATTCGTCGCGTCGACTTGAGCGGCTCGACTGACGAATGGGACATTACGCGCTCAGGATGCGAGTACACGCGGCGACGGCGCGTGCGCGCGATTGCCATGGCAGCTTGCAGTTCGCAGTTTGCAGTTGCAATGCGCAGTTGGCAGCTCGCAGTGGGACGGCGGAATAATCCACGCTACCGCTGCGCACGCAGCTGTCATCTGTCGATCGGCGTCAAACAGGAGGAAACATGCCGAGACTTGGACGGAACTTTGGAAAAGCCATCGTCGTGGTATTTGCGGTGATTGGTCTCATCGCCTCGGTCCAGCAACTCCGCGGCCAGAGCGCGACGCCGATGGCTGGCTTCGCCGTCACGCATGTCGGCATCATCGTCAGGGACATGGACAAAACGATTCAGTACTTCGAGGAGATCTTCGGCATCGACGTGCCGGCGCCAACCGAGTTCGGACCGCTGAGTCTTCCCCCCGACGTGCCTGGCCGCGAACAATCGCGGGTGAAGATGGTCCAGTTCAAGCTCGGGGATCTCAGCATCGAGCTGCTCCAACCTCTTCGCGGCCCCGGTCCCCATCGAGATCATCTCGAGAAGTTTGGTCAGGGCCTGCACCACATCGCGTTTAGCGTAAAGAACCTCGAAAGCGCGATCGGTTTTCTCGAGAGCAAGGGCGGCAAGCGGACGCTGCGGGGCTACGCCGATCTGAAGGATCAGCTCGGGTTTACGGTGGAGCTGTCGCAAACACCAGCCCGGTAGCAAATCGGGCCTGTGTCCGCACATATTCAGTCCGTGTCGGGACACTGCGATTCGGCGGCGGTTGGCGATGGTGCGAGCTCGATTGAGGCGACGTACTATCGCGCATTGGTGATGGCTAACCAGTCAAGGGCTCTGCCCGGCTCTGCCCTTGATATCTTCCACCCCAACGCGCCAAAGACGCGCGTTGGGGGCCCCGGCCCGGCAGAGCCGGGGTCCCCACCGCGCACGCTTGCGCGGTGGGGTGGAGAGCCCTCGCCTGGTTAGGCCCAGTGTCTTTTTGGCGCGCTCCGCGCGCCTCGCCCGTTATGCGGTCGCACAACGAGTACAAAATTCGCGTTTCGGGCCGCATAACGGGGTACGCTTTGTCGCAGACTGCGCTGCGAAAAAGTGGCCCTTCGGGCAGCCAGTTGTGAGCGCAGTCTGCGACAAGAGTGAGCTGTTGCCATGGCGTGGCAGCCGTGTGTAGGCTGCCGCGATGGCGGATCGGCTGAGCGACCTGTATCAGGACCTGCTCGACGGCACCTACGATTGCGTCGATCGGATCGTCCTGAACGCGTATTTCCGTCCTGGGCACAGTCCCGGCGGCTTCCGAACCTGGTGGCGCCGCCTGACGGGGTCTGACGACGGGCTCGACACCGCGCATTTGATGCGCCTCGCCGGGCGGTTCAGCCGTCGGGTGCGCGCCTACGCGAAGGCGAATCGGATCCCGGTCGTCGTCTGCGGCGTGGGCGAGCACAAGCATGAACTCGCCGAGCAGCATCTGGCGACGACAAGCGTGACCGACGGCGTCTTCCTCATTATCGTGGGGCGGGCGCAAGCACCGGTCTGGGAGGTCAGCGGGAAGCACCACCTGGAACGGAAGCGGCCGATGCCGTACGTGAACCACTATTCGTTTCATATCCTCGATCGGGAGTGGGGGCACATCACGATCAAGGTGAGCGGTCATCCGCCGTTCCCGGCGCAGTGCATCTTCAATGGGCACGAATGGGTCGCCTGCCAAGCACGCCAACAGCGAATTCGATTCGCCAAAGAGGGCAACTGCTTCACTGACATCTCCGAGATCGCAGGCCTTGCGCGGATCGCAGACACCTTGTCCGACGCTCGGACGATAGGGCGGCTGCGCGAGGTCTGCGAGCGCTGGATCTATTCGGCGTGTCTGTGTTTCGCGCTTGACCTGGACGAGCAATGCCGGAGCGGGTTTCGGTACCAGTATTCGACGTACCAACTGGAGTACAGCCGGAATCTTGTCTTCACCGTCGGCGGGTGGATGGACCAAGTCTTCCAGGCGTTGATTGACCGCACCCGCATCCGGATGGATCTGCGGACCGTCAAGACCATTCTCGGGTACCACCGCCGGCCGCGGTATCGGCGGCGACGCGGCAAAGAGCCGACGTGGGAAGTCACGGTCGAGCGACCTGTGTACGATCTGACGATCTTTAAGCTGCACTGTGGCCGACTGACGTTGAAGATCTACACCAAAGGCGAACGTGTGCTTCGCATCGAGGCCATGGCGCACAACACCCGCGCGTTGGGCGGGCGCCGATCGCTGTCCGAGTTTCCACAGCTCGTCGGCGAGCTGAAATCTATCCTCGAACGCTTTGTGGACGCCCTCGCCTGCATCGACCGGTGCTTCATCGGGGGCGAGACCCTCGACCAACTGCCCACGCCCTCCCCGCTGGGCCAGACCACCGTCGCCGGGATCGACGTGAATAAGCCCCGCACCCGCTGGGTGGCTGAGGCGGTCCTGGCCTTGGCCCTGGCCCCGCACCGCTTCACCGCGGCTGATCTGACGGCACAGGTCCACCGCCTCGGTGGTCCCGCCGCGTCCTCGTACACTGCCCGCCGCGCAGCCTACGATTTGAAGAAATTTCGCGGCAAGCACCTCGTGCGGCGCATTGAAGGCACACGCCGCTACGCCCCCGAGCCGAAGGGGCTGCAAACCTTGGCCGCCTTGATCGTCTTGCGCAACCACGTCATCCGACCCTTGCTGGCGGCAGCCGACCAGACGGCCCCGGCTCGACGTCCACGGAACCAGACCGCCATTGACCGGCATTACGCCGCCCTCAGGACTGAAATGCACGGCCTCTTTCACGAGCTGGGACTTGCAGCGTGAATATCGACAACTTTCTCTGCATGCGGGCCGCCTAAGGGCCTAAAGTTCCGGCCTACGCACGAGCCGGCGGTTGCTGCTGCGCCCAGTCCGTGAGGCGCTCGTGGGCATCGGCGACGCGGAGGAGCGTCGCCTCGTCGAAGGTGCGGCCGGTCATCTGAAAACCAACAGGGAGTCGATCGTCGGTGAATCCGCACGGGATGCTGATGGCGGGGAGTCCGGCAAGGTTGGCGCTGACGGTGAAGATATCGCCAAGATACATCTGCAGCGGGTCACTCGTTTTCTCTCCGAGGCGGAACGCCGGCGTCGGGCTGGTGGGCATCGCCACCACGTCCACGCGTTCGAATGCCTCCTCGTAGTCGCGTCGCAGCAGCGTGCGCACCTGCTGAGCCTTGAGGTAGTACGCGTCGTAGTACCCCGCGCTCAATACGTAGGTGCCGAGCATGATGCGCCGCTTGACCTCGGCGCCGAACCCTTCGTCGCGCGTTCGCGAATACATGGCCTTGAGCGTGTCGGCGGCCGCGGCGCGATAGCCGTACCGCACGCCGTCGTAACGCGCGAGGTTCGAGCTCGCCTCCGCGGTGGCCACCAGATAGTAGACGGGAATGGCATACGGCGCATGCGGCAGATCGACGTCAACCACTGTCGCCCCTGCCGCGCGCAGCGTGTCGAGCGCGCCCTCGAACGCACGCAACACGCCGGCATCGACGCCTGACGAAATGAAAGCGCGCGGCACGCCAACCCGTACTCCGCGTGCGTTCCCGTCGAGGGCCGCGATGAAGTCCGGCACCCGCTCGGGGGCTGTGGTCGAGTCGCACGGATCCGCTCCCGCCAGCACCGATAAGGCGATCGCGGCGTCAGCGGCCGTGCGGGTCAGGGGACCAATCTGATCCAGCGATGAGGCGAACGCCAGCAGTCCATAGCGCGAGACGCGCCCGTAGGTCGGCTTCAGACCCGTGATGCCGCAGAGCGCCGCCGGCTGGCGTATCGAGCCGCCGGTGTCGGAGCCGAGCGCCAGCGGCACCAGACGCGCGGCAACGGCAGCGGCGGAACCACCGCTCGATCCGCCGGGTGTCCGATCGGCAGCCCACGGGTTGCGAACCGGCCCGTACGCCGAGTTCTCGTTCGACGAGCCCATGGCGAACTCGTCGCAGTTCGTCTTGCCGACGATGACGGCCCCGGCCGCCTCGAGGCGCCGGATGACCGTCGCGTCGTACGGCGGGATGTACTGGTCGAGGATCTTCGATGACGCGGTCGTGCGCATCCCGCGCACGCTCAGGTTGTCTTTCACGGCGACGGGTACGCCCGCGAGCGGCCCGAGCGTCTCGCCGGCCGCGCGGCGGCGGTCGACGTCGGCGGCGCGCTCGAGAGCGCGGTCGGCCGCTACGGTGTTGAACGCATTCAGCGGCGCATTTGCCGCGTGAATGCGATCGAGGTGAGCGCGGCACACCTCGAGGGCCGACAGGCGGCCGGATGCGATGTCGTCACGGATGGCGCGGGCACTCGGCACCGGGGACGTCATCCGCCAATCACCTGCGGTACCTTGAAGAGTCCTGGCGGGAATGCGGCTTCGGGTCCGTTCGCCATCGTGTCGTGCACGGGCAGAGACGGTCTCGGTTCATCGTCGCGCTCCGCGCGCAGACCGCCGTGTACGTGCGCGGTCGCGGGCACGCCGCTCGTATCGAGCTGCTGGATCTGCTGCGCGTAGCTGAGAATGTCAGCGAGCTGGCGGGCGAACAGCTGCTTTTCCTCGTCGGTGAGCTCGAGATTCGCGAGCGCGGCGATGCGCTCCACTTCTTCGATGCTGAGCGGCGCGGACATGCAGACGATGCTATCACGCAGGTACAAGACTTGTGCGTGTCCGGCGAGGTGCCGGTGCTAGGATGACACTCCGGGATAGGAGCATGCGCGACGTCCGACCGTCGGCGGTTGCGGGCACCTGGTACCCGGGCACATCCGCTGGGCTCGCAACAGCAATCGACGCCCACGTGGCAGACGTGGTGGAGGCGTTCGAGGGGCGCCCGCGGGCGATCGTCGCCCCCCACGCCGGCCTCATGTATTCGGGACCGGTGGCTGCCTACGCCTACAAACGAGTGATGAACTGCCGCTACTCGGCGATCGTCCTTGTCGGCCCGTCGCACTTCGTCGGCTTCCGCGGCGTGGCCATCTGGCCGCGCGGCGCCTGGGACACGCCGTTCGGCACGGTACCGGTTGCCGAGGAGATTGCGGGCGCCATCGCGTCGCATTCGAACGACATCCACGAACGTGCAGCCGCGCACGCGCGCGAGCACTCCCTCGAGATGCAGTTGCCCTTTGTCGCACGGCTGTTGCCCGGCGTGCCCATCGTGCCGCTCGTGATGGGTTACCAGACGCGCGAAACGGCTGAAGGGCTCGGCGACGCGCTCGCCGACGCGCTGGGCTCTCGAGCGCCCCGGGGCGGGCCGGAGGACGTGCTTCTCGTGGCCAGCAGCGATCTCTCTCACTACCAGGATGCGCGCGTGGCGTCCGAGATGGACGCCGTCGTCCTGCGGCACGTCGCGGCGCTCGATCCGGCGGCGCTGATGGACACGCTCGAACACGAGCCGGCACACGCCTGCGGCGGCGGCCCGATCGTGTCGGTACTCCGCGCTGCCCGGCGGCTCGGTGCGTCGCGCGCGAAGGTCCTGCACTATGCCGATTCCGGCGACGTCTCCGGCGACAAAAGCGCCGTCGTCGGGTACATGGCGGCCGCGGTGTGGTAAACCAGTCACGGGCTCCGCTCTTGATGTCCGATGTCTGATGCCTTCCACGCGGACCAGACGTGTGCGCTGCTCGGCGCCGACGACCAGCGACGGCTGCTGGAGCTCGCGCGCCGATGCCTCGAGGCGCGCGTTCGTCGGCAGCCACAGCCATCGATCGAATATCACGGGGCGCTCGACGTCCGCAGGGGCGCATTCGTCAGCATTCATGGCAACGACGATCTGCGTGGATGTCTGGGGCGGCTCGAGACCGATCGCGCCGTTGCTGACGTCGTGGCCCACCTGGCGACCGTCGTCGCCGACTCCGATCCGCGCTTCCCCCCGGTCACGCCAGAGGAGCTCCCGACGCTCGTCATCGAAATCTCCGTGCTGACGCCCGAGCGCGAGGTCGCCGACGTGAAGGAAATCGAAGTGGGTCGGCACGGTGTCATCGTGGAACAGGGATCCCGGCGCGGCCTGCTGCTGCCGCAGGTGGCCACCGAGTACGGCTGGGATCGCGAGACGTTTCTCGACTACACGTGCGTGAAGGCAGGACTTCCGCGAGACGCCTGGCGGCGAGGCGCGCGCGTGTTCCGATTCGAGGCACAGGTGTTTCACGAAAACGCTCACGACGTTACACACGAATCGTGATCGACCGCCGCGTCGTCCCTATCCACGATCGCCCCGCTCGTGTCAGGCTTACCGCGCGATGGACGAGACCTCGGTTGTCACCGTTCAGCTGTCGGAGCCGACACATGTGGCCGATGCGCAACGCCGCGCGATGGAGATGGGGCGGATCCTCGGTTTCGACGAAGCGGCCAATAAGCGGCTCGCGCTGGTGGTCAACGAGGCGGCCACCTATTTAATGGAACGGGCGGGCGGCGGTGAAATTCTCGTCGGACCCGCCGGCGGAGGGCTCTTCCGCGGAGTGCAGGTGCTCGCGGTCGACCGCAGCGGCCTGATTAAAGGCGTGGCCGCCAGCCGGTTCAATGGCGGCGATTCGGTCGGCAACCACGATACCGGCCTGAACGCGATCGCGCGCGCAGCGACCACTTTCGACCTTTATGTGCAGCCCGCCAGGGGGACCGTCGTGGCCGCGACCGTCTACGGCCACGACGAGCCCGCATCACCGGCGGCCGGGGTGTCCGTGGCATCGCGCCGCGAAACATACTGCGGCGACGGGTGGGCAATCTGGTCGGCTGGCGATCTCACCTCGATCTTCCTGTCCGACGCGCTCGGGCGTGGGCGCGAGGCGGCCGAGGCAACCTCGCTCGCCGTCGAGGCGTTCCGTCAGCACGCGCACAGTTCGCCAGCCGATGTCATCCATGATGTCTACCAGCCGCTTCGCAACACGCGTGGCGCGTCTGTGGCGATGGCGCGGCTCGATCGACGTGAAGGTCGCGTCCACTTCTGCGGGCTCGGCAACATCGCCGCCGTGATCCTGCGGCGCGGCGGTCCGGATCAGCACTTGATCAGCCACAACGGCATCGCGGGACACACCATGCGGCGCCTGATGGAGTACACGTACCACTGGCCCCCTGCCAGCTTGATCGTTCTGCACTCGGTCGGCATCGGCTCGCACTGGTCGCTCGGGAAGTACGCGGGGCTGTCGGAGCGCCGGCCTGACGTCATCGCCGGTGTGCTGTATCGCGATTTCCGCCGCGAGGGCGACGACGCCACGGTCGTCGTCGCGCGTTCGCTGTAGCGCTCGCTTCGCTCGCTCAGGTCAAAGGTCAAAGGTCAAAAGTCAGGTCAAGGGTTCCAGGTCAAGGTTCCAGGTCAAAGGTTCCAGGTCAAAGGTTCCAGGTCAAAGGTTCCAGGTCAAAGGTCTACGTCCAGGTTTTGTTGTACCTTCAGCTCGTCTCCTTAACCATGCACCGTTGACCGATACCTTTGCACCTTTGACGTTACCTGTGACCTTTGCCCTTTGACCTTGAAACGTCATGGACAACCTGTGCCATACGCTGGTCGGGGCAGCCTTCGGCGAAGCTGGCCTGAAGCAGCACTCACGCTTCGGCAGCGCGACGCTCATGATCGCCGCGAACCTGCCGGATGTGGACGTGCTCGTCTTCGGGTCCGACGTACCGTCGGTGGCATTCCGGCGCGGCTGGACGCATGGCATCCTCGCGCAGATAGTGCTGCCGCTTCTGCTCGCAGGCCTGGTCTTCATGATCGATCGGCGGCGACCAGCCAGACCGGGCTCGGACGCGACACGTTCAACCTCGCCGCGGCGGGCCAGCCTGCCTGCGTTGATCATGCTTTCCTATGCTGG
The DNA here is from genome assembly GCA_036005125.1 of Vicinamibacterales bacterium. Lineage (GTDB taxonomy): Bacteria > Acidobacteriota > Vicinamibacteria > Vicinamibacterales > UBA2999 > DASYQV01. The sequence continues at coordinate 16,616 of DASYQV010000181.1, forward strand.
TGTGCTGTCGCACGTCTTTCTCGACTTTCTCAATAACTACGGCGTCCGCTTGTTGATGCCTTTCTCCGGCCGATGGTTCTACGGCGATGCGCTCTTCATCATCGACCCGTGGCTGTGGCTGATACTTGGTGCTGGTGTCCTCGTCGCCCGCACGAGGCGCCGGTGGCGTCTTTCTGCTGCTCGTGTCTCGCTTGTCGTCGCCGCGGCGTACGTGGCGGCGATGCTCGCGTCCGCCCATGCCGCGCGTATATTCGTGCACGAGACATGGCGCGCCGAACGCGGCCGTGACGCTCGGGCGTTGATGGTCGGCCCGCTCCCCGTGACCCCGCTGCGCAAGCAGGTCATTGTCGACGCGGGTGACCAGTACGAAACGGGCACGTTTGCATGGTTCCCACGACGGGTCACCTTCGATCCGGAGGTCGTGCCCAAACGCGACGAGGCGCCGGCGGTTCTCGTCGCGCGAAACACCGATCCGCGTATGCGCGGAATCCTCGTCTGGTCTCGATTCCCGTTCTACGTTGTGGCTCCCGCGCCCGGCGGCGTCCGGGTGACGTTGCGCGACATGCGATTCACCCTCGCAGGACGCGGAGGCTTCGCCGCGACGGTCTTCGTGCCGGCGGGCCACGAAGAGTCGCAGGACAAGTAACGCCTCGCCACGAAGCTCACGAAGACCGGTCAGCCACGAAGGACACAGCGCGGAGTTTCGCTTGCGGTTCGCCGCGCCGTGTTCTTCGTGGCCGTCCGTTGCGCAGCCGTCGAAGCGTCTCGAGATTCTTCATGTCGAGCGGGTCCGGTACGATCGAATTTGGTTTATCGCACCCCTTGCTCTTTTCCGTCTCAATCAACAGTGGCAGCCCGGCGAACCGGCGATCGTTGAGGATGCGGCGGAATGGCTCGAGGCCGAGACATCCTTCGCCAATGTGCTCGTGCCGATCGATGCGGCTTCCGCACGGCTTCTTCGAGTCGTTGGCGTGAAACGCCTTGAGCCGGTCGAGGCCGACGAGCCGATCGAATGCGGAGAACGTCTCGCGGTAGCCCTCCTCCGAGACGATGTCGTAGCCCGATGCCGCCAGATGGCACGTATCGAGACAGACGCCCACGCGCGGTGAGCCGTCCAGATGATCGAGGATGGCCGCCAGATGCTCGAACCGATGGCCCAGCGTGCGGCCCTGGCCTGCCGTATGCTCCAGCAGCACCATCGTCGGGCGGCGCGGCTTCGCGCGAAAGCTCTGTCGGAGCGCGTCGGCGATGAGCCGGAGCGCGTCCTCCACGGTGCCCGCCGTGCAGGTGCCCGGATGAATGACGACGCCGAGCAGGTCGAGCGCCGCGGCGCGATCGAGCTCATCGATGAACGCGGCGATCGATTGTTCGCGGAGCACGGGCGAGGTCGTGGCGAGATTGATCAGATAACTGGCATGGGACACGACAGGCAGGATGCCTGTTTCATTTACGCGGCGCCGGAAGGCGCGCACCTCAGTGGGATCGAGCGGCTTGCCGCGCCACTGGCTGGCGTTCTTCGTGAAAATCTGGAGCGCCTCACAGCCGTGCACGACGGCGCGGTCGACAGCCTTCGAGACACCGCCGGCGACGGACATGTGAGCGCCAATCCGCATGCCCTCACTCTATCAGTCGTTAACTCCTTTGCGGCTTCAACCACTTCACCAGCCAATCGAGCGCAGCGGCATCGGCTTCTGGCGTCACCTCGTGTCCGGCGTCCTGCTGGAGGTGGAGCATGAAGCGTTCCTGCGCGCCGGATTCACGATATGCGCGCTGCGCAGCCGCGACGCACTCCCTGACGCCGGCCAGCGGCGTCCGCGGATCCGAATCGCCGTTGATGACCAGCAGCGGCCGCGGCGCAATGAGCGGCAGGAGCGCCGGACCGTCGAATTCCCCATAGATGCCAGGCGCCACGCGGTCGTAGAACCTCTTGACGAACTCGGCGCCCACCGGTTCATGCGCCTCCTTCGCGGCGGCATCCACGGCGCCGCGCAGGGTCCAGGCCCGCGAATCCCACGCACCGTGCTCGAGCCCCCATTGAAAGCTCTGCACGCCGACCATCGGAACCGCGACAGCAATCCGTGTCTCGACGGCCGCGGCGACGTAGGTCTCCATGCCGCCCTTGGATTCGCCCATCAGCCCGATCCGTGCGGGGTCGACATCGTCTCTGGTCTCGAGGTAATCAATCAGACGCATCACGTCCCATACAGCGTCGTACACGAACGGATGCGATTGTCTGGACCGATAGGCCGCCAGGATGGCGTTCACGTACGGCGTCGACGGTCCGGGCACGCGACCCCGGCGCTCGCCGTGATAGCGTCCGTCGATGGCGACCGCCACGAAGCCACGGCGCGCCAGGTGTGTCAGACGGGTCAACTGCTGCTCTTTGCTCCCGTTGGCTCCGTGCAGCACGATGACAGCCGGCCGCCGTCCCGCCGCCGACCGAGGCTGCACGATGAGCGTCGGCACGCGCTCCTGCGCATCGGCCGCAAACGTGACAGCTTCCTGCGTCAGGCTCTCGTCGAGATCGGCGAGCCTGCGGGCGGTCTGAGCGAGGGGCACGCGGGGCCGGTCGATGAGCTTCAAGAATGCCGCCCGCTTGCTCGCACTTTCGCTCGCCGTCACGCTCGACGGCTTGGAGCCACGCGTCGACTGAGCCGCGAGAACGCATGAGCTCAAGATCAACACGAGGGCTACGCGCATCACTTTCTCCTCGTGAAAGCGGCCTACCGGCCGCGTGAATTGATCTGGCCCTCGAGGGAACCGCGATCCCACGCCGCCAGCGTGGCCGCGGCTTCGTACGTCGTCTGCAGGAACGCCAGCACGAGATCGTCCGGGGAGTCAGCCTGTCGGATTGCGTCGTACGGGAGGATGAATTCGCGCAGATCTGAACTGTAGAACGCCGCGTCGGGCCGCACACGTGCGGCGGGGAACCCCGCCGGCTCCGGATAGGCGTAGGAGTAGAACGCCGGGTAGGCGATGGCGCCGCCGCCCGGCCAGAACCCGCAACTACTGACCTCATGCGAGTAGGCTTCCCGCGTGATCCAATCGGGCAGATTGGGGATGCCGCCCGGGTGTTCGGGGGCCCGACGACCGGAGAATCGGGTGACGGCGAGGTCCGCGCCGCCCCAGAAGAAGTGCACCGGACTGCATTTGCCCGTGAACCGGGCCCGGAACATTTTCAACACACGGTCTACCTGCACGAGAGTCCTCCAGAAGCGGGAGGCGTACTCCCGGTCGTACGACTTGTGCGTCTCGTCCCGATCGAACGGAATGGCGTCGGGCACCTCGTTCGGCTTCGCGTGTATCCGCACGTGCAGATCGAGCCCGGCCAGCTCCTTCATCACGCGCGCGTAGAACGTGGCGACCGATTGCGGCTCGAGAGGCACGCTCGCCGTCGGTCCATCGCTTGCCCTGATCGTCAGTGCGTGGCCGATGAAGTCGAACTCGATCTCGAAGGTTCGGCTTCCATACGGGATAAGTGAGGTGGACAGACCCCTTGCCGTGACATACAGCGTGACGTGCCACGAGTGGTTGATCCACGGAGATTGAACGAGGCGGATCTTCCCCACGACCTGCGTCCACATGTGCAGGGTCGCAAAGGTCTCGTTCCACGCGTCGAGCGCCAGCGCGGGCCATTGATCCAATGTGATGCTCTCTTGTGCGACAACCCTGAGCCGCGAATATGCACGTGACAGCGG
>DASYQV010000182.1:0-26424 GCA_036005125.1 Vicinamibacterales bacterium
GTCATCTGAATCATGGCAGCTGGACCGTCGTGTGGTTCCCGGCCCTCAAGTCCGACCAATTGAGTCCGATCCTATCCGACCAAATAAGTCCTATATTAACGCCAGACCCAAGCCGAAGCCAGCACAACATTTCACGAATCCTTGAGACGTAGGCCGCATCTTTAAATGCGGCAAAGTGCCGGTCTAAAGACGCGGCCTACGTACGTCGGGCTCCTGCTGCGTCAGACAGTGCAGGGTGCCGAGCCCCCAGACGAGATCGACCGCGTGTATGCCGACGATCCGGTGCGCCGGAATGAGCTCGGCGAGCGTGTTGAGCGCAAGCCGATCGTTCGGGTCGTTGAACGTCGGTACCAGGACGATGCGGTTGGCAATATAGAAGTTCGCGTAACTGGCGGGCAGCCGCTCGCCGTTCATGATCACCGGACGAGGGTACGGGAGCGTGACGATCTGCAGCGGCCCGATGTCCGCCTCCCGAGACGCGAACTCCAGCCGTCGAAGGTTATCCATCGACCGCGCGTGATTGTCGTCGAGCGGATCCTCCTCCACCGCCAGCACGACCGTATCGGCGTTGACAAATCGCGCAACGTCGTCGACGTGGCCGTGGGTGTCGTCGCCAACGCACCCCTCGCCAAGCCAGATCGTGCGTCGTACGCCGAGCCAGTCCGTCGCGATCCGCTCGTAGTCTTCACGGGTGCGCCCGGGATTGCGCACCTGCACCTCGGTCAAGAGCCACTCCTCGGTCATCAGCAGCAGCCCCTGTCCGTTGACCTCGATGCCGCCACCCTCGAGCACGATCCGCTCGCGCGAATCGGGCCAGCGGGGCTCGAGCCGCGGCAAGCCCCGGAGCCTGGCAATCGTCTCGCCGACCTCGGCGTCCCGCTGCCAGTTCGGATACTTCGCCCAGCCATTGAACGCCCAGTTCACGAGCGCCACGTTCCCGGATTCATCGACCACGCCCGTCGGCGCCGAGTCGCGCAACCACACGCGATCGGTAGGGACGATATGCAGGCTGGTGCGATCGGGCCGGGCCGCGTGCGATTCGAGTACGACGCGAGCATCCTTCAGGACCTGTTCGTTGTGGCAGAGAATCTCGACCTGCTCGTGCTGCGAGAGGACGCGCACAATCTCGGCATAGACCCAGGGAATCGCGCCGAGCTTGCCCGGCCAGTCGGGCTCGTGATGCGGCCAGGCCATCCAGGTGGCGCGGTGTGGCTCCCATTCGGCCGGCATCCGCAGCGCGCCCGGGGCGGGCGCGGTCATACGCCGAGATACCGGGTGAGAATCGGGCGATACGCATCGACGCGGCGGTCGCGCAGAAACGGCCAGTTGCGGCGTACGGTCTCGATCAGCGCCGGCTCGCATCGCGCGATGAGGATCTCTTGACCTTCTCCGGCTTCAGCGACGTACCGGCCGAAGGGATCGGCAATGAAGGAATGCCCGAAGAAGGTGATGCCGTTCGTGCCGGGCTCGTCCTCGTGACCAACGCGGTTCGGCGATGCGACGTAGACGCCATTGGCGATCGCGTGCGAGCGCTGAATAGTGCGCCAGGCTTCAACCTGCGCCCGGCCCCACTCGTCTTTCTCCGCGGGATGCCATCCAATCGCGGTCGGATAGAAGAGAACTTCCGCGCCGAGGAGCGCCGTGATGCGGGCTGCCTCCGGATACCACTGATCCCAGCAGATCAGCACTCCGATTGTCGCGTAGCGCGTCTTCCAGACTTTGAAGCCGTTCGCCTCGCCGGGCCGCTCGCCGTGGTAATCGAAGTGCCCGTCGCCCGGCGTGAAGTAGTACTTCTCGTTGAACAGCGGATCGTCGGGAATGTGCATCTTGCGGTAGATACCGAGGAGGCTCCCGTCGGCGTCAATCACGGCAGCCGAGTTGCGGTAGATGCCGGCCGCCTGCCGCTCGAAGAGCGGCACGATGATCACGACCTCCAGCTCCTTCGCGATCGCCTGCATCCGGTCGGTCGTCGGTCCCGGGATCGGCTCAGCCAGGTCGAACCGATCGCATTGCTGCGACTTGCAGAAATAGAGCGAGTTGAACAGCTCCTTGAGACAGATAATCTGCGCTCCACGACGGGCCGCCTCGCGCACGAGCCGCTCGGCTCGATCGACATTCTCTGCCACGTCAACGGTGGCGTGATCCTGGATGATGCCGATAGTGAAGGAACTCATGGATGGTGGTCGTCCCCCGGTTGTCTGAACCGGAAACGACTGATTTCACCATCATATTTGATTCTCACCGTTCCTCCGTCTAAGCTCTCCCGTTGTCAGCCGGTCACGCCCTCATCCAGGAGAGACACCTATGCGCGAAACATGGTGGACACCCGTTGCCATCGCTGCGGTGTTGTCCATGGGCGCGTGCACCGGTCCCCGAGCCACCCTGAAAGCGGCAGCCAGAGCGATGGGCGCGAACGATTTGCGCTCCATTGAATACTCGGGCAGCGGAACGACCTACGGCTATCAGCAGTCGGGGACCCCGGGCGGGCCGTGGCCGCGCTTCGACACGAGAACCTATATTGTCGGCATCGATTACACGAAGCCGGCAATGCGCGTGGAGCAAACGCGGTCGCAGGGAGAACATCCGCCGGCCGGCGGCGCCGGTCAGCCGATGGCGGGAGAGACGCGCCAGATTCAGCTCGTCAACGGACGGCACGCCTGGAACCAGGTGGGGGTGAACGCCACTCCAGCCATGGGCGCGGTCAGCGAGCGTCTGCGGCAGCTCTGGAAGACACCTCACGGCATCGTGAAAGCTGCGCTGGCGAACCCGGCGACCGAGGTGAACGGGAAAGAGTTCACCTTCGAGATCGAGGGTGAAAAGGTCACGGCGACGCTCAACAGCGACAACCTCGTTGAGCGCGTCACGACCGTCGTCGATAGCCCGGTCCTGGGCGACACGCCGATCGTCATCACATACTCGGACTACGTCGATCGCGGTGGGGTCAAGTTCCCGTCTCACATTGTCGAGACGACCGACGAGTTCCCGACGCTCGACATCAGAATTACAGACGTCACGCCCAATGCCGGCCTGGCGCTCGACGTGCCGGCCAACGTGCAGCAGGCGCAGGCCCCTCCCCCGCCGGATCCGGCACGATTGCCCACGGTGCAGGCCGAAAAGATTGCTGAGGGCGTCTGGTATCTCGACGCGAGCAATTACCACAGCATTGCTGTGGAATTCAAAGACCATATCGTCATGTTCGAGGCTCCGATCAGCGAACAGCGCACGATAGCCATTCATGAATGGGTCCGTAAGACGATTCCCGACAAGCCGATCAACTACGTCGTGAACACGCATCACCACTTCGATCACTCGGGTGGTTTGCGCGCGTATGTTGCCGAAGGGATCCCGATCATCACGCACGAAGGCAACAAGGCGTACTATCAGAAGGTCTGGGCGCGGCCGCGGACGATCAATCCCGACCGGCTGGCGAGGTCACCAAAGGAGGCGGTCTTCGAGACGATGACCGACCGGAAGGTGCTGACCGACGGCACACGACGCCTCGAACTGCATCTCGTCGAGGGAAACGGGCACACGCCGTACGTCATCCTCGGATATCTGCCGAAGGAACGAATCGTGATGTACGGGGACATGTACAATCCGCTGCCCGGAGACGATCCGCGAGATCTCGCGCGGACGAACGAGTTCGCGATCAATCTCCACGAGAACATGGAGAAGCTGAACCCGAAGCCGGTGACGCTGGCGCCGATTCACGGGCGTGTCGTGCCGTATACGAACCTGAAGAAAGCCATCGGAGCGATTCCGCTCACGTAGGCAGTAGGCAGCGGGCAGTAGGCAGTAGGCAGTAGGCAGCGGGCAGCGGGCAGCCGGCAGTAGGCAGCGGGCAGTAGGCAGCGAGCAGCAGGCGGCAGTAGGCGGGGCTGGGCTGACCTGACCGCCCGCATGCGCGGCGCAAGAGCTGTGCTTTACGGCAGCGACTGCCAGTTGCCGGCAAACCGTCTACACGCTGCACTCCCCGTCCATCACCTCCGGCTTGAACTCCTGCTCTTCCTCCAGATCGATGAAGTCTTCCATACTTGCCTCGCCGAGCGACAGGCGCGTCAGGTCCGCGAGGGCATCCGAGGCGACCTCTGTCGGCACTCGACGGAAGTATGCTCCCAACGGCTCGTCAGGGGCACGATTGTCCCGATAGAGTTCCAGCAGACGATCCACCGCGTCCACGAGGCGACGCACGGGGATCTTGGCGACGACACGGCCGAAGTCGGCAATGCCGTCGTGCGCGCCGCCGCCAATCATCACGAAGTATTGCGGCACGGGGCGGCCCGCGAGCTTGCGCACGCTGCCCTGGAAACCAATCGCGGCAATGTGATGCTGGCCGCAGCCGTTGGGACATCCGCTGATCTTGATGTCGCCCTTCGGCGCGAGGTCTACGAGGTCCGGCCGCTCCGAGAGATGCTCGGTCAGCATGCGTCCGAGCCCGCGCGACTGCGTCACCGCCAGACGGCACGTCTCAGCGCCCGGACAACTCACCACGTCGGCCAGCGTCCCCGCGTCTGGAGCACTCAGCCCGGCCGCTTCGAGCCGCTGATACAACGCTTCGACAGCATCGAGCTTCACCCATCGGAACAGCAGGTTCTGGCCAATCGTGACGCGCACAGTCGCATCGCCATACGCCTCGGCCAGATCCGCGACCGCGCGCATCTGCCCGGCGGTGACGTCGCCAAGCGGAAGCCGTGCGGTCACGAGCGCATAGCCGGGCTGTTTCTGCCGGCGCACGTTGGAGCGTATCCAGCGGACGTACGCGTCGGGCAGCGTCTGAAGACGCACCGTCCCAGGCACCAGTCCGGGCCCCACCACGGTTCCGCTGTGCGCGAGTTGCGCAACGGTCGCGATCGAAGGCGTTGCTGCCGGCTGCCAGTCGGGTGCCTGCTCCACCGGAGGCGCGTCGGGATCGAACGGTAGAGGTACCGTTCCTTCACGCCGCACTTCCGCCAGCGCCTCGTCGAACCGTGCGCGCCACGCCTCCCATCCGAGCGAGCGGATCAGGAACTTCAGCCGATTCCGCGATCGATGCTGGTAGTCGCCGAACCGATGAAACACCCTGACGACGGCTTCGGCCACCTGGAACATTTCATCCGCGGGCAGAAAGTCGAAGAGCAGGTAGGCCGATACGGGAAGAATCGACGTGCCGCCTGCCACGGTCACGCGGAAGCCACGACGTCCCTCGACGATGCGCGCCCGCCATCCGAGATCGTTGATAGCGGCCACCGCATGATCATCCGCGCAGCCTTCGAACGCGATCTTAAACTTGCGAGGCAGCGACGAGCTCAAAGGGTGCCGCAGAAAGTAGCGCGTCAGAGCATCCGCATACGGCGACACGTCGAACACCTCGTCCTCGGCGGTTCCGGCAAAGGCGCACGCGGTGATGTTGCGCACGGAGTTGCCGCAGGCCTCTCGCGTGGTCAATCCATCGTCGGCCAGCCGCCGCAGCGCCGCCTCCACCGTGTGCAGCCGCACGAAATGCAACTGCACGTTCTGGCGGGTCGTGATGTGGCCGAACCCGCGCGAATACGTGGTGGCCACGTCGGCGAGGGCCCGAAGCTGGACGCTGGTGAGGATGCCCTGCGGGATCTTGACGCGCAGCATGTGCACATCGTCCGGTTGGCGCTGTCCGTACGTCCCCCGCACCAGGCGGTAACGACGCCACTCGTCAGGAGCCAGTTCGCCCGACTCGAAGCGGCGCAGCGTCTGCACGAACTCATCGATCTCCGCTTCGCTGGCAAAGGAGAGGCGGGCCCGCCCGAAGGTTTTTTCATCATCGACGGCGGCCATACGTCACCTCGCTCTCATCTTTCACGCTTCCGTCCCCATCCGACGCAATTGCCAAACCCAGCGCGTCACGAATCGCTACGACCTCGCCGATGACGAGCACCCCGGGTTGCCCGTCGGGAGGCGCGGCCGCGGCCAGTTCCGCGAGCGGCCCCGTCCACGTCCACGATTCAGCTGTGGCGGCAGCGCACACGATAGCCGACGGCGTGTCAGAACGCCAGCCGAGCGTAATCAGCCGCGCGGCAAGCTGCTCGCGGCCTGCGAGCCCCATCAGCACGACCAGCGACACGCGATTCACACGGACCGCGCCGAGGGCGTCCTCGAGCGCATCCGGCGCATGGCCCGACAGCACGAGAAATCCCGACGCCATGCCCCGATGCGTCACGGGGATGCCGGCCAGGGCTGGCGCCGCGATGGCCGTGCTGACGCCCGGCACGATCTCGAACGGCACACCCGCCATGCGCAGCGCGAGCGCTTCCTCGCCTCCCCGCCCGAAGACAAAGGGATCGCCGCCTTTGAGGCGGACGACACGCTTGCCACGGCGCGCCGCGCGGATCATCAGGCGATGAATCGTCTCCTGCGGCACGCTGTGACGATGGGCCCGCTTGCCGACACAGAAACACTGTCCGCGCGCCACGCGTCGAAGGGCCTGGGCGTCCACCAGCGCGTCGTACAGCACCAGGTCGGCTTCCTCGACCCGGCGAAGCGCCCGCAGGGTCCAGAGATCTGGATCTCCGGGGCCGGCACCCACAAGCGACACGGATCCGATCCTCATGAAGTTCTTCCTTGGCGTTGGCGCATCTCGTACAGGCGATTGAGCGTCTCGAGCAGGAGCGGCCGGCGCTGCTCCATTGGAATGCCCGCTTCGCGCCACTCACGTCTCGCGGTGTCAGATGCCGCCAGCCACGCTTCCACGTCGGCCGGCAGCCAGTCGTCGAGCGCCTCACGCAACAGTCCCGCGATCGCCGGCGCGCGACCGTCGGTGGAAATCGCGATCGTGACGCCGTCGCGGCGCACGACACCGCCTGCATAAGCGGTCGCGTGCTCCGGGTCGTCGACGGCGTTCACGAAGATACGGCGCCGCTCCGCCGCCGCGAGCACCATTCGATTCACCGCCGGCGGCGCAGCCGCGACCACCCACCAGGCGTCGTCCAGGTCCGCATCGTCGAAGGGACGCCGCACGATCGTGACGCCCGGGCGCTCGAGCTCCGGCCGAACCTCCGGCGCCACCACCGTCACGCGCGCCCCTGCCTGCAGCAGACCCTCGAGCTTGCCCGCGGCCACACGGCCACCGCCGACCAGCACGACGCGGCGCGATGCGAGCTTCAGAAATGCGGGAAAGACCACTGAGCCCTCACAAACACAAAGCCCGGGACCGTGGGTCCCGGGCTTTGTGAAAACGGGCGAAACAGTTACGGTTTCGCGGTCGAAGTCACACCACCTCGGGACCCATACGGGTCCTGCAACAGATGCAGATGCAACAGCAGCACATTGCGTGAAGCGTAAACATAACCTGCAACTCGTAGGCCGCATCTTTAGATGCGGCGTTACCGGCTCTAAAAGAGCCGGCCTACGTACGCGCTGAAAACTCGGTCTACGTACGCGCGACCGACGATGTGTCGACCTGCGATCCGATCACACGCTCGAACTCTGCGAGGCTTCGGCCGACCAACGTCGGCTTCAGCATACGATCCTGCATCACCTCGGCGGTCTTGTACCCGTTTCCTGTCACGCACACGACCACCGAGTCGTTGCGGCCGATGACACCGCGCGCGATCAGCGCCCGCGTGGCGGCCAGCGTGGTTCCACCCGCCGGCTCGGTGAAGATGCCTTCGGTCCGCGCGAGCAGCTCGATGGCATCCAGAATCTCCTCGTCCGACACCATGGCGCCGGTTCCACCCGTCTGCTTGATCGTCTTGATGACCTGGAATCCGTCGGCAGGGTTTCCAATCGCCAGCGACTTGGCGATCGTGACGGGCTTCACCGGTTCGGGGAACTCGTCGCCTGACTCGAGAGCGCGGATGACCGGCGCCGAGCCGGACGGCTGCGCGGCGTGAATGCGCGGCAGCTCGCCCTCGACGAGCCCGACCTCACGGAGCTCGCGGAAGCCCTTCGCAATCCGGGGCAGTAGTGTTCCACCGGCAACCGGCGACACGACGTGACGCGGAAACTTCCACCCGAGCTGTTCGGCGATCTCGAACCCCGTCGTCTTGGCGCCTTCCGCGTAATAGGCGCGGAGGTTGATATTCGCGAAGCCCCAGCCGTATCGATCCACGATCTGCGTGCACAGCCGGTTCACGTCGTCGTAGTTACCCTCGACCGCCACGACGTGCGGCCGATAAATGGCCGCGCCCAGCACCTTCGCGGGCTCGAGGTCGTGCGGGATGAAGACGAAGCACGGGAGTCCCAGCCGCGCAGCGTGCGCTGCCACGCTGTTGGCGAGATTGCCTGTCGACGCGCACCCGAATACCTGAAAGCCCAGGTCGATCGCGCGCGTCGCCGCCACCGCGACGACGCGGTCCTTGTAGGAAAAGGTCGGATGATTAACGGAATCGTCCTTGATGTACAGCTCCGTGAGCCCGAGCTCGTCTGCCAGCCGCGTGGCGCGGACGAGCGGAGTGAACCCGGAGTGGAAACCAGTGCGCGGCTCGTCAACCGGGAGCAGCTCGAGATACCGCCAGAGCGACGTCGGCCTCGATTCGATCAGACGGCGGCTCACCGCCGATCGGATTCGGGGATAATCGTAGGTCACTTCCAACGGGCCGAGGCATTCGGTGCACACCCACAGTGCCTCGGCAGGGTACCGCGCACCGCACAGGTGACACGTCAATCCCGCGACAAAACTCATATGGTTCTCCCGTGCGCGGTCGCCACGGCGTCCAGCGTGACATCCGACGAAGGCTGGACCCTCAGCGTCCGGACGACGACCGCGCACCCGGCCTCATCGTACAGCGACCGCAGCAGCCGCTCGAGGCGCGGGAAGTCGCGACGGGCAAGCAACGCAACCGACGGCCCGGCACCGGAGAGGAACGCTCCCAACACCTCCGGATCCGACAACGCAAGCGCCGGGCCGAGCTGCGGCACGAGCGCCGCGCGCGCGGGCTGGTGCCACCGGTCCCGGACAGCCTGCCGCAGGCAATCGTAGTCGCCGCTCTGCAGCGCATGCATGAGCGAGAGCACGCGCTGCAGGTTGAACACCGCATCCTTACGCGACACGACGTCTGGCAACGCGGCGCGCGCCGTCGCCGTGGCGAGCGGCGTGTCGGGCGTCGCGACGATCAGCCGGAGCTCGTCGGGCCAGGGCCAGCCCAGAATGATCGTCGTGCCGTCATCCTGCTCGACAACCGACGTAAGTCCTCCGCGCAGCGCGGCAGCCGCGTTATCGGCATGTCCCTCGATGGCGGTCGCGGCCGCGAGCAGCACCGATTCGGGCACGTTCGAGGTCACACGCTCGAAGACGCGCATGCCGGCCACGGCGGCCGCAGCGCTGCTCCCGAGACCTGCCGCCATCGGAATGTCGCTCTCGACCTCGACGAACACCGACGGCGCACGCCGCCCGGTGCGCCGTGCCACGGTTTCGAACCCCACCTCTACCCGGTTCTGCCCGCTGACGGCCGGCTCGCTCCGCCTAACGATCAGCCGGCTCCCGCCGTCGTCTCGCACCTCGACGATACGAACGCGCAGGTACAAATCCACGGCCACGGCGAGCGTATCGAAGCCGCCACCGAGATTGGCTACCGAACCCGGGACAAGCACCTCGCCGGCGATGCGCATGCGGTGGAACCCAGAGCTCACAGGTAAAAAAAAAGCCCACCGACCGTGTCTGGTCGTGTGGGTCCTGGTGATTATCGGTATTTCTTGCCGTGAACCGACTATTTCATCTGCCAGGTCGCACCCACTTCGCCCCGACAACACGGACACGCGCACCTGCCGCTGCACATGACACGCATCAGACGATCGGCGACCGAGGGAAAGCGGAACGGCACCGGCGAAGCATACGACGAAGATGCCTGCTCTGACAAGCCTTTACGCACGTTTTTCGCTGCTCCTCCGTTGTACGTAGGCCGCATCTTTCGATGCGGCTCAGGCCGGTCGCAGATGCGGCTCTGGCCGTTCAGGTACGGCAACGCGGCGCCGGGTCTGAAGACCCGGCCTACGTACGCAAGGCGGACCTTAATTCAGCCTTGACCAGCCGCAGGTCTCAGGGCGACAATTCTGTCCCTATGTTGCCCCAGTCTGACACTCCTGTCGCTGCGAACGCGGGGCCCGGCCGATGAGCTCCGTCCGTCCCGCAGCCGTAGCCGACCCAACTTCCAGCGAAATCCGCCGGCTCTCGACGCTGCTCGAGGCGAGCCAAGCGTTGTCGAGCACTTTGAACCTCAAGGCGGCGCTACACCGGGTGCTCGAAGTGCTCGGCCATCATCACGGCGCGCTTCGGAGCGCGGTGGTGCTCCTCGACGAAACGTCCGGACGCCCCGAGGTCGAGGCGACCGACGATGGGAACGGTCGCGGGCCGAGGTTGCGGACACCCGTCATCACCGGGATCGTGACGCGGGTTCTCGAGAGCGGTCGGCCGGTGGTCGTGCCGCAGGTGAGCCGCGAACCGCTGCTGAACGGCGGCGCAACCCGACCGCAGCCGCCGGAGCACGAGCTCGGCCACGTGTGCGTGCCGATCCCCTTCAACCGCAAGGCCGTCGGCGTCATCTCGGTCGACCTCGCCTTCAAGCCGGATCGCGATTACGAACGCTACGTCAAGTTCCTGCGGATCGTCGCGTCCATGATTTCGCAGTCAATCAAGGTGCAACGCCTCATCGAGGCCGAGCGCCAGGTGCTCGTCGACGAGAACACGCACCTGCGGCAGGAGCTGCGCGAACGCTACGACTTCTCCAACATCCTCGGCACGAGCGGGCCGATGCGGCAGATCTACGAGCAGATTGCGCAGGTGGCGCGCGGCAACACCACCGTCCTCATCCGCGGCGAATCGGGAACCGGCAAGGAGCTGATCGCTCACGCGATTCACTACAACTCGCTCCGCGCCAACCGGCCGTTCGTCAAGGTGAGCTGCGCGGCGCTGCCCGAGAGCCTCATCGAGTCGGAGCTCTTCGGCTACGAGAAGGGCGCCTTTACCGGCGCCGAATCGATGAAGAAAGGGCGCTTCGAGCTCGCGGAGGGAGGCACCCTCTTCATGGACGAGATCGGCGAGCTCAATTCGGGCACGCAGGTGAAGCTGCTGCGCGTGGTGCAGGAGCGCGAGTTCGAGCGGCTGGGCGGCACGACCACGCTCCGGGTGAACGTTCGGCTCGTCACCGCCACCAACAAGGATCTCGAGCGCGCCATCACGACGGCCGCGTTCCGCGAAGATCTTTACTACCGGCTGAACGTCTTCACGATCTTCGTGCCGCCGCTGCGCGAGCGGAAGTCGGATCTCCCCCTGCTGGCGGACCACTTCCTGGAAAAGTTCTCGCGCGAGCACGGCAAGACGGTCAAGCGCATCTCGACCCCGGCGATCGACATGCTCATGAGCTATCACTGGCCCGGCAACGTGCGTGAGCTAGCGAACGCCCTCGAGCGCGCGGTGGTCGTCTGCGACGGCCACGTGGTCCACGCACATCACCTTCCGCCCAGCCTGCAGACCGGCGAAGCGTCCAATACGGTCACGCGGCTGACGCTGAGAGAGGCGCTTTCGGCGTATGAAAAGGATCTGATGCTCGACGCGCTCAAGTCGGCCCGCGGCGTCAGGTCCAAGGCGGCGCGCCTGCTCAGCACGACCGAGCGGATCTTCAACTACAAGGTCAAACGTTACGGGATCGACTGGAGGCGGTTCAGGACGTAGGCCACTCAGGCGACGAAGCTTGAGCCGCCAACGAAGGTCACGGAAGCGTTTGCCACGAAGATCACGAAGGGCGCCACGAAGATCACGAAGGGTCAGCCACGAAGGTCACGAAGAACACGAAGCTTTTTGTTTTTGCTTTCCTTCCTGACTTTCGTGTCCTTCGTGGCTATTCGTCGTGTTCTTCGTGGCCATCCGCAGTGGCCCTGCGGGCGAATCAGATCACGTCGCGCTCGCCGGTCCGAATGTGGTAGGCGTGCTCCACTTCGGTCACGAACACACGCCCGTCCCCAATCTCGCCGGTGCGCGCGGCGCCGATGATCGCCTGAATCGTCGAGTCGAGGATGTCGTCGGGCACGACGACCTCGACTTCCATTTTCGGCAGGAGACTGACGTTGTACTCCTTGCCGCGATAAACGGCCGTGTGTCCTTTCTGCCGGCCGTGCCCACGCACCTCGCTCACGGTCATCCCGGAGACGTGGAGCTTGTCCAAGGCGTCTTTCACGTCGTCCACCTTGTTCGGGCGAATGATGGCCTTAACGAGTTTCATGAGTCTCCTCCAGCATCTGTTCGAGCGCCTCCTTCAGCGCGCCCTCGTCGGCTTCCGACAGCTTGGCCCTCTTCTTGGTCAGATGGAAGACGTCGATGGCCTTGTTTCCCTCCGTCGAAATGAGCACGAGATCCACGTCGCACCCCTGGCGCGAAATGATACGGCTGATCCGGTACAACAGGCCCAGCGTATCTTGCGCGACGATTTCCATGACCGTGTATCGTTGCGAGTGGCCGCTATCGAAGTGTACGACCGGCGCGACACGCTGCGGCTGGCGCCGGTACAACACACTGCCTTCCTTCCGCAGGAGCAGTGCGGCCACGTCCTGCCGTCCCGCTACCACGTCCTGCAGGAGCTTCTCCACCTGCGGCGTCGCCCCCGGGTTGAACTGGAAGAACCGCTCCTGATCGGTGAACTCGAAAATATCAAGCACCAGCCCCGCAGGGCTCGTCATCGCGCTGCCGCGCAGGATGTTCATGCCGAAGTAGGACAACACGCCGGAGATATTTGAAAACAAGTACGGCTTGTCCAGCGTGACGACCGAGAGTTCCCAGGTCTCTCCCTTCGGCTCGAGAAAGAGGTGGACCTCGTCGGGATGGATATCGCGCGCCAGGCGGGCGTGACGGTACACGTGCTCCGCATCGACGCGCGCAAGATATCGCCGCGGAAACCCTTCGAGAAAGCTGGCGAGCTCGTGTTCTCCGAGATCCGGCGGCCGCCTCGCTTGCAGGCTCGCCACGGCGGCGTGGCCCGGGTCAATCGTCTCATCGCCGTACCCGAAGGTGAGCTGGCTGTAGGTGTCTACATACAGACGCCAGAGGAGCTCTTCCTTCCAGAGCGTGAGCGTATCGGGACTCACCGCCTCGATATCGGCCAGCGTCATCAGAGAGAGCATCTTGAGACGCTCTTCGGTTCCGACGAGCTGCGCGAATCGCTGCACCACGTGTGGATCCTCGGTGTCGCGGCGGAACGCCACGCGCGACATCTGCAGGTGCTGTCCGATCAGGAACTCGACGTCCTGCCGCTCGTCCGCCGTCGCGTCCATCCGGTCCAGCATGGTCTGCGCCATCCGGACGCTTTCCTCCGCGTGGTTCTCGACCTTCCACTTGCCGACGTCGTGGAACAACAGCGCGAGCACGAGCCGCTCCGGCGCCTGCAGCTCGCCGAGCATCGTGCTGAAGCGTTCGCGCGACGGCTGCCCGGGGCCGCGCAGCCGCTCGAGCGTGCGGATGGTGAGCAGCGTGTGCTCGTCCACCGTGTACTTGTGATAGAAGTCGCGCGTCACGCGACAGGAAATCGCCTGGAACTCCGGGAACACCCGGGACAGCAGCCCACAGTCGTGCATCTCCGAGAGGCGGGCGTAAAGTCCCGGACGCGGCCGCAGCAGTTGCATCAGACGTTGCCGATCGACCGCTGTCGGCAAGTACTGAGCGACCGTATAGCGGGCACCGTGCTGTTCCATCAGCGCGAGCGCGGCCGGTGCGACTGGCACATTTTCCAGCAGCGCCAGCTCGAAGACCTGCAGCCATGATGCCGGCTCCAGCGCGGCGCGCACCATGTTGGCGAAGCCCGCACCAGCGGCTGTCAGCTCGAAGTTCGTGCCGGGCAGCAGGCGCGCGGGGACAGGCACCTTCGCGGCGCCGAGCCCGCGCGCGCGAGCCAACGCCCGCATGACGATTCGCGCGTGGCGGAAGTACTCGCCCATCAACGCCTCGACGCGCTGCTGCGATTGCTCGCCCGGGCACCCCAGACGCTCGGCGGCCTTCTCCTGCAGCGAGTGGCTCAGCGTGTTGAGATTCCGGCCCGTCTCCAGATGGAGCACCGAACGGACACGGAGAAGAAAATCCTCCGCGCCGACCAGCCGCTCCGCATCGCCGTTGACCGAGGCCGGCGGGTCGGCGAGCGCCACGAGCTTGCGCGCGGCGGCGAGATCGCGCAGACCGCCCGGCGCATTTTTCAGGTCCGGCTCGAGTTGATAGATCGTCTGGTTGAACTGCGCGTGACGCTGTTCGGTCAGCGAGAGGAGCGCGTCGACCACGTGCTCGCGCCACGTCCCATTCGATGGCTGAAGCCCTTCGCGCACCTGCGCCATCACGGCAGCATCGCCCGCGAGCAGGCGCGCGTCGAGCAGCGCGAGCAGAAATTCAGGGTTGTCGGGCTCGAGCTCGTCGAAGTCGGTGAGCACCCGTACCTGGTGGCCAACCATCAGCCGCAGATCCCAGAGCGGGTGCAGCATCGCCTTGACGAACTGCTCCTCTGCCGGAAGGATGCGGCCGTCGAAGACGATCAACAAATCGATGTCGGAGTGCAGGCAGAGGAGGCGGCGACCGTAGCCACCGAGTGCGGCGACCGCAAATGGTGTGCTGGTGCGCGGCCGTGCCGCGTCAACGATGCGGCGAACCAGCGCGTCGATGCGGTCCGAGAAACGCACGTGTGCCGAGGCGGCGCCGAGGCCGCGCTCGATGTCGGCGACAAACTCCTGCCGCGCCGCGTCGAGGAGCGCAGCGAGGTGCCGACGATCTTCTTCCGTGTCGATCTCTCGATCTCTGGTTGCCGACATCGGCGTCCCGACGGCTGGGCGCGGGAACCCCCACGAGACGCTGCCGGGATATCGAGGGCAGCGTCTCCTGGGGGCCGATCAGCTCCCGCGCCTTGTGCAGTCTAATAGGAGAGACCGACGCCGAACAGGCCGATCATCTTGGAACTGTCGCCGCCGTTGAAAACCTTGGTTGCATCGCCGAGCGCTTGCACCTCGATGCCGCCGTGGACGTTCCACCCCCCGAACCGGGCGGGAATGCCGGAAATCGGCACGGTCACGATACCGGACACGCTGAAGTATCCGAAATGCGTGTCGGGTCCGCCCCCCGGGATTTCATAGTAGTTTTTCAGACCCAGGCCGATCTTCGTTGGAAACGAGACGCTCGCCATCTTCCCGGCGATGCCTGGCGCCACCCCGAGCTCCAGGTACCTCCCCTCTTTCGCGCCCCCATCGGCCTGCCCGTCGAGCTCGATCGCGACCAGCCCGTACGGTTTGAGAGCCGCCTTACCCAGCTTCTTGCTGTCGTCCACGCTGGCTTTGAACGCGATTTCCCGCACCGTTCCGAACGCGCTGTTCGGACTGGTGTACGCCGTGTAGGTTGAGCCCAAGGTCACGCCACCACCCAACCCGAACCCAATCGTGGCGTAGAAATCCGACTCGTACCAGAGCTTGCCACTCGGCCCCTTGGACCCCGTCGCGCCGGTGTGCAGACTGTTCCAGGTGCCCACGTTGGCCGTCACGGTCTTGAGGCCACCGTTGCCGGAGAACATCGTGATCCCGACGTCGGCATAGGGCCAAACGATGACCCTGGTGTCGTCCTGCCGGATGCCGCGGAACATGTAGGTGTTCGTCAGATCCGTGGCGACTGTGAGTGCCACATTCCCGCTATTCGGCTTCGGCGGCTCCGCCGTCTCCTGGGCCGCTACCGGCCTCGCCGCCAACATCGCCATCAACACCATCGCCGGGAATATACCGATCCATGCAAGTCCACTGCGTCTGCCACACATAGCCATCATGACCTCCACGACAATCCGAACCACGTCGAAGACCAGGGATCTCCGGGGCGCTCTGCTGGGACGTTTCCGAGGTCGACAGGGCGTCCCCGCGTGCGCGTCCGACGCTCTGGCGCCCTCGCGTTCTGGCGTTCCTCGCGATATAGGTGCACGTGGACTGCGGTACTGTCAGTCCCAAGCACGCGCGTGAGCAAGAGGCACACCACCGGTATCGAGCCGCGTGGATCGCGGCAACCTCTATGTGCTGAATGAGTTACCAGAGACATTCAGCGCCGCGTCTCCCTGCTGAAAATAGACATTTCTGTAGAACCATGCTGGAGGGCCGGACATTCATGTCGTTTTCACGGATTGAAGGCGGTCGCCATCGCCGTTTCGAGGGCGGTCCTCAAATCCGGTTCGACGATGCGCCGCGGCCAGACGCCGGACGCTAAGGCGGGTGACGCGTTGAGACCTACATCGATGTAGGTGACCGTCAGAATGCAGACAAATCTGTATCCATTCGAACGTACCGAGCTAGTTCTCTGTGACCCCGGCCTGAACCGAGACCTGACCACCGCTCAGACCGGAAAACTGCTCTCCCTCTCTGACGCCTTGATCCACACGCGGCGCCGAGAAGAAGCGATACAGGAGCCACGTATCGAGCACGCTCACAGCGACGAGCACCAGGTACGCTGCAGCGCTCTCGATGAGGTGCAACTCGCCGAGGAGCCGCGAGAGGCCGAACGCGACCACATAGGCGTCGAAGCTCATACAGACCCGGCGGAATGTCTCGACGCGAACGCGTTGGATTACGAATGCGCCAAGGGGCACGCCGACGAGAATGCTCGGCACGATCCACGGAATGAGCGCCATGCTCGTCACGGTGAACAGACCCGCGTACGCGTACGCGATGGCCGTCATCGTCGACTCGGCCAGCCGCACGACGCCGAGCGCGGCGCGGAAGTCACGCTTCAGGTATCCCTGGTTGTTCAGCATGACGGCCAGCGGCGGTCCTGAGATCGTGGTCACCGAGTAGAGGACGCCGACGGCGCTCCCGAAGATGGCGCCGACGGCCCGCTCCGATCGAATGGGCCGGCGGTACCCGGCGGCCTGCACGAGAATCAGCGGAAGCAGCACGATGAACGTGGCGAACCGCAGCCAGCCGGGGTTCACCTGGGACACGATCGCCGTGCCGACGACAACGCCCGGTGCGAGCCCGATGACAATCGGCAGCACGCGCCGTGACACGCTGGCCAGCGCGTCGCGGTTGTTCCACAGGACATAGGCGTTCAGCGC
Organism: Vicinamibacterales bacterium; assembly: GCA_036005125.1. Taxonomy (GTDB): domain Bacteria; phylum Acidobacteriota; class Vicinamibacteria; order Vicinamibacterales; family UBA2999; genus DASYQV01. Next base: position 16,995 of record DASYQV010000182.1, read on the forward strand.
CACCTCGATGAGAACGAGGGCGGGGTTGAGCACGCGGTTGGCCAGGAACAACAGGGCGATTGGAACCGTGATCGACGAAAAGCCGTATCCGAGCGCCCCGTTGACGACCGCCGCGACGAGGGTAATGACAACGAGCGCGGCTCCCTGCGTTTCGACCATAAAAGGCTCCCGCGGTTAGAAGCTCAGTCGGGTCCCGATTTGCACCGTGCGCGCCGGGCGCGCGCTCGTAATCACGCCGAAGTCCGCCGCGCCCAGTACGGAGCCCGGGATATTGAAGTTCGCGCGATTCAGCAGGTTGTACGCCTCGACGCGGACGTCGAGCCTCGTGCTGCCCTTGAGCGCGACGCTCTTCTCGAGGGTCAGGTCCGTGGTCACGATGCCGGGTCCTCGCAGAACCGACCGCGGCGAATTGCCGAACGTATACGGCGCCGGATTCACGAATGCCGACGTGTTGAACCAGCGGCTGAGGCTTCGCTGATCCGAGGGGAGCTCCGGGTCGCCGACGAGATTCGGCCGAAGCGGTCCTGCCGGAAACGCGTTGGTCGTATTGGCCGACGTGATAACGGTGAACGTCGGACCTGACTGCAGCGTCTCGAGAAAGCCAACCCGCCAGTGGCCGAGGATGGCATTGACATACCGATTCTCGGTGAAAGGCACCACTTCGTAGAGGACGGTCATGATCAAGTGGTGCGGTACGTCGCTCGCGCTCCTCGCCCAGTCGAGATCGCGGCGGTAGGCGTCCATATAACTGCCGGTGCTGCCGTACTCGTTCGCGGACTCCGCGTCATCCATGTAGCGGGAGCGCGTGTAATGAGCCAGGAACGAAAAGCCATCCGAGAATCGCTTCTGGATTCGCGCGTACCCTGCGTAATAACTGGATTTGCCGATGGACGGATTGAGCAGGATCACGTTGCTGAACTGGGGGAACGGACGCAGTTGCTGCGTGTCTCCGGGGCCCATCAGCTCGGGCGGCACCTGGTTGATGCTGAGGTCGTTCGCTGTCAGACGCCGGCTGATGTTGCTGATGAACCCGGCCTCGAGCAGCAGACCTGCGCGCGCCTCGTGCTGGATGTTCAGGTTCGTCTGATACGACGTTGGCGCACGCTGCTCGGGATCGAAGAAGACGACCGACGTGGTCGGGCGCGTACCGATCGGAACAGCGCCAAAGGCGTTCGTCAGCGGCGGATTCGTGTACGCCGGGAAGCCGTTGCGCAAGAGGAATACGCTCTGGGTCGTCGCCTGCGCCACCACGAAGTTGGCCGACGTCGAGAACCCCGCGGTGGCCTGGTCGCCCACCGAGCTGCTGATGGTCGGCCCATAGAAAATCCCGGAGCCGCCCCGCAGCACCGTGCGCCCGGACTCGTTCAGCAGGTAGGCAAAACCGATCCGGGGCCCGAAGTTGTTCAGGTCTGTCTTGAACGCGCGCTTCGGTGTGCCATCGATCCCCGCAAACGTCACGACGCCCGGCGTACCTGACACGGGATTGATAATCGTCGGGTCGAAGGAGTTCTGCCTGTTATTCACCTCGTATCGCGGGAACTCGGCTTCCCATCGCAGCCCGTAGTTGAGCACGAGTCGTTCCGTCATCCGCCAGTCGTCCTGCGCATACAACGCTGCGTACGACGCGCGGGTTTGAATGAGGTCCGATGCCTGCACGCTGGCCGCGTTCACTTCTCCGAGGAGGAATGACGCCAGCGCGTTCCCGGTGCCGGCGGCTCCGAGGTTGCTGGTAATGAGGGGCGAAAACGTCAGGTTCCCCGACGAGCCCCGATCACGGCGCTCGTCATTCGCGCCGAGCCGGTATTCGCCGCCGAACTTATAGGCGTGCTTGCCGCGAGACCATGTCATTGATTCGAGGAACTGCCTGTCCGTAATGGGCGTCTGGAGGCGGAAGACAGTCGGACTGCTGAGCGAGGCGGTTCCGAAGTTGGTGGTGGCGGCCGACGCCGTCGCCGATTGCGACGGGCCATATCCGGGAATGTCGAACACCGGGAACGCCCGATCGCTGACACCTGCCAGCCCGATTCTGGCCGCGAAGTTCTCTCCGAGTCCGGGATGGCGATCGATGAACCTGCGGCGCAGATACGTGACGCGCAGCTCGTTCACGACGTTGGCGTTGAAAATGTGCGTGTGAGCGGCTGTGACGTTCTGCACGCGTACGTCGGTGGCATCCGAGAGAGGATCCGCGACGGGATTCCCGTACGAGCCGGTCACATTGGTAATGGCGTTGTTGATGTAGTAGCGAACCGTCAACAGGTCGTTTGTCGTGGGCTTGTGATCGACCTTGGCGACGATGATGTCCCGATCCAGCGTCGATTCGTTGTTCCCGACGTAATTGCCGGAATTGGTCGATGTCCCCTGACGATTCGGCAGCGGAAAGTACTGCATCGCTGCGAGCGCCACGGGATCGAGGCGATCTGCGGGAATGACGTTTCCGGCGAATGGCTGGCGGGTCACCGGGTCGTAGATCACGATCGGCTGGCCTGCCGCGTTCCTCAGGTCCGAAAAATCACCGTTGCGGTTCGCAAGCGTGGGGACGGTCGACAGAATGGGATCGCTGACGAGCTGGCGCGTCCGCTCCCACGTGGCGAAGAAGAACGTCTTTCCGCGTGTGATCGGCCCTCCGAGCGTGCCCCCGAACTGGTTCAGGCCCACGTCGGGTTTGCCGGTTGCAAAGAAGTTCCGCGCGTCGAGCGCATCGTTCCGGAGCGACTCGAACGCGCTTCCCCTGAAGCTGTTGGTGCCCGAACGGGTCGACATCGCGATGATGCCGCCGGTCGAGTGTCCATGCTCGGCAGAATAGTTGCTCGTGATGACCTTGAACTCCTGCATGGCATCGACCGGCAGGGTCAGAATCTGCGACGGACGGTTCAATGCGACCACATTCGACGCGTTCCCGCCGTCCAGGCTGAAGTACTGATTCCGCGCGCGTCCACCGGACACGGAGAAGAGCGGGTAATTCTCGGCGGTGCCAGCGCCCGTGTCGATCATGATGACGCCGGGGGCCAGGGTAACCAGCGAGGAGGCCGCCCGGTTCGGCAGAGGCAGCGCGGCGATCATCTCGCGCGACACGGTCTGGGAGACGTGCGAGCTTTGAGACTCCACGAGCGGCACGAACCCGGCGACCACCTGCACGCTTTCTGTCTGCCCTGCCACGTTGAGCGTCACGTCGACCGCGAGCATCTGACCCACTTCGAGGGTGATTGGACGCCGGCTCACAGGTTCAAATCCCATGAGCTCAACCTCGACGCGGTATCTGGCGGGAACGAGGGCGCCTACGCGGTACAACCCCGCCTCGTTCGTGATGCTGTCAACGGTGACGTTCGTCTCCTCGTTCACGATCCTGACCTGCGCGCCGGGAACGGCAGCGCCACTCGAATCCTTGACCACCCCAGCGATCGTGCTCGTACCGCTCTGCGCAAGGACGAGGATCGGCAGGAGCGCGATCGTTACGGTCATGGCCATCACTCGTGCTACTCGTTGGAACACCATTTCAGGCTCTCCTCGCACTGGGATCTCGCGCGCCTGCGCCGGAGGCGACCCGAAAACCGAAATCCTTGAATGAACCGGGGTTAGCCGATCGACTGGAAAGGAGAGGATCGAGGGTCGCCCCTCGCCAGCGTCGGCCCGATACACACGCAGCGACACGTGGCGTGCGCGGGACGGGCGCGACGACAGGTCAAGTGATGCGGGTTGCGATCCTCGTTCATATGGTTAATGTCCGCGTGCCCGTCGAACAGTGGTGCGTCGCCCCTGCGTGACCTGCGCGTTGATGTCCGCCAGCGTCGTGTGATCGAGGATGCGGGCCGTCGCATCCCGTACGTCCTTCATCGCCAGTCGGACACCACACGTTGCTTCATCGACGCACTCCGAGCACCGCATATAGGCGGTCTGGCTGACACACGGCACGAGAGCCAGCGGCCCCTCGAGAACACGAATCACTTCGCCGAAGGTGACTTCGGTCGGCGGCCTCCGCAGAAAATAGCCGCCGCCGTGACCTTTCTTGCTCTCGACGATGCCGTGACGCTTCAGCTCCAGCAGGATCGCCTCGAGAAACTTCTTCGGAATCGCCTCGCGAGCCGCGAGCTCCGAGATGAGCACGGGCCCGTGGCCCGCTTCCCGGGCGAGCACCAGCAGCGCCTTCAAACCGTATTTCGACTTCCTCGACAGCACCGGCGATACTCTACCATACCGATAGACTAAGTTGTCTATAAAAATCTGCAGGGGCGGCAGGATGGGGCCAAGGTCGGACGGCGGTCAGGCGGGAGAGCTCGCTTGAACCGCCGTACGCTTTGGGACCTTCGATTAATTCACAGGCTCTGAAGACCCGGCCTACGAATGACAGCTGACCCGGGTTCTCAGAAACGACTCACGTCGGTGGTGGTGCCGCCGGCGGCGGGTATGTAGGACGTCAGGACGTAATCCCTGACCATTCGATCGGCGCTGAAGCGCCAGCCGAGCGTGCGAATGGCACGTTTGATCCGCGCGATCCACTCACGGGGCAGGCCGTCGCGATCGCGATCATAGTAGAGCGGAATCACCTCGTCGCGAAGCGCCGCGAGCAGCGCCTCGCCGTCGCGGTAGTCGTGCAGATCCGTCGACGTATGGGTCTCGCCCATCCCGATCGCAAAGCCGTTCAACCCGTCGTAGGCTTCGGCCCACCAGCCGTCGAGGGTCGACAGGTTCAACCCGCCATTCAACACGACCTTCTGGCCGCTCGTGCCGCAGGCCTCGAGCGGACGCCGCGGATTGTTGATCCACAGATCGACGCCCTGCACGAGATGCCGGCCGACGCTGATGTCGTAGTCTTCGATGAACAGCATCTTGCCCGCAAACCTGGGGTCGCGCATGAGCCGCGCGATCTCCTGCAGGATCTCCTTGCCCGGTCGATCGTCGGGGTGCGACTTTCCGGCGAAGACGAACTGCACCGGCATCTGCGGATGGTTGACGAGCGAGGCCAGCACGTCGACCTGCTGCAGGATCAGATTCGCGCGCTTGTAGGTGGCAAAGCGTCGCGCAAAGCCGATGGTCAGCGCGTCGAGGCTCAAGGCGCGGCGCAACTGGGCGATGAGCTCCGGCGACTCACCGCGTCGCTCCGCGTGACGCACGGCGCGCCGCCGGGCACCCTCGATCAACTCCGTCTTGAGCGCCTGGTGCGTTTCCCAGAGCTCGCCGTCGTCGACGTTCTCGATCGCTTCCCAGAGGCCCGGGTCTCCGGCGCGTGCGGGCCAGTCCGGCCCGAGGTGCCGGTCGTAGACCTGGCGCATCTGCGGCGCCAGCCAGGTCAGCACGTGGACGCCGTTGGTAATGTGGCCAATCGGCACGTGCTCTTCGCGGTAGCCCGGAAACAGCGCGCTCCACATCGCGCGCGAGACCTGCCCGTGAACCGCCGAGACCGCGTTGGCGCGGCGCGACAGCTTGAGCGCCAGCACGGTCATGCAGAACCCTTCGCGGCTGTCCCCCGGGTTGAGACGTCCGAGCCCCATGAACTCATCGTGCCGCAGGCCGAGCGATTCGCGGAGCGGCCCCAGGTGCTCGTCGACCAGTTCCGGCGAGAACCGATCGTGTCCCGCGGGCACCGGCGTGTGGGTCGTGAACACCACATGTGAGGCAACGCGACGAATCGCTTCGAGCGCGCCGATGCCTTCGAGCCCCATGCGGCGCCGCACGAGCTCGAGCGCGGCAAACGCGCTGTGCCCTTCGTTCAGATGCACGACCCCGGGAGAGATCCCCAGGGCCGCGAGCGCCCGCACGCCGCCCACCCCGAGAAGCAGCTCCTGACGAATGCGGACGCGGTGGTCGCCGCCGTAGAGCCGCGCCGTCAGCTCGCGGTCCTCGGGCTGGTTGCCGTCCACGTTCGAGTCGAGCAGCACGAGCGTATTCCGCCCGACCGCTAGTCTCCACACCCGCGCGGCAATCGTGCCGGTGCGCGTCTCGATCGCAACCATGATCGGATCGCCGTTGCGCGTCGCCGGCTGAATCGGGAGGAGCCGGCTGTTGACGTCGATGTAATCCTCATGCTGCCAGCCGTCCCGGTCGAGCCGCTGCCGGAAGTAGCCCTGGTCGTAATACAGGCCCACGCCGACGAGCGGAATCCCCAGATCCGACGCGCTCTTGATGTGGTCTCCGGCAAGGATTCCCAGACCACCCGAGTAGATCGGAATCGACTCGTGGAGCCCGAACTCGGCCGAAAAGTACGCGACGGGCCGGGCCCACAACACGCCGGCGTGACGCGCGCCCCAGGTGTGCTTGGAGTTCAGGTACTCGTGCATCCGCCGGTAGGCGTAGTTGATGCGGCTGTGCAAGGCGAGCTGCGACGCGCGCTCCTCGAGACGGTCGATCGGGATCTGCTGAAGGAGCGCGACCGGATTATTGTCGAACTCACGCCACCGCACGGGATCGAGCTCGCGGAACAGGCTTGTCGTCTCGGTGTCCCAGCTCCACCAGAGGTTCTGCGCCAGGGCGCACAGCCGCTGGTGCGCGGGCGCCACGAACTGCCCGAGCGTGCGCGCTTCGCTCACAATCGGCGCCAGTTGCGCCCCGGCCATCACGAGCATTCGAACGTCGTCCTGGCTGAACACGCGAGGCTCCTCGGTCTGCACGACGAGCACGCCCTGCAGCAGCCCGCGGTCGACGATCGGAACGCCGAGGAACGAGTGATAGGCGTCTTCACCCGCCTCGCGGAAGTACTTGAACCGCGGATGGGTCGTCGCGTCGGCAACGACCTGCGGCCGTAACTGCTCGGCGACCAGGCCCGCGAGCCCCTCGGTAAGCCGCATGCGAACGCGGCCGACGCTTTCGGGCCGCAGGCCGATCGTGGCCGCCAGTACCAGGTTGGCGCGATCCGGTTCGAGCAGGTACACAGAGCAGACGTCGGTTGCGAACCGGCGCTGGATCAGGTGCACGATGTTCGTCAGTGTTTCCGAAGCGTTTCCGCTCTGCGACACCAACCGGCTGATCTCTTCGAGCGTCCAAAGAAAGGAGCCTTCTTGGGTGGTGGCCACGTCCCTCCTCACATTCGTTGTTGGAAGGTGCCCGGGCATTGAGCAAGAAGATTGCCTTCAGCGCGGTGAGAATTGCTCGAAAAAGGGGGATGTTGGATCAACGTCGCCGAACATTGTTGTAGGCGGAATGCGTTTTTTCCTACAACGTTGTCGCTCGTTATGCGCGACGTCCGGAGCGGCAGTTCGCCGAAGCTCCCCTGATTCCCCAGGAAAGACTCAGAGTGCTCCGCGCATGGGCCCGATGGCGCCCTGGCGCGTCTCTTGCTAAGGTGTTCATCGGTCTCGTCCCCATCAGGTCAGTCCCCGAACAGGTGATGTGCGGGTATTACCCGCGTGATGTAACGGAGCGCGCAGATGGAATTACACAGACTCGTCGATCGTGTGCGGAGCGAGTTCCTCGAGATGCCCGGCCTGCGTTTGACATTGCCCCAGGCGTGCCGCCTCTGGGGTCTCGATCACACGACGAGTCAGCATGTAATCAACGCGCTCGTTGGCAGCGCGTTTCTGCGCTGGACGCAGGACGGGAAGGTCGTTCGCGTCGACCGATGAGGGAGCGGAATCCACCCCCCATCCCGACATATTCGTAGCTTCAGGTTCTGGTGAGCGACGATTTTGTTTATATGAGGTTCGATCGAGGGAGGTAGCCGACAGGAAACGCCTTGTGGCGAGGCAATCCACATGTGATCCCACGCCACCACGATCGCGTGAATCTGTCGGCCGCACTGAGGGCGGGCCCACCGGGGCCCGCCCTATCGTTGTACAGACACGCCGAATTTACATCCGCGCGCGCGCCAGACGTCGGAGACCGAGACCGCTGCTGAGAGCAAGGAGCCCAATCAATCCCACGAGCGGCAGCTCGCCGGCCGTCCGCGGCAGCTCGTTACTCGCCTGCTGGGTGCCGGAGGTTCCAACAGCCCCTGCTTCGCGGTTGCGTGAACTCTGCTCCGCGTTGCTCGCAACGGCCTCGGGGTTCTCGACGTTCGCCTCGGGCTTGCTTGCGATCGCTTCGGGGTTCTCTACGTTCGCCTCGGCAGATTGGCTGTCCAGCGCCACGTTGTTCTGGCCTTCCACACCGAGAAGGCTCTCATTCGGGGTCGCTTCAGCGACGACCGCTTCGCTCGCCTCGTTCCCCGCGTAGGTGATCACCGGCTGCGCCGGGGCAATGGCGGTCGCGATTCGAGCCTGCTCCTCCCGGGAATACATGAACTCACGGCCTGTTCGCTCGCCCTGGTACCACCACGTCTGGATCGCGGGCGGCACGCCGGCTGCCGTCTCCATGAAGCTTATTTCAGGCTTGTCCGGAGCCTCCGCGCGTTGACGCGGGATGGTGTGCAGCATCGCGTACACTTCGTTGCGATTAGCACTGAGAACCTGCACGACTTTCCGGCTGGTCTCGGGATCCGCAAGGCGGAAGATGTACTCTCCCGGCGGAAGCTGGACTCCAGGCAACTGGACGGTCCGGTTGAACGTGAAAGTCGTACGTTTGTCGAAAGGCACCTGCGCGTACGCGGCGGAGCTCACCAGTACCAGCAAGGCGAGCGCGCACGCCGAGGTCGCAGCTTTGCTCAGCATAAATCTCACTCCTACTCCTCCTAATTGTCCGATCGCGTCTCTTCCCACCAACGTAAGTAGCAACAGCTATTCCAGCGGACCTGTGCCGGAATAGACACAACCGTTTGTGTGTCAGCTACTTACGGATCGGCTCAAGGCTGGGGCGATCGTGCGCGGACGTGCAGGTCAGCCGTGGCGGGTGGGCGCAGCGTTCAGAAGCGAGTGCGGCGGGGCCGGATCAACTGAGGCGGATGCGGAGGCCAACATCGGGTCGCTGCGACTCGACGTTGGCCACTCCGGAGGGCGTCCGCCGAAGCTTCACGCGAAGGCGCGAAGGCTTCGGGCGACCAAACACATGCTCTCATTCGTCTTTGGGCTTACCCTGCGTCACCGAGGCGAGATCGATAATCTTCGAATAGTCGGCGCCGCGAACGCGAAGACCGGTGCCCGTCACCTGCTTACCGAGCAGCGCCACGAGCTTGGCCCGGTTCTTCGTCGCCCAGTCGCCCGTGATCCTGTAGACGCCATCGTCTTCGGTGAATATCCCCAGCGCGTTCCCCTTGCTCGCGCATTCCCGGGCGCATGTCAGATGCGAATCGTCCAGAGCCTTGCCCGCACCGAGCTTCGTCAGGCAGGACATCTCGACGAGTTGCCCCTGGATCTTGATCGTCGGTTCCTGAGCCCGAGGAGCGGCGCTCATCGAGACAATGAACAGTGCCGCCACCGCTGTCACGAACACTCTTCGCATGACAACCTCCCTGACGTCCGGTGCCACGAGAGCATAGAGCACGAGGCTGGTGCGGTCAAGAATCCGGGCGTACACCCGTGCGATCCGGGTTCCCCGCCGTCCGTTTCACTCGACCTCCGTATCGCAA
>DASYQV010000183.1:0-14142 GCA_036005125.1 Vicinamibacterales bacterium
AGAGAGAAATGCCACGCACACCCACGCCGGTGGGACGCGCTGCGCGCGGCATCGATCGAGAGGCAGCACGGAAACACAAACGGAGAAACACGCCGAAGCCGCTTGTGTTTCCGTGCTGCCTCTCGATCGATGTGCCGGACGCCAGGCGGCCGGCACCCACCGGCGGCGGAATGGTGGCCAGTCTCTGCGCATCTCCGCAGCTCGGCGTTCTCTGCGTGAACTGTCTCAGCGGACTCCGCCCGCTCTGCGTTCAATCAGCGACGCGAGTTGACCACTTAATTCGATCGGGTCCCAAGCGGGAAGGTTTCGATGGCCACGAAAAAGATCACCTTCGACACCGTGCGGGAGATCGGAATGAGGTTTCCCGGCGTCGAGTACGGCACGGCCTACGGGGCGCCGGCCCTCAAAGTTCACGGGAAGATGTTCACGTGTGTTCCCACGCACAGGTCGGCAGAGCCCGGCTCGCTTGCGATCCGTCTCGATTTCGACGAACGTGACGAGCTGATCGCGGCCGATCCTGGCACCTTCTACCTGAAGGATCATTACGTGAACTATCCGTGCGTCCTGGTGCGGTTGTCCCGGATTCACGAGGACGCGCTGCGAGACCTGCTGCTGATGGCCGTGCGCTTCGTGTCGACCCGCAGCACGCGACCGATTCGTCGGCCCAGCCCTGCCGGCCATACGAGCCGGCCACGTCGTACCTGAACATCCGGTTCGATACGAAGTAAGCGGCAGGGTCCTCTCCTCGTGGGTAGGCCGCATCTTTAGATGCGAGCGCGTTTAGATCCTCTGTCACGAGACCGCAATTCCACTCGGGCCGTCACTGGAACGCGCAGTACCTCCGCGTACTCGAGCTTCTCTGGAAACTACAACCCTCACCCGAACCATTTCTGGACAGGCCTGCCATAATTCGGACTGAGATGCCTGCAGTCGCCAGACCGGCTCGCCGCGTGCGCGTTGTCTTCTCGACGACCGCGCTCGTGTCATTCATGTCGGGCTGGACGGCCGCTGCGCCGACGATGACCGAGTTGGGCATCGGCGCCTTCGCCGTGATCGGCGTGACGCACGCGACGGTGGGGCCACTGGCGCCCTTCTGCGTCGCAGCCGCCTGCCTGCTGAGCGCGCTGGCGCGCGTGGTCGACATCGAAAGCTGGGCGCTCTTCGTGCCGGGCGGTCTTGTCGGACGCGGCGAGGCGGCTTTCGGACCCTGGGGCGGGAGCATCGCGGCGGCGGTCGTCCTCGTCGAGCGGCTCATTCTGTGTGCCCTGGCGCCGGCGCTGGCCGGTCAGTATGCGGCCAGCGTGGGCGCGGCACTCGCCGGCACCAATCCTCTCCCCGCGCGTCTCACGATCGAAGATCTTGCGGCCGGCGCGGCCGTCATGGTGCTCGGCGTGCTCTGGATCCGCGCCCGGTTGGGCTATGGGTTCCGGCGGGAACTTCTCGCCTCCGGCGTTTGGATAGGCGCCGGCATTCTCGTGACGATGGCGGTTTGTGCCGCGATCAGCGCGCTCGTCGTGAGCGAGCAGCGCGAGGTTCCGTTCCCGGCAGCCTCGGGTTCGACGTCCGACAATATTCGCGTGGGCCTCCTGGGCCTGGCGGTCGCACTGCCCGTCCTCGGCGGAGGCGGGGCGCTGGCGAGCGCCGCGCACGAGTTCCCGCAACCACGCGTGCACGCGCTGAAGCGCGTGAGCCTCCTGCTTGTGCTGTTCGCGTTCGTCGCGATTGCCGTGCCGGCGTTCGCCTTCAGCGTGCTGTTGCCAGGCACAGAGGCTGCGCGATGGGTGAATACCCCGCTCGTGGGGCTCGCGACGATGCTGACCGCGCCGTGGTGGATGCACGACCTGGCCGCCCTGGCCGTGGCGGCTGCGGCGTTGCTCGTCCTCATTCCTGCCGTGCACCACGGGCTTGCCGATGCGGAACAGCTGCTGCGCCGGATGGCGGCGCAGCGGGCGCTGCCGGACGGATTGACCTCGATCCATCCCAAGTTCGGGACGCCCGCGCGGGCGATCGACGTTGCCGCAGGCGCCACGATTCTTGTCATGCTCGCCGGTGGCAGTCGGATTCTGTGGCTGGCATACGCGTATGCCGCCGCCGTCGGCTTCCGATCAGTGTTCAAGCTGTTCGCGATCGCCCGGCTGCGCACGACGCGGCCGGGGCCGCGGCCATTCAAGACGCCGTTCAACCTCCGCGCGGGAGGACGCGAAATCCCGGTGGGACTGCTCGCGGCCGCGCTGGTCGTGGCGTCTGCCCTCGCGGTCATGTTCACCGCAGGCAACATCGCCTCGGTGACCACGGCCGCGCTGGTGAGTTCGCTGACGCTGCTCTTTTCCCCCGCGCGCCGGGTCACGGAGCGCGATCCCGCCGAAGGGCCCGACGTGCTCGAGGTTCTGCCATCGAGCGACGTATCCCTCGGACAGGTCGACGTCCGTCGAGGCAACGTGCTCGTCCCCGTGCGTAACCCGCACGCCTTGACGCACCTCACCGCCGCGCTGCAGACGCCGCGCGATCGCGACATCGTCGTCATGACCGTCCGTCTGCTGGGGATTGACGGAGACGAAGGCAGCTCGGCCGATGCCAGTCCGACGCACGCAGAACGGGCGCTGCTGTCGCGCGTGGTGGTCGTTGCCGAACGATACAGCCGGCCGGTTCGGCTGCTCATCGTGCCGGCAAACGACATCTTCGATGCCATCACCGCGACGGTGATACGCCTCGGCTCGTCGGAATTGTACGCGGGCGAATCATCCACGCTCACGGCCGACGAACAGGCCCGCCGACTGGGCGAATCGTGGGAACGCGCCGAACGTCCCGAGGGCGCCACGTTCCGCCTGGTGATTCATCATGGCAGCGGGCGCGCGGATATCTACCAGATCGGCGCCCACCTGCCGTCGCTCACGCCGGGCGACCTCGATCTCATCCACCGGCTGTGGCTCGACGCCGTCAAGGCCGTCGGGCCGCAGGTCCACCATCATGACGTCGTTCGAGCGGCTTTGACACAGATGGAGCAACAACTCTCCGGTGCCGGACGCGACGATGCGCTGGCGACCATCCGCCACATCGCGCGCCCGGCCGACGAACTTGCAGCTGTCATCCGGGCGCGGGACTTCCCGAGGCTGCGCGACATGGTGCGCAATCGGGACGCCGCCGACCTGGCCACGCTGCTGACCGACATGTCGGTCGAAGACGAGGTCGTTTTCTTCCGCGTGCTTCCGCGCAAGGACGCCGCGGCCGTCTTCGAGTACCTGTCGCCCGAGGCGCAGGAAACCCTTCTCAAGGCGATGGCGCAGGAGGATGTCGCGGCGCTCCTCAGCAACATGGCCCCCGACGATCGCACGATGTTCCTCGAGGAGCTGCCGGCCACGGCCACACGCCAGCTTCTCGCGCTGCTGTCGCCATCGGAACGCGCGGTCGCGCTGACGCTGCTCGGATATCCCGAGGGGTCGATCGGCCGCCTGATGACGCCGAACTACGTGGCCGTCCGGGAAGGCTGGACGGTCCGGGAGGTGCTCGACTACATCCGCGAACACGGGCAGGACAGCGAAACGCTCAACGTGATCTACGTGGTCGACGATCAGGGACGCCTCGTCGACGACATCCGCATCCGGGAGTTCCTGCTGACGCCGCTCGACAAGCACGTCGACGACCTGATGGACCGGCGGTTCGTCGCGCTGACGGCGACCGACGATCAGCAGACGGCGGTGGCAGCGTTCCGGAAGTACGATCGCACGGCGCTCCCCGTCACCGACACGGCCGGCATGCTGATCGGGATCGTGACGATCGACGACGTGCTCGACGTGGCGGAGGCGACCGCGACCAAGGAGATCCAGCGCATCGGCGGTTCGGAGGCCCTCGACGAGCCGTACATGCAGATCACGATGGGCCGGATGATTCAAAAGCGCGCCGGCTGGCTGACGGCACTGTTCCTCGGTGAAATGCTGACCGCGACCGCCATGGGGGTGTTCGAAGCGGAGATCGCGCGCGCCGTGGTGCTGGCGTTGTTCGTGCCGCTCATCATCTCGAGCGGCGGCAACTCCGGGTCACAGGCGTCGACGCTGGTCATCCGCGCCCTCGCGCTCGGCGAGGTCGGCCTCCGCGACTGGTGGCGCGTGATGCGGCGCGAAATCCTCGCGGGACTGGCGCTCGGCGCGATTCTGGGGATTATCGGGTTCCTGCGGATCACGATCTGGTCGGCATTCTCCGACATCTACGGCCCGCACTGGCTGCTCGTCGGACTGACGGTCGGGACCGCCCTCATCGGCATCGTGCTGTGGGGCACGTTGATCGGCTCGCTCCTCCCGTTCCTGCTGCGACGTCTGGGCTTCGATCCAGCCACGTCGTCCGCCCCATTCGTGGCGACGCTGGTTGATGTCACGGGACTCATCATCTATTTCACGGTCGCGTTGGTGCTGCTGCGGGGTACATTGCTGTAGGCATCAGGGATCAGGCATCAGGCATCAGGGCTGTCTCAGGCATCAGGGATCAGGCATCAGGTATCAGGGCTGTCTCAGGCATCAGGGATCAGGGATCAGTGATCAGGCATCAGGCATCAGGGCGGTCTCAGGCATCAGGGTTGCCTACGGGTTTCGGGAAGAGACGTACGCCGCGATCGATACGAAATCCTCGTCGGTGAGCTTCGCGACGACCTGCTTCATCAGATCCGTCCACACGCCGCGACGCGCTCCAGCCTGCATGTCATACATCTGGCGCACGATGTAGCTCGGCGAGCGACCCGCGATGCCCGGTACCGGACCGAGCCCCTTCAGGTCCGCGCCATGGCACGCGCCGCATTCGACCGTCCTCCCGTTGCCGCCCTTTGTCACCAGCGCTTCACCTTTCTTGATGCTCCCCGGCGGCACGTAGGCGACGAAGCCTGAACGCGGGTCGCGAAGCATCTCGGTGCGCTCGACATGCTCCGGCGTCTCGATGATCCGGTTCCCAAGCGGCTCGGTCTCGTTTCCTTCCAGCCGCAGGTACATCCCTCCCTGGATCCGCGTTTTCGGTACCTTCTGGCTCTCGACGACCCTGATCCATGGCGTCCACTTCATCGAGCCGAAATACTCGGCCGCCGCCTTGATTTCCTCCTCGCTCATGCCCTTCGCGATGGTGATCATGACGTTCGTGTTGCCCTTCCGAGGCTCGGCGCTCTTCCGGAGGTCGTTCCTGAAATCGTGCATCTGCTGGATGAAGTACGCGACGGGCAGGCCCGACACGCCCGCATTCTCGGGACGCCCTTTGCCATTGGGGTAATGGCACAAGCCGCAGGCGCGAACATCCGGCCGGCGACCCTTCGCCACCACGTCGGGCATTGCAGGATGGTCGCCGGGGAACCAGTCGGCAGGTCCGAACGCGTCGCGAATCTGCGCCGCCGGGAAGCTCAGCGTGCTGCCCGGTATCTGCCTCAATGTCGGGTCCGGGACCGCGGGGGCTGGGGCCGAAGTGCCTGGCGGAGGAGCCGGCGGAATCGCATACGCCCATGCCGGGGGGTCATTGGCCGCTCGAAGCGCGACGGCGGCCCCGAGCGGCACCATCGCAAGAACGACAAAGCCGACAAATCTGCGCATCATCGCCTCCCTGCGCTCTGCCGCGCTGGAAGCAGGCGGCGTCCTGAGCCCGTTTGAGCCTGCAATCAAGCAATCAACTGCGTAACTATACGCCGACGGACTTGACCATGGCACGCCCAGAGATGATCCTGATGCGCCAGGGCGGAAACCAGCGCCGTCCCCGCCAGACCATGCTGCCGTCAGATCGCGAGCTCGCCGCTTTCAAATTCCTCGACGCCCTGGGTGGGCACTTGAAAAATGTAAGGGAGCCGCGGAAGGCCCTTCGCCACGGCCTTCGCGATACCCGCGAGTTCTTTCAAGCGACGCACGGCTGCGTCGCGGTCCTTCAGCCCGGGGCGCCCGAGGCCGAGGTGCTCTTCACGCTCCCGAAGGGAGGCCGCTGGAATCTGGACGTGCTGACCGGTTTCATTCGAAACACGCGTCCGCCCGTTCCGCGCGACATGCTCGTTGCGCCTTTGCGGGGGCGCCGGGGCCCCTGGGGCGCGATCGCGCTGAGCCGGCCGGGACTTCCTTACGATCTGCATGACAAGCGGCTGCTCGGACGCATCGCCGAGGCGTTGTCGGAGGCCATTCAGCGCATCCACCACGAACGCATGGTCGGTGTGCGCGATCGAATCGACCGGAAGATCATGGAGCAGATCGATCCGAAGGATCTCTTCTACCAGATCCTGGATGGCCTCCGGTCGCTGACACAGTACGATCACTCGTCCGCGGTGCTGATCCGCGACGAAGGCGACTCCGCGTTGCGGCTGGTCGCGGAACAGATAGCGTGGACCAAGGCGAAAAGCCAGCGGATTGGCCTCCGGCTTCCGATTACGGACGCCGCGGCGGTCATGCTGCATTCGGAACAGGTGTACGGCTTCGATCGATACGCTGATGTCTGGCAGGAATGGAACGGTCGACCAGCCGCGCTCGCGAACCTGCTCGACTACAACATCGGTGACGCGACCGACGGAGAGAACCTGCGCGAAGCGTCGATGCTGTGCGCTCCGCTCGTCACACGAGACGGCCTTGTCGGCGTGCTGAAGATTGCCGCGCGATATCCCGGACAATTGAAGCCGTACGACGCGGAACTGGTCGAGCAGTTCAGGTCGCAGGCGGCGGTTGCCATACAGAACCTGCATCGTACCGAATCGCTTCGAGCACGCGTGTTGACCGCCGAGCGGAAACATGCAATGGCGGAGCTCGCCCGCAGCGTATCGCACGACGTGAACAACGCGCTCGGCTCGATGCTGCCGCTCGTCCAGCAGATGCAGGAAGAGCTCAGGGGCGGAGTGCTCGAGCCCGCCGTGCTGCGGGAAGATCTCGAGCAGGTTCAGAAGTCGCTTCAGGTGTGCCGCCGGATTTTCGGCGGGATGCTCTCGTTCTCGAGAGGCTCGGCGCGACGAAGTCGGCACGGACACGTGCGGCCGGCCGTCGAAACAGTCTCCGCCATCCTCAAGTACGGGATGGGCCGGAGAGGCATCGAGCTCGCCGTCGACATTCCGGACGACGTTCCGGGCGTCGCCTGCGGGCAGAGCGACCTCGAGCAGGTATTCCTCAACCTGCTCACCAACGCGCGAGAGGCCACGCCGCATGGCGGCAGCATCACCGTCAGCGTGCGATCCTCGGACGGCGTCGTGGAAATCTCGATCGCGGATACCGGACGCGGGATTCCGCCACAGGATCTGCCGCGGGTCATGGAGCCGTTCTTCACGACCAAGCCCCATGGCAACGGCCTGGGCCTCTCTATCTGCCGCTCGATACTCTGGGAGATCGGAGGCACCCTCTCGATCCAGAGCGAGCCCGGCAGAGGGACGCGTGTCGACATCGTGGTCCCGCAGGCGTCGCAGCAGCAGCACGCACAGCCGTCATGAAAACATCACGGATTCTTGTCGTGGACGACGAGCCGGGCATGCTTCGCGCGGTCGAGCGCGTGCTCGGCGACGAGTACCACGTCGTCGGCAGCCGCTCGTCCATGGACGCGGTGTCGGTGGCCGCCGATTTCAATCCGGAGCTGGCAATTGTCGACATCCGGATGCCCGAGATGGATGGCTTCGAGCTGATGACGCGGCTGAAGGCACGCTTTCCGGAGCTGGACATCATCCTGATGACCGGCAGCCTCGATGACCTGGACGAGAAGCTGGTCCGAGCCATCCGCAGCCCGGCGTTCTATTTCATTCAGAAGCCGTTCGATCGCGAAGTTCTGAAGACGCTGGTCGAGCGGTGCCTCGAGCTGCGGTGGCGTCGCGAGCAGCATCGCCGCCACCTGCAGCGGCTCGAAACAGAAATCGCCGAAGCGCGCGCATTCCAGCAGAGTCTGCTGCCCGAGCGCAGCGCAATCGTGAATCGGGTGGCGATCTGTTGCCGCTACGGCCCGTACTCGGGGCTTGGCGGCGATCTGTACGATTACGCGGCGGTCGAATCCGGACGCACGGCGCTCCTCGTCGCCGACGTGTCCGGCCACGGCGTGTCGGCCGCGATGCTGACCGGCGTCGTCAAAAGCGCGTTTCACGCGTCACGCGCCAACGAGTACGAGCCTCTCGCCGTCGTCCAGCGCGTCTGGAGCGACTTGACAGCGTTCGGTCCCGAACGGTTCGTCACGCTGTTCGCGGCGCTCGTCGCGCCCGAGGAGGGCCGGCTGCGGTACGTCAATGCCGGCCACCCGCCGAGCGTCCTGTGGGGCGACGCGCGCGATCCGGTGTGGCTCGGCAGCACCGGACCGCTGATCTCCGCCGTGTTGTCCGGGTCGCGGTGGGAAGTCGAGACGGTGTCGATTGAGGCAGGCGATCGTGTGCTGATGTATACGGACGGTGTGTCGGAGGTGATGTCCAACGCTGACGGCTGCGCCCGCGACCCGCTCGAGATCGCCATCGCACGAAACCCTCACGGCGGCGCGCCGCTGCTCGATTCGATTCTGGGCGACGTGCACACGCGCCTTGCCGGACGTCCGCAGCCGGATGATGTCACGCTTCTGACGGCGAGCGTGCTTCATTCTTGATTCTTGATTCTTGATTCTTGATTCTTGATTCTTGATTCAGCTCGTAGTTCGAATCATGAATCATGAATGAGTCACGATTCACTCTGACTCCTGGCTTCTAACTCCTGCCTCCTTCATCAGGCGGCGGCAGCGCCCCGCGATGCGACAGAATCGCGACAACGCCAAGCGAGGCCGGCGGGATCACCTCGAGGGCGTGCATCGTGACGCCGAGGCTCATACCGGTCTCGGCCGGAACGTCCCACAGTGCGAGGGCGCCCGCCGATGCCAGCTCGAACGTCCCGACGTTGCCGGGCGTGGCGACGACGGCGATGCCGATGTTCAGGAGCGCCAGCACGCCAACAGCGGCAGAAACCGGCAGGTTCAGGCTGAATGCTCGAAACATGCACCAGACGATCACGGCGCGTATCGACCACGCGGCCAGGGCGATGGCAAGCGTCGATGCGAGGCGGTGTCGATGGTCGAGCACACGGAGGCCGTCGGCGATTCTGTCGAGCGTGCTGCCGGTCGGATGCTCGAGGTCGATGGCGCGGGCGCGCCTCCGGAGAATCCACCATCGCGCGCCGGCGAGAGCGGCGGCGACGATGAGGAGGCCCACCACCATCCAGCGTCGATACCGCAGCACGGAAGGAGGCAGAGGCACCAGCGCGCTCGTGAGCGCCACGAACAGCGGAAGAGTCGCGGCGTCGATGACACGATCCAGCAGGACCGTCGTCAGCACCGTCGCCGTGGGCACACCCTCGCGTACGGCGAGTGCAAACGCCCGTGCCCCTTCGCCGAGCTTGAACGGGACGATGATGTTGGCGGCGATGCCGACGACCTGTGCCTGAAGAACGCTCGACAACGGCATGCCGCGAATCGCGGAAATTATCATTCGCCAGCGGGATGCATCCACCGCGACGCCCAGCAGGTTGACCGCGGCGGCGAGCGCGGCCCATCCCACCGACATGTGTACGACGGCCCTGCGAATAGCTGCGAAGTCGAGACGCGACAGCGTCAACAGCAGCGCGGCGAGGACCAGCGCCAGCAACGCAAGCCGGACACCGTACGTTCTAAACATCTCCTAAGGCCAAGACCGTGGCGAATGAAGCAGATTTTTCGCTTGGCCTGAGGAGATGTCGAAGCCCCGCGCAGCCGGCGTCCGCGCCGCGCGGTTTTTGCGCGGTGGGGTGGGAGCGGGGCCAAGAGACACTGTGCGGCAGCAGAGCGGAGCCTATTCGCCGCATGGTTCTCGGCCGTTTGAGGCGGAGCTTCGCTGCTGGCCGCCCTCCGACAGGAGCTCGGACACGGTCAGCAGCCGCAGACCCCGGCGACGCGCCTCGCGGAGGATGCCGGGGAGCGCTTCGACGACCTGACTGGCGTCGGGATGATCGTCGAAGCTCCGGCCGTCGTGCAGTAACACGATCGCACCGTCCTTCAGCCCTTCGGCCACCCGGCGCTCGATGACCGCCGCACCCGGACGATCGGTGTCGTACACGCCAACCGTCCACGCGATTGGCTCGCAGCCTTCTGAGCGTGCTACCCGGCCGAGCCACGGATTGCGCCATCCGAAGGGTGCGCGAAACACACGCGGCCGCACTCCCGCGACACGCTCGACCAGATCGGAGGTCCGTCGGATGGTCGCGCGGATCACCCCCGGTGTCGCAAGCGGCAGCGCCGCATGATCCCATGTGTGATTCCCGACTTCGTGGCCATCGGCGACGGCCCGCGTCAGCGGCGCGGGGGCTGCAGCCGCGCGGGCGCCGAGCACGAAGAAGGTGGCACGCGCGTCAAAGGCGCGAAGAACGTCGAGGATCTGCGACGTGTACGGTTCGGTCGGCCCATCGTCGAACGTCAAGGCAATCGCCGGGCTGCGGGGCCTGCCTCGGCTCACGATGCGGCCCCAGAGTGGCGAACGCCGCTCGAAGGTCGCGACAAGCGCCGCCGCATCCAGGATCGGCCACGCCGTCAGCCACACTCGCACGGCTCCCGATCCGTGAATCACGCTTGCGGTCGAGACGGCGATCGCCGCGGCGAGGATTCCGCTTGCCGCCGTGAGGACCGCAACAATGGCCACGACGTGCCCTGAGCGAGCGGAGCGAGTCGTCACGAGCGCGCCAGGATCTCGTTGAAGTAGTCGAGCAACTGTGTCACGACAACCGGCCACGCATATCGAAGGGCCTTCTGACGACCGGCTGCCGCCGCTGCCAGTCGCCGTTGCTCGTCCCCGAGCAGATCGAGAATGGCGTCGGCGAAAAGCGACACGTCCTGAGGGACGAGCACACCCTCGCCGGGCCCGAGCAGATCGCGGTAACCAACGTTGTCCGTGGCAACAATCGGCGTCCCGCAGGCCATGGCTTCGAGCAGCGTGATGCCGAACGAGGCATTGACCACAGGCGAACAGAATATATCTGCCGTCGTGTAGTACGACGGCCGTTCGAGCACAGCCGCTCCCTCGAAATGCACGTCGTCACGAAGGTGGTCGGGGACCTGTCGCCGGTACATCGGCTCGAGTGGGCCGTAGCCGACGACCACCAGACGGACATTGTCCCGCCGACGCCGGACGAGCTCGAACGCCCGCAGCATGAAGGGCAATCCATTCCGCGGATCGAACCGCCCCAGGAAGAGGAGGGTCTGCTTGTCCGGGCCGAAGCGCGCCAGGCGCGGCGCGCCCGGGTGAAAGGCGTTCGTGTCGACACCGTTGGGAATGATTCGTCCGTCCAGGTCGAAGTAGCGCGCCATCGCGCGCAGGACGCTCGGAGAAACCGCGATCACGCCGTCGAGCCGGTTCACGAACTCCCGCTGCAGCACGCCCTTGAACAGCGAATACGTCACGCTGCGCTCGAAATAGCTGTGAAACGTCCCTACGCACGGGCAGTTGCCCAGCAGGACCGCCAGAGGCGGCAGCGTGAAGAACAGAGGCGAGTGCAATTGAAGGATGTCGAACCTGCCGGCCGTGAGAGTCTCACGCAGGTCGCGCACGAGATGCGTACCCACCGCGACGTGCGCGATCGCGCCGTTGCCGTACACCCGCATGCTCCGGCCGATGCGAACGGTCGGTATGCCGTTCGGAACGGCCAGGCTGGCGGTACCATCAACCTTGGGGGCACCGGACACGATCGTTACCCGATGCCCCCTCGCGACGAGCTCCGAGGCGACATGATGGACGTTTTCGCTGATGCCGCCCAGGACCGGGTAGTAGTATTCGGTGACGATGCCGATGTTCACGGGCGTTGGCACGTACAGTGTGGCAGAGTGGTCACTGTGGGGCGTGATTGTCGCCCGCCGCGGTGTCGCGCTCTGGCGTTAAACGTGGAAAACGAGCCTCGAAGCGCCGCCCTGCAACGGGCGAGCCCACCCGCGTCCCCTGGACCTCGATTTGTATTTGTCGGCGGCGGAGGTCCGCAATGAAGAGACTGATCACGGCGTTCGTCGTTGCCGGCATGTGTGCGACCGGAGGCGCTGCATTCGCCCAGGCGACTTCGAAGCCTGTTGCGCCGAAGACGGAGCAGACGAAGAAGGCGGCAGCGAAAGCGACAAAGGCCACGCCGGCGATGATAACGGCGACTTGCAAGGACGGCACGACATATACGGGCAAGACCAGGAAGGGCGCGTGCGCGAAACACGGCGGCGTCAAGAGCTGGGAAAAACAGAAAAACAAGAGCTAGAACACCAGGATGAATGCTCCGGGCGGGAGCGGCTGCTGGGACCGTCTCCTGCCCGGGTGCCTCTGCACCGGCTACGATTCTTGATTCGTGATTCGTGAATCACGATCCAAATCAAGAATCATGAATCATGAATAGGCCGTTATGCGGCTGCCAACGCGAATTTTGTACCCCATTGCGAGCCCGCATAACGGACTAGGCGCGCGAAGCGCGCCAAGAAGACACTGTGCTAACCAGCCAAGGGCTCTGCCGGACCGGGGTCCCCAACGCGCGTTTTTATGTCGCGGTCGCTCGCGACCGCGACGGGCCAGCGTTGGTTTCGCGGTCCGCCGGCGGCGGACCGCCGGGGTGGGAGATATCAAGGGCAGAGCCCGGCAGAGCCCTTGACTGGTTGGGGTAACGTCCCACCCCGACCTGAACCACGCCCCGTTGTCGCCCTGCACTTGCCCCACGTACCATGACCTTATATGCGCGAGACGGTCGTCCGGGTTTCCGGGCTGGCGATCACCTTAGCGTATGCGGTGCTCATCGGATGGCTTTATGCTCGACAGCCGACCACGATCGCCGAAGTCACCGGCGGGCTGTCTGCCGCGATGGGTGCTTACCGCGTCGACCAGCAGGCCCTCGAGGACGGCCTGCGTTTTTTCCGGCGCGACCAGTTCAGTGAGGCCCGCGCCGCGTTCGCGCGCGCGGATCCCGGACAGCAGGATGCGCTCACGCAGTTCTATATCGCGTACAGCTATTACCGGCAGGGCTGGGGTCGTCTCTATCAGGACGATGAACTGTACCGGAAAGGCATCGAGGCGATCGACCGCGCGATCGCGCTCGCTCCCGGGGGACGGATCGTGGTCGACGATCCGACACTGCGGATCCACACGGCCGACGAACTGAGGGTCGAGCTCGACAGCGGCACGCGCCGGGACGCGTCCGATTTGAACCCGCTGCGCATTTTCCGCGAGCGCAAATGACGCCGGCGCGTGAAGCGGTGTACCTGCCGGTGATGGCGCTGACGGTCGCGCTGCTCGGCGGGCTGCGAATCGGCGGGCCCGCGGTGCTGCACGCTCCGTCCCTTTTTGCGTTGGTGCTCGGGCTGCTGTTGATGGGCGTGCTGATTCAGAGCGGCGCACTCGCACCCGACCGATTGTTGAGCGAGTCGCGGCCGGCGCTTGCGAATGTGAATGGATTCGTCGTTCTGCTCGCGCTCTTTCTCGCCTGCGCGCAGACCTTCGCGGCGCTCACCCCGGATTCGGGGCTGCCACGCATCCTCTTCAGCGTCTACTTCCTGATTCTGATGCTGAACACGCTGGCGGCCAGACCCGATCGCGTACGTGTGCTGCAGAGTCTCACGGTGACCTTCGGCGCCGCCTTCGTCCTGAACTTCGTCGTCCTCGACGCTCTGTCCGACCCGGAGGGCGGACGTCTGAAGCGCGTGCTCCAGGTACTGCTCGAAGGGATCACGCTTGGCGCGCTCAGCCAGCCGGTGCGTCACCCTGCGACCGGCTACATCACGTTTGTCGCCATCGTGCTTTTCCTGATCATGCTCTCATCGCTTCCGCGGCGACTGCCCCGCACCAGCCGCGGCCTGATCGTACTCCAGCCAGCCGACCAGAACCATCGCCAGCTTCCTCACTGAAACAGCCATGGCCAAACCACACGATGCCGACCGGACGCTCGACCTCGCGCGGCGCGCTGAGGCGCTCGCCGCCCGGCTTCCGGCAAGCGGCACCTCATTTGCCGACGATCTACCGGGCTTCGACACGGAGTTCCGCGAGCTCGTGGACGCGGTCCGCCAACTCGATGCGCGGTTCGCGTTCGACCGCGACGGACGACCGGCAGCGGTCGAAACCATACGCGCCGCGCTCCCGGGAATCGAGCGCGAACTGCTCGATGCCGTGCTCGACGATCACATGTGCGAGGTCAGAGCGATTCAGGAGGCCTTGTACCTGGTGGTGCTGACGCAGCG
>DASYQV010000184.1:0-18263 GCA_036005125.1 Vicinamibacterales bacterium
CGCTTCGCGCGCCTAGCCCGTTATGCGGTCGCACAGCGCGTACAAAATTCTCGTTCCGGGCCGCATAACGAGCTAAAGATGCGGCCTTACGTATGGAAAAGATGTGGCCTCCGTACACGGGATTAGCGACCCCTCGGCCGGCGCGCGCGGCGTCGCTGCGTTTGTCGCTCGCGCGCGGCCTGGCCGCGTGCGCCGAGGATTTCACCGACCACCAGGGACATGCCACCGAAGACCGCGATGTCGTGCGATCCGGTCAGCGTCACCTGCAGGCCGCCGTCGACGGCATACCGCGGTCCCAGTTCGTAGATCGCACCGACGTCGACGGCGACGACCGCGCCGCCGTCGGGATCCTGTTTCGAAAACCAGAACGCCTCGCCGTACGGGTTCAGGTTGTCGGTCGCAGCGGCGCTGATCGACAGCGACGTGAGGTGCTGCGTGAAATGAGGCGCTCCGTTGCCGGCGCCGATCCTGCCGATGCCGTAGTTGACGTCGGCATGCCAATGGCGGCCGATGTCCGTGCCGCTCAGCACCGCGAGCAGGTAATCGGGGTCGCCCGTGCCGAACCCTTTTGCGGCGTCCGCGGTCGGAAAGTTGATCGTCGGCAGGATCGATACGACCGGCACGCCGCCCGGATCCGCCCACAACCGCAGCTTCGCGCCCACGTTCGTATTGCCGATGCCGACTTGCCGCGTCACCCCGTCGCTTTGCATGACCAGGCCATCGGTCCCGATGCGCGCTTCGATCGAATCCGCCAGCCCGACGCGAAACGTCAGAGGTGACCCGAATGCGTGCTGACCCCTGGCCGGGCGCGTGAAGAGCCCGCCCATCTCGACCTGAAGCAAGCCGATGTCAACGATGTGCGTGCCGTTGGTGACATCGGGGCGATCTGGTTCGATCGGTTCCTGCGCGCGAACCGTGGCGGCCGCGAGCAGGCACGCGACCGCCGCACCCGCGACCGCCGTCACGTCAGTTCGCCGTGTGAGCGAGCATATCCTCGGCACCGCTGACCACGCCGCACGCGATTTTCGCGATTCTAACCAGGGAAAGGCTCTGCCCTTGACATATTCCACCCGAACGGGCCAAAGACGCGCGCTGGGGAAACGGTCCGGCAGAGCCCTTGCCTGGTTAGAACAGTATCTTCTGGCGCGCTTCGCGCGCCCAGCCCGTTAGGCGGCCCCACAATGAGTACAAAATTCACGTTTGCGCCCGCATAACGGGCTATGCGCACCGCAAGGCGACGCCCTCCGGGTACCCGCAGGGTCAGTCCAGGCAACGCTGATTTCGCAGAAGGTGTAAAGTATGCGAGGGGAAGCTTCCATGAAGGGCGTTGCGCTTGGAACCGCGCTCGTGATTGTGTGCCTCGCATCGTCTTCGAGTGTCGTCCTTGCGAAGGGTTCTGGCGGAGGCCACGGCGGCGGCCGTGGCGGCGGCCATGCAGGAGGTCACGCCTCAGGAGGTCGTGGTGGCGGACATTCTCGCGGGACCTCCGCCCCTCGCGGCGGTGCCGTCTCCCGCGCCACGCCCACGACGCCGTCGCCGTCGACGACTCAGGCTCGAGGGTCACGGTCGCGCGAGGGAAGACCCATCACTGGCACGGCGGTTCCCAGGAGCGGCACCCCGGCGCCGACAACAATGGCACCGCTCGTGTATTCCCCGTTTCGTCTGTTGCCGTACTACGGTGGCGGACTCGGGTTGTGGGGACTCGGGCCGTACTACTACGATCCGTTCTTGTCAGGTTATGGATATTCCAGTTGGTACTCGTACGGCCTTCCCGGGTTGTACCCGTCGTATTCGACGTACGGAGACACGCCGTATCCGTTCGACCCTCAAGGGCCCACCGGGCGGCTGCGGCTCAAGATCGAGCCCGCAGATGCAGAGGTTTACGTCGACGGCTATTACGCGGGGGTCGTCGATGATTTCGACGGACGTTTTCAGCATCTGGACATGACCCCCGGCTCGCACCACGTCGAAGTACGCGCGCCCGGGTACCGACCGCTCCAGGTCGACATCATCATCCAGCAGCGTCGCACGGTGGTGTACCGAGGCGTGCTCGTACCGACGATCACGCGGTAGGGCCACAGGGCGGTCACGTCTTCCTCGATACGTTCGCGGCGCAGACGTTTCCGTTCGCGCCACGCGTTCTGCGATTGATCGATTTTGCGGGGACGCAAAGCGGCACGTCCGTCAATGGCCGGCGGCGTGCCGCACGATCCTGCGGCTGGTCAGGGCTGCTGCGTCGCGGTCGAGGTTCTCTTCCTCCGTTCCTCGGTAATCTGCTTGTAGTCCTGCTCCGTGATGTAGATCACCTGCTCGTTCAAATGAGCCATCTCGTCGACGGTCCGCGCCCCACCGCTCACCCATTGCCGCGGATCGGGGTTGTTCTTGTTCGCGGCGGTGTTGTCGTGGATCGACGTGACGAGCAGGACCGTCCCTTTGGGGAACACCGGAGCATAGTCCGGGTCGTAGATGTAGTTGATGTGCCAGGTGTTCGTGTAGCGGCTCACCTGATTGATCACCTCGCGGCGGCCGTCAGGATAGATCGCTTCGAGGGTCTGCACTCTCCCCCGATAGTGCATGTGCGGCTGGAAGTTGTGCAGGATTGCCGGCGCCTGCAGCACGGTCGTCCCCTGGTGCTGCGTGATCGTGTTGGGCGGTATCTGAAGACTCTCCCTCGCACGCGAGATGCCCACCGACGTGTACTCCGCGCTGTACTTCGGTGTCTTCCCTTTCGGATGGAACCACCAGCCCACTTCCAGCGTGTCGGTGACTTCTTCGTTCACCGCGTGGTAGTGAGTCTGAAAACCGACCTTCGTGCCGGGCATCACCAGCTTGCCGACGTTGTCCGGATAGATCTCTCCACTCTTGCCCTGCGCCCATTCCGTGAACAGCTCCCGTTCCGTTTCGGGCGTGCTTCGACGGGCATCGAGCACGAGCTCGGCGCCAGGCTGTCCGGCCCGCATGGCGCGCTCGGCGGCAATCGCTTCGGGAGTCTGCGGCCGCAGGATGTAGGTGTTGTTGTGGTGAACGATCCGCCGGCCCGGCAACGATGGCTTGGTCTCGGACGCGCGCACCCATCGCGGCTCGGTCAACTGCGGAACGTCCACTTCTACTTCCACGTGGACGTCGGGCGACTGAGGCACCATCGTCCACGGCTTCGACTTCACGATGAGATCGGGCGGGCCCAGGGTCTGCTCGAGGAAGAACCGATCGCCGCTCGGCCACTGTCTGGGCGGCGGCATGTCCCTGGCGTCGCCGCGCGGCGCTCCGGCATCGATCCACTTGACGATCGTGTCGATCTGCTGATCGGTGAGCGAGCGGTCGTTGATGAATCGCTGAACCCCCACGTCCTTGTCCAGATGCCAAGGCGGCATCTCGCGGCCGGCGACCCGCGCCTTGATCGACCGGATCCACGGCCGGACCTCCTCGTAGGTGACGAGCGACATCGGTCCGATGTTGCCCGGCCGGTGACACACTTCGCACTTCTCCTGGAAAATCGGTGCGATGTCCCTGGTGAACGTGAGCTGGCGGCCGGCAGCGTCTGACGCCTGAGCGGCCGCCTCGGGTGGTGCAGCCGTTGCTGCCATCACGAGAGCGGCTGCGGTCACTAAACGGGAGACGCCATTGCGACTCATGCTTCAGCTCCGTTCAAGGTGTGGATTCACC
Organism: Vicinamibacterales bacterium; assembly: GCA_036005125.1. GTDB lineage: Bacteria > Acidobacteriota > Vicinamibacteria > Vicinamibacterales > UBA2999 > DASYQV01. The sequence continues at coordinate 3,664 of DASYQV010000184.1, forward strand.
GGTCACCTGCGCGACCCGTTACGGTAACCCGCACATAGCCGTTCGTCCAGCAGCATTTCGTTCCGGACCGCGAATCAACGGCCAGAAAATGCAGCATGTAGTCCCCGGGCTCCGCAAACGTCACCATCGTGCGTGCTTTCCCTTGCTCGACCGGGGGCGTGGGATTGCTGATGCTGACCTTGCCGGGCGCGCGGTACACACTCCAACTCACATCCATCCCCCGGCGCTCCGGCGGCCGCCCGGCGACTGATCCACGGAGGGCGGGCGCCGGGCCTTCGCGCCCGGGCGGTGGCGGCAGGCCGTCGTCGGTCACCCACACGTCGATCTCCAGGGGACGCGACACGATCGCTGTTCGGTCGACGGTGATTCCGAGAGGCCCCTGGGCCGACGGCCCCGCCGGCTCGAATTTCACAACCGGGGGCGTATTGCCGGGATAAGGTCCTGCGTCTTCCTTCTGCGGGGAAACGAGGTACAGCGGATCCAGATTTGCCGGGATGGACAACGTCTGTCCGTGCGATGTGAGCGTCCAGGTCACTTCCGTCTTCGGCCGATCGGGCGGCACGGCGACGGCAAATACGCCGTAGTGCTGGCCCGGAAAGAAGCGCGTCGGCTGCCCCTGATCGATCGGACCGGGTGCGACCTGATTGCCGGAACCAATCGGGACATCAACGATCTCATCGCGGTTGCGGTTGTAATAGCCGAACAGCACATACGTCTTACCGTCGAGTCGATACCAGCCCTCGTAAACTGGTGAGACGAGACGTCCCTTGGTGCCCGGGACGTCGAACTTGACGGCGGGCACTTGTGCCTGCACGCGGAGGCCGGGCACGAAAGGAGCCGTGCCGATCACGACAAACATCGTCGTCAGAACGAAGAGTGGTTGTCTGGGCCGTAACGTTGGTGCGTCCATCACCCGATGTCTTCCCCGTGTCGTCCACCGCAGGCGGCGAGCGAGATCTCCAGTAATTCGGCCGTGGCCGTTGATCGTAACCACGTTCTCATCGGTGATCAAGTTTGCCGCGTCTGACCCGGATGATTCATGATTCATGATTCTTGATTTCCCTATGAGCCGGCCTGCAATCAAGAATCACGAATGATCACGAATCAAGAATCGAAAATCCTTCCCTTTGTCAGTCTTCGTTTCGCATCGGGATGCGAAGAGTCGTTCTGGGGCGGGCGGCGTCGACCTGGACGAGCCGTTCCTCTGATCGGTACCCCACTCGGGTCACGCGCACACTCTTGGTCCCTGGAGCGAGATAGCGAATCGTCACCGGAGTGGTACCCCAGCCGATCCCATTCACGGTTACACGGGCTCCCGCTGGTTCGGTAATCACCGTGAGCTCAGGTTCGGCTGTGGACGCCGCCGCCGTGGTCGCATCAGATGGTTCTGTCTGCGGTTGCTCCTTCAATACGGCCGGCAGCGTCTCGGGCTCAACGCGCTGCCTCAGTGATGCGCTCGCAGGCTCGACAGTGCTGCCGGAGCTCGCAACCAGTACGTAATTCGTAGGCTGCGGCGCCGGAACGACGCTGGACGCCGCCGGCGAAACGGGAACGGCGGATGATGCGACGTGACCTCCGGTCGGTTGGTTCACCCAGATGGCGAGCACGATCACGGCGGTGATGACAGCGACGCCTCCGGAAATCATCGCGCGCGTACGGCCGCTCGCGGACACCGGCGACGGTTCAGAGGCTTGAACCACGGAGGCGGTGCGAGGTGCCGCTCGCTGCAACGCGCGATCGAGCCAGGCCAGCGCCACGCCTCGATCGAGTCCCACCGCATCCGCGTAGGCGCGCACGTGCGCGCGGCGATACATTCCGCCGGGAAGCGCCGCGAATTCATCACGCTCGAGAGCATCGAGGTGCCGCAGGGGAATCTTTGTGATCTGCGCAATCTGTTGAAGCGTAAGCCCGCGCCTTTGCCGAGCCTGGCGGAGGAACTCACCACATGTGATTTCATCGTCCCGCGTCTCTGCCGTGACAGGAACGTCGGCGGCGTCGGGCGGGTCAGGGGAGGAACTGCTCATGGCGATTTACCGCGGCGCGGGGAGCGCCACGGGTCAAACGATGTTGAACGTACCGTCCATTTATTGGTGAGTGTACTCCCGCCAGTGGCCGGCGCAAAGCGTCACCGCCGCTACCACGAGCGTGGGTCTCAATTCTTGATTCGTGATTCTTGATTCTTGGATCCCGATCGGAAATCAAGAATCATGAATCACGAATCATGAATACAAAACGTCACCGGCCGACACCCGGTGCGGGCACCATCGGCCAGGCCCCTGCGGTCCGTACAGATTCGTAGACGCGCAAGCCCAACGGGTACAGCAGGAAGAACGCGCAAGGCGCGCCGAACGCGATGAGCAGACGAAGCGAGGCGGCCCACTGATGTCGGACCATCGGTTCAACCGTCGCGAACGGAAACGCGTAAAGGACAATGACGCTGGCGCAGGTCACCAGTATCGTCCGTCGCAGCCGGTCCGAATCGGTCAGCGACGCGGTTGGCAGCAGCCACGTGAAGTACCACGGCCCCGCAGAGACGGCATATCCGACGAGCAGTGCCAGCAGGAGGTAACCGCTCTCACGGATAACGCCGCCAATATCGCGCACGCACCGCAGCCGCCATGCAATGACGGCCACGAACACGGGCGTCGCGATCAACCGCTCCGCCTGAAAGACGGCGTCGTAATCCCACCCCCCGGAGAAACGCGCCGACGCGGCTGCCACGTGATGGATCAGAATCGTGTGCAGCGAGTCCGAGCTGTAATGCCACTGCGAGTTCAGCACGGTGAGCGCATCCAGGCAGCCCGGCCAGAGGACCACCATCAGCGCCGCCATGGCGCTTGCGAGGGCACCCCACGTGAGCGCGCGCCAGTGCCGCCGGCGAACGAGCAGCACCACAATCGCCAGCACCCACAAGATGCCGGCGAGCTTCAAGATCGCGCCGACGAACGCGAGGACAATCGCCAGCGCCTCGTAGCGATGATGCATCGCCAGCAGGGCTGCGAGGCCGCAGAAGATCATCACGCCGTCATTGTGGCCGTTGCCGACCGTCTCGAGCAGGATCAGCGGGTTGCATGCGAACGCGAACAGCGCGAACACCGCGTCATCGGTCACGTGCCGTGCGATGTGGTAGAGCATCCACACGTTCACGAGATGGAAAGCCACCCACGCCAGCTTCAGCGCGTACATGCCAAGGAGCACGTGACGTACCGAGAGGATGCCGGCCGCTGTAAACATCGGAAGCAGCGGCGGTCCGTACGGCATCGGGTTGTCCCAGGTGACGTACGACGAGAAGGCGTCGGTGATTTCGGAATACGTGTGCGTATACGGGTTCAGCCCGTACAAGCCGAACAGCCGACCGAAACCGAGATACTCCAGGATGTCGCTCGAGTTCGCGGGAAGGAGAGTCCATGCGGCCAGGGTCAGCAGAACGACCGCCGGCATGAGCGATCGCGCCGTGACCTCGCCGCGCTTCCACGTGGCGAGGCTCCACCCGTAGATGGCGAACAAGTAGGCAAGCGCTGCGACCTGCAACGCCTCGAGGAGGGGCGACGCTTCGGCGCTGTACCCGAGATCCGGCGGCACCCGCTCGGCAAGCAGCGGGCGAAGACTGCTCTGCGCGTGAATCACGAAGAGAACCGCGTACGCTGGCAGGCTCCGCACGACGAAGCCCAGAGCGACCCGGTTGCGCCCCGACCTCATGTGTGATGGTTCGGAGCAGTGTGCTCCCGCCGAATCCGACATGTCACGCCCGAAGGCGATCAAGCGTACTACGTCGCGAGGCCAGTTCGAGACCGAATCGACGACGTTTGTCGTAGATCCGGTACGTCTGCCTGCCGGGCGCGATCGTCCCGCGTCCTCCGGCTGCTCGAACCGCACCGCACGCGCATCAGGATGCTCGGGAACCTCGGCCATTCGTGGCGCGCATCCCCTCCGGCGTAAATCCTGCACGCGGACGCGCGTTCACGATCGGATCGCGCGGACGTCGCACGTCGCATCGAAGCGAACGCTCTTCAATCAGTGCTGGCAGCGCAACTTCGTGGAGCTGGCGTTTGAGAAGGAGGGAAAGGACTGCTTCCTGCCGGCAGGATGCAGCCCGACGTTCTGACTGCATGCATGCGTAGGCATGTCCCGTACGTAGGCCGCATCTTTAGATGCGGCACTGGGCCGGGTCTAAAGACCCGGCCTACGTACTTATCCGATTATCCGGCCCGTCGCTATTTCCTGGACTGCCCGGCTTTCCTTTCCGTGGCGCGAGAGCCGCTCAGCTGACCCACCAGGCCGATGTTCCCCTCATGGCACGCGTATTCGTACATCTGCGGTGACGTGACGCCGTCGACCCCTCCGACCATCGCGTCGAGCCTCGTGTAGGGCCATTCAGCGGTCCACGGCCTGGCGAACGTGGTGGAATCGCTCACGGTCATGGAATAGGTGATCGTATTCGGCCCCGTCCGGGTAAACCGCTCGATCAGGTGCAGGTTTTCGAAGGATCCCCTGAACGGGTTCTTGTTGTTGAAATTCGTCGTCTCGACGACGAGCGTCTCGCCTTCCCACCGGCCCCTGGGATCGCCGAGCCACTGGCGCACCGTTGACGGGATGTGCGGACGACCGTCGAGCGGAATGATCCGGGCATCGTGGATCTGCTCCATCTCGATGACCACATGATCGCGGCCCTGGACGATCCGCAGATGGTTGTTGTAGCCGCCCGGCAGCCGCGGCACGCCGCCGAAGATGAGACACCGTTCGCTGAGGCGGCGATCCTCCGGGTTGTCGGCGCGGGTTCCGCGGCCGTCGACGCCCCCTTCGGTGCCGTCCTCGACCTCGAGGTCATTACGTCCGGCGGGGTTTGCCGCGCTGGCGAAGCGTCCCAGCTTCGCTGAATACTCCGCAAAGCGCTTGAGCGCTCCCGGCGTGAGCGGCGGGACTCTGCCATCGGGCGGGTCCACGATCAGCGAGGTTCTGTCGATGGGGTCTCCGGGCACCGGAAACCAGAACGCGTTGTACGCGCGGCCGACGTCGGTGACGCTGCCCGGCTTCTGATCGCGGCGGTCCCGGTTGTCGCGAGAGCGCCGCGCCTGGGCGGTGCGCTGCGCCAGCTCTTCGGGCGTGAGCCGTTCCTTGCCGGCAAGTGCGGACGGCCGCTCGAGGGGCGTACTCACAGTGTTATTCCAGATGCCCTGAAGGTCTGGCTGCCCGTCCGGCGTCCTGGGCGCTTTGTACGTCGTGTTCGCGGTGTCGACGGTCTGGGCGGCCGCCGGTGCCCCGGCCAGCGTGACGATTGCCAGCGCGCCCACCGCCATACGGAATAGGGCAAGAGGTCGATCAGTCATCTGCAACCTCCAGGTATTGTTCCATCGATCCTGCGTGTTGGCCTACCGGGTTGTGCCGGTCGGCCGGCGCGTGACGTCGATAATCAATCTGCCGCCGAAGTCCCCCAGGTCGGCTTCCCACCGCCTGGCCAGCTGCTCTTTCCGGAGATGGCCGTACATGAGCTCCTCTACGAACTCCACGCACCTGAACTCGAGCAGTTGCGCCTGACGCTCGACTCGCCGGTACAGAGGCATGCTGATCTTCCATGGCCGGGTGAAGACCTGCGGATCCTCGATGGTGGCCTCGTACTGGAGGTGGTCACGGTCGGTCTGCGTGTACCGTTCGGTCACCCGCATCTGGTCGCTGTGATGGTTGCCGGCGCGATCGAACCATGTATTTTCCATCAAATCGGTCACGTCCACCACCAGCGAATTGCCGTCCCAGCGACCGACCGAATGCCCCATCCAACTGTTCAACGGTGCAGGCTCTGCCTTGCCCATTTGAATGGTGCGGGTGGCGCCGGCAAACTCATAGAGCATCATGATTTGACCGGTGCTCTGCACGATCCGGAACGGAAACGGCATGTACGTGGCGCGCGGCACGCCGGGCAGGTAGCACTTGCCCGCGGGGTCGCGCGTCAGCGAGTGCTCGAAGTTCTCCTGCTTCTTCTTCAGGGCTTCGGGTTTATACGGGATTTCGTTCCCTTCCACCACACCGAGGCCGGCAGGAATCGCCCCCCACGCGCCAAGCGCCAGCACGGGCGGCGCGGGTACCTCATCGATAGGCCCTTTGATGGTCGCAATGGCCGGACGCGCCTCGTGGGGGAGGATGTTCTCGTTCGCGGTGTTAAGGGCCTGCCAGACCCCGTTCAGGTCGGGTCTCCCGTCGGCCGTCCGCGGCAACTGACCCGGCGCGGGACCCTGACCCGATGTCGGGCTCACGGTGAGAGAAATACCAGCGAGGACCACAGCCGTCGTGGCGGCGACGAGCACATCTCTAAAACCTATGCGCATCTGAGATCTCCTTCATTCCGACGGCAGGAGCCGCCTTCGTACTCGAAGCTGCAGCACGATGTCAAGGCCGCCATTTCTCATTCATGATTCACGATTCATGATTCATGATTGGAATCAAGAATCAAGAATCAAGAATCAAGAATCACGAAGACCCGGCCTGCGTACGCGCTCGGTATAAAATCCGCGACGAGGTTATAAGGGGGATGACTCGATCGATTGTTCTCCTGGCGACGGCGCTCATCATATCTCTCACGTTGTCAGGCAGTCCGACCCACGCTCAGGCTGCGCGCGTGGGGTGGCCCCAATGGGGTGGCCCCTCACGGAACTTTCACGTCGAAACCGCCTCGATTGGCCGTTCATGGCCCAAGGACGGTCCAAAGCAATTGTGGCGGCGTCCTCTCGGTGAAGGGTACTCCTCGATTCTCGTCGAGGGCGGCACGCTCGTGACGATGTATCGTCGCGGTGACGAGGAGGTCATCATCGCGCTGGACGCGGCGACCGGCGCGACGCGGTGGGAGCATGCCTATCGTGCGCCGCTTACGCGCAACGGCTACTTCGATGTCTGGCTCAACGCGGCGGGGCCCGGACCTTACTCCACCCCTCTCATCGCGGACGGTACCGTCTTTACCATCGGCGTGGACGGCCGGTTTCACGCTCTCGATCTGCAGACGGGATCGATCCGCTGGTCGCACGATCTCGTCGCTTCCTTCAAGCTGAATGAGTACAACGCCTTTGCATCGAGCCCCCTCGATTACAAGGACACTGTCATACTGCCGCTCGGCGGAAGCGGGCGCGGACTCGTCGCATTCAAGCGGGATACGGGCGTGCTGGCTTGGCAGAGCGATCCGTTGCCCCTGGCACCAGGCTCTCCCATCATCATCGACGTCGACGGTCAGCGCGAGCTGGTGATGTGGGGCCAGCAGGAGCTCGCCGCGTTCAATCCCGACAACGGACGCCTGCTCTGGCGCCATCCGCATCAGTCGCAGCTTGGCCTCAACATCAGCACGCCGCTGTGGCAACCCGGCAATCGCCTGTTCGTGTCCTCCGCCTACGGCGGCGGCAGCCGTATGCTCCAGCTGTCGCGGATCGACGGGCGCACGACGCCCAAAGAGTTGTGGTTCACCAACCGGATGCACCTCCACTTCGGCGGCGCGCTCAGAATGGGAGAGCTCATTATCGGGACGACCGGCGATTTCGGTCCGGCATTCATGGTCGCGGTGGAGGCCGATTCCGGAGCGGAGGTCTGGCGGGATCGGAGCTTTGCTCGAGCTCAGATGGTCGATGCGAACGGAACACTCGTGATCGTCGACGAGCACGGAGCAATCGCCGTGGCATCGGTGTCCAAAGGCGGGCTGCAGGTTCACGCGCGCAAAGAGATCCTCACGCCGAACGCGTGGACCCCGCCCACGCTTGTCGGCAGCACGCTGTACGTGCGCGATCGCAAGGATATTCTGGCGCTCGACCTGCACTGAAGCTCACACGCTTGTACGTAGGCCCGTAGGCCGGGTCTTTAGCCCGTTATGCGGCCACACACGCGAATTTTGTACTCGTTGTGCGACCGCATAACGGGCGAGGCGCGCGGAGCGCGCCAAAAAGACACTGGTTAGACCCGGGGAATGCCGCATCTAAAGATGCGGCCTACGAAAAGCCGAACGCTCGCCTATTTGCCCTGCGCGTCGAGGGTGACGGGAGCAATCCGGGCGCCCTCGCGGGCCGCATCGCCGGGTACGGCGATAATCGTTGCCCCTTCCGCCACGCCCTGAACGATCTCGACGCGATCGCCATAATCCCGCCCGACCGCGATCTTCTGAAGGTGGACGATCCCATCCGGCTGAACAACAGCGAGTTGGGCGCCATCCGATCGGAAGATGACCGCCGCGGCCGGCACCACGAGCGGCGGGTTGGTGCGCGAGGTACTCAGGTCGACCTCCGCGTACGTTCCCGGGAACAACGTTCCGTCCGCGTTCGGCACGTGTATCTCGACGAGCATCGTACGGGTGGCTGGATCGAGCGCATTCGCGGTACGCATCACCGTGCCTTGAAAGCTGCGGCCCGGAAACTGTGAAACGGTCAGCACCGCGGCCTGGCCGACATGCACCGAGTTGACGCTGGCCTGCGGCACGTTCACGTACGTCCGAAGCGTGCCGGTCTGCGCAATCCGGTAGAGAAGCGTGTTGCCGGTGCTCACGAGCGCCCCGACATCCACATTGCGCACCGTGATCATGCCGTCGAACGGCGCCTTGACGAGGCGGTATGCCTGGATGGTCTGCAGTCGCGCCAGACCCGCCTTCCCCGCCGCCAGATTGCTGTGCTGTGCCACGACCACTTTTTCCAGCGCCTGCACGTTGGCGTCCTGCGCCGCTAACTGCGCCTCGGACTGGTCGCCCTCCTGTCGCGACGTGATCCCCTTCTCGGTCAGCATTTTCGATCGCTCGGCGGTGATGCGGGCGAGATCGCGGTTCGCCTTGCCCTGTTCGAGGCTCGCCTGCGCCTGCTCGATCGCGGCCTCGGCCTGGTGCACTGCGGCCTCGGACTGGTGAATCTGCTGATCCAGCTCCGGCGCGTCGATCTCGGCCAGGACCTGGCCCGCGCGCACGCGATCGCCGATGTCGACCAGACGGCGTTTGAGGTACCCGTCAGTGCGAGCCAGAATCGGCGCTTCCGTGAGCGCCTGCATCGTCCCGGGCAATCTGATGTCGTTCTCGACCGGGCCCCGGCTCACGCGTATCACGCCGAGCCGCGGCAACTGTTTCTGCTGCGCGTCCGCTTCGGCGCGGAGAATGGCCTCGCGCCGTTGAAGCGGCAGATAGCCGGCCAGGAACGCCCCTATGAGGAGGACCACGAAAACGGCCAGCAGCGCCGAGATGGTCGTACGGGACGGACGCCAGCGCTCCGGGGGCGCGCCGGCCGGTTGATTGTGGTGGATCGCAAGCTGGCGCCTCAGCTCCTCCAGTTCCCGTCGCAGCTGCTCCTCGGTCGAATGGCTGGTGTCGTGTCTCATGTGGTCAGTCATGGCGAGCTACCTTCGCCGGCACTCGTGTTTGTCGACCCCCTACGGCACGAGCTCCCCTGCGAGCTCCTCACGCCGCTCGTGCTCCGCCTCTTCCTGCAGGCGTGATTCGTGATTTGTGGGAGGCTTCGTGCGCAGATACGAATAAATGATCGGGACGATGAACAGCGTCGTGACGGTCGCGCCCAGCAACCCGCCGATGACGGCACGCCCGAGCGGCGCATTCTGTTCCCCGCCTTCGCTGAGACCGATCGCCATCGGAAGCATGCCGAATATCATCGCCATCGCCGTCATCAGCACCGGCCGGAGACGCGCATATCCGGCCGAGAGCATCGCGTTGCGAGCCAACGGCACGGCGGTGCGCTCATCGTTCGCGAACACGACCAGCAGAATGCTGTTCGCCGTGGCCACGCCAATCGCCATGATCGATCCCATCAGCGACGGCACGCTCAGCGTCGTGCGCGTGACGAACAACATCCACAGTATCCCGGCCATCGCGCCTGGCAGGGCCGTGAGAATGATGAACGGGTCGAGCCACGACTGGAAGTTCACCACCATCAGGAGGTAGACCAGCACGACGGCAAAGACGATCCCCAACCCGAGCCGGAAGAACGAGGATTGCATCGTGTCGTACTCGCCGCGCATGGTGAGCGTCGTCCCGCGCGGCAGATTCGGCCGCTCCTCGTTCATGATCTTTTCGACTTCTGCGCCGACACTCCCCAGATCCCGTCGATCGATGTTGGCGTACACGTCGAACACCGGGGCGACGTTGTAATGATTGATGACGACCGGTCCGTAGCTGCGCTTCACGTCGACCAGATTCGACAGGAGTTGAGCCGTTCCCGTCGTCAACGCTCCCGGGTTGCCGTAGGCCTGTGAGGTACCGCTCGGCGACGACCCGACAGATGCGTTCCCCGCTCCCGCCGAGCCTGCGATCGAACCCGGCGTGGTCTCGGCGACGGTATTCGTTGCGGCGGTCACGGGGGTCCGCAGCAGTTCGTCGAGCGAATCGATCCGATACTGCGAGGTCTGCACGCCGACGTTGTAGTTGACCCCGGTAGCCGGATTCAGCCAGAAGCTCGGCGCCACCTGATTGTTGCCGCTCAGCGAGATCAGCATGCTGCTCGTCACATCGCGCTGCGTGAGGCCCATCTGTCCCGCTTTGACGCGGTCGACGTTCAGATTCAATTGCGGCTGCTGGAAGACCTGGTGGATGTGCACGTCGGCGGCGCCGGGGATGCGGGTGATGCGGCCGCGAAGCCGGTCGGCGACCTTGTAGTTCTCGGTGGCGTTGTATCCGACGACCTGCAGGTCGATCGGCGCCGGCAGGCCGAAATTCAGAATCTGGTTCGTGATGTTCGCCGGCTCGAAGAAGAAGATCGTGTCCGGGAAGGTCTCGCTCAGCCGTCTGCGAAGCAGGACTTCGTAGTCGCGCACGGGGCCGTGCCGCTCCCGATTCAACGAGATCACGATCTCGCCATCCGTCGCGGCGACGTTCGGGACATCGCCCTGCGCGAGACTGCTCCACGCGTTGGGAATGCCGATATTGTCGAGAATCGTGTCGATCTCGCCGGCGGGCAGCGTGCGGCGTATCTCCTGCTCGATATCGGCGAACCGGACCTCCGTCTGCTCGATGCGCGTGCCGGGGGGCAGACGTGCGTGCAGCCGTAACGTGCCGGCGTCCACATCGGGGAAGAAATCCCGGCCGATCATCCCGACGAGCCAGAGAGAGCCCAGCGCGACCAGCACGAACCCGAGCAGCATCGGCATCCGGTGATCCAGCGACCACTCCAGCAGCCCCATGTAGCGGTAGCGAAAACGCTCGAACAGGGCGTTCATGCGGCGATGGACGCTCCAGAGGATCCCTGACCCTCCGTGTCCACCGGCCTGGTGCACGGCGACCTCGCTTCGGAGCAGGTGGTGCACCATGGTCGGCACCAGGGTTCGCGACAACAGGTACGACGCCGTCATCGCGAACACGACCGCCATCGCGAGCGGTGTGAACAGGTACTGTGCGGTGCCCGTCAGAAGCAGCACCGGCACGAATACAATGCAGATGGACAACGTAGACACGAATGTCGGCACGGCGATCTGTGACGCGCCGTCCAGCACCGCGCGGACGAGCGGCTTGCCCATTCCGAGGTTCCGATGCGTATTCTCGATTTCCACCGTCGCATCGTCGACGAGGATGCCCACGGCCAGCGCGAGTCCCCCCAGCGTCATCACGTTGATCGTCTCGCCCAGGAGCCTCAGGATGGAGATGGATGTCAGAATCGAAAGCGGGATCGAGATACACACGATGAGGGTGCTTCGCCAGCTCCCAAGGAACAGAAGGATCACCGCGCCGGTCAGCGCCGCTGCAATCAGGGTCTCGCGAACCACGCCGCCGATCGCGGCCCGCACGAACAGTGATTGATCGCCGAACGTCGACAACTTCAGCTCCTGCGTCACCCTCCCCATGATCTTCGGCAGCTCGTTCTTCACCGCGTTGACGATGGCGAGCGTCGACGCCCTGCCGTTGCGCGTCACGGTCAGCAGGACGCCGCGCGCGCCGTTCGTTCGCACGATGCTCGTCTGCGGATTGAAGCCGTCGTGGACGGTGGCGACGTCCTTCATGTAGATCGTGGCGCCGTTGACGGATCTGATTGGCAGGTTGTTGAACTCGTTGATGGTGGGCAGACTGCTGTTCAACCTGACCGGATACTCGACGCCGCCGAATTTCGCGGTGCCGGCGGGCAAGATCAGGTTCTGGAGATTCAGAGCATTCGAGACATCGATTGGCGACAGCCGCTTCGCGTACAGCTCATCGAGCTTCAGGTCCACCAGGACCTGGCGGCTCTTCCCGCCGAACGGGTACGACACGGTCGCTCCCTGCACCGTGGCGAGCGGCGTCCGGATGAAATTGTTGCCGAGGTCGAACAGTTCCTGCTCCTTGAGGGTCTGACTGCTCAACCCGAGCTGCAGAATCGGCACGCTGGCCGCATCGTATTTGAGGATCTGCGGCGGAAAAGTTCCAGGCGGCATGTTGCGGATCTGGAGCTGGCACTGCGTGACGATCTGCGACATTGCGAGATCCACCTGGGCATCGGGGTGGAAATAGACCCGGACGACAGAAACGCTCTGATGAGATTGTGACTCGATATGCTCGACGCCGGTGACATTGGACGTGATCTGGCGTTCGAAATTCGTGACGATGCGGCTCTCCATCTCTTCCGGGGAGAGCCCGCTGTATTGCCAGACAATGCTCACCACCGGGAGATCGATGTAGGGAAAGATGTCCACCGGCATGGTGGCAATCGAGACCCCGCCCAGAATGACGATGAGCAGCGCCGCGACCACGAACGTGTACGGGCGCCGAAGCGCGAGCCTGACGATCCACATATGTCAACCCCGGGAGTTGTCGTCCGGGCAAATCATAGATTCATCCGCTGTTCACCGGTTCTGCGTTGTGCCGGGATCGACGCTCAGCCGCTCCCACGTGATCATGCTCGGCTCGCGACCCTCGCTTTTCGCGGCCTGTAAAGTCGTCGGCACCGTGAAGGTCGTTGACAACACGCGCAGGACGAGCCGGTTGCCTACGAACTCGTAGAATCGTTGCCCGTTCGTGCCGACCGACGCGGGAATCGTATGCCCGACGCGCTGGTGCACGATGTACCGGTCCTGCTCATTGACCGTAAAGGGGCCGAAGTAGCTCGCATAGCCCCTCAGCGCGGCCTTCGCCTCGTCTGGCGTTGGCGCATCGCCCGCGTATCTTTTTCGTCCCCCCGGCATGATGTGAACCGCCATCTGTCCGGCGGAGGTATAGATGATGAACCCTCTTCTTTCGTCCCGATTCGTCGTTGCCGGCTGCGCGCTCTGACCCTCGTTCGGGACCAGCTTCCAGAAGCCGATGAGCCGGCGCTGGACGGGCGTCAGCGTCGTCAAGTCTGGAAGACGTTCCCACGTCAGGGCATGCTCGACGCCCTTTGCACGCAAAGGCAGCTTCAATGTCAGCCGGTTGCCGGAAACCGCAAAGGAGCTCTTCTGACTGCCGTCGGTCAGGTTGGGATCGAGGCTCCCGTCGAAATGAAACGACACGGATTTCGCCGCCTGATCGACGGCGTACGTGCCGAAGTACGAAGTGTAGCTTTCCAGCGCGGCTTTCGCTTCCGCAGGCGTGGGCTCGGCGCCCGCGTACTTCTGCCGGCCGCCCTGCATGATCGCGATGCCGACGTATTTGTCAGGGTCGAACATCATCAGGCCGACCGGGCTCGCCCCGTTCGGGGCCGGCGACACGCTGACCAGCTTCCAAGTACCGACCAACGCATTCGTCGAGCTCGCGCGGCCGCTGGTTCCCGACGATCGCTGCGTAGACTGCGCCGACGTGAGCGCCACGCTCAACGCGACGGCCACAAGCGTCCCGACGAAAATCCTGCGCATCATATCCTCCTCTGGCGGCGAGGAAACGGAGGCTAAGGAGATAACGGTTTCACACAGAGGCACAGAGAAACGGAGAAGAAGAAGCTCCGTTCCTCTGTTTCTCTGTGTAAAACCGTTTCCTCCGACGCCTCCGTTATCTACGCCCCTAGAACATCGCAATCGGATTGATCGGCGACCCCGTGCCGCCCGGCACGCGGGCCGGCGCCACAATCAACATGAATTCCCAACGCTTCAACCGGGCGGCCGTGTCGGCGACCGCCTCGAGGTCGAGATTATCCAGCAGGTTCATCCCTCGCGCGACGATCGCGAACCGGTGGATCACCGGATAGGTGCCGCCGGACGGCAGCGTGACGCCCTCAATCGGTCCGGTCTCGTGCGCGGTGTCCCCGCCGAGCAGCATCACGTCGCGATCTTTCAGGAATGGCAGAAAAGACGGGTCGAAGCCTGAGCTCCGTCCCGGTCCCACCGCGGCGCGGCGTGCCCACCGACCCGTGCGCAGCAGCAGCGCATCGCCCTGGCCCACCTGCACGCCGGCCTGCTTCTCCCATGCCTCGATCTCGTCGCGGTACACGCGTGTGCCCGGTTCGAGATACGGTACGCCCTTGAGACGCGGAATGTCGATGAGGACCGCACGCGTCACCAGCCCGTCCTTGAGCGCCGTGATTCCCATCTTCGAGCAGCCGCCGCTCGTGACGGTCTGTCGAAAGTCGACCCCGTTATAGAGCTTGTCCTTGTACGCCACGTGACAGAGCGCATCGAGGTGAGAGAACGTCCCGCCGTGATAATCGATGTCGAATCGGTCGGTGGCGTTCTGCCGCTCGGGACTGACCGTCATCTGCAGCACATAAGGG
>DASYQV010000185.1:0-32549 GCA_036005125.1 Vicinamibacterales bacterium
GGTCTGACCCCGTTCTGACCCTGGTCTGACCCCGATGAGCCCATCGCTCCTCGTCCTGCACATTGGCAGGACAGAGGGGGATACATGACTCACTGCTCGACCCACGTTCGCGCTCACCACAGCCTCCTGGCGCGTCCGGAAAAACGGCTGCTCGTCTGGCTCGCCCATCGCCTGCCGGCGCGCATGACCTCGGACCATCTGACCCTGCTCGCGCTCGTCGCGATGGGCGTTGCCGGCGGCGCCTACGCGACTGCGCGTTGGGATCCTCGCGCGCTATGGGTAGTTATTGCGGCTCTGGCGGTCAACTGGTTCGGCGACAGCCTTGACGGCACGCTCGCGCGGGTCAGGAGGGCGGAGCGGCCGCGCTACGGGTTTTACGTCGATCACGTGCTCGATATCGTCGGCATCAGCCTGCTACTCACTGGCCTCGCTTGCTCCGGGTTCATGACGCCGCTCGTCGCGTTGGCGCTGCTCGTGGCGTATCTGCTGGTCGCCGCGGAGGTGTTCCTCGCGACGGCGGCAAACGGGACCTTCCGCATGTCCTTTCTCGGGTTCGGCCCGACGGAGCTCCGTCTCCTGCTCGCGATGGGGACGTTCGCGTTGGCCGGAGACCCGCACGTGGATCTCGGCATGTTTGGACGCTATCAACTGTTCGACGTCGGAGGGACGGTCGCCACGATGGGCCTCCTCGTGGCGCTTATGTCTGCGGTCGTGGCCAACAGACGACGGCTGGCGAAGCTCGAACCCTGCCGCCGCACAGCTTGAATACCTCGACCGCGCGGTAGTACCATTCTTCTCTTACCGCTTCCGAGAAATTGGTTCCATGGGTACCCAGGATGGCTGACCCCAAGCCCACCACCCGCGGTCCGCTCGTCGTTCGCGGCGCACGGACTCATAACCTCAAGAACATCGACCTGACACTACCGTCGGGCCGCTTGATCATCATCACTGGCGTCAGCGGGTCGGGGAAGTCGTCGCTCGCCTTCGACACGATCTACGCGGAGGGGCAGCGTCGCTACGTCGAGTCTCTCTCGGCCTACGCCCGGCAGTTCCTCGAGCGGATGGAAAAACCGGACGTCGATCGCATCGAAGGTATCTGCCCCGCCATTGCTATCCGGCAGAAGAACAGCGTACGCAACCCGCGATCGACCGTCGGCACGACGACCGAGATCCACGATTACATGCGGCTGCTCTACGCGCGCGTGGGCCGGACGTTCTGCCGCCAGTGCGGGCAGGAAGTGGTTCGCGAGACGGCCGAAGTGGTGGCGCGCCGCCTCGGCGAGTTGCCAGCCGGGTCGCGCGTGATGATCGGCTTCGAGATGCCGGTCGTGGCCATGCCGACGGAGCTGCACGTTGCCGAGGTCGACGAGGTGACAAGCCAGGACGTCGAACCTGCGGTCGCGAAGCCGGCGAAATCGGCGGTCGTCGATCAGATCACCGAGACGCTCAACACGCTGCGGCGGCGCGGATATGGGCGCGTGCTGCTCGATGGCCGCGCCGTGGCATTCGAGGAGATTGACGTGGCGTCCCTGCGCGATCGCACGACGCTCGAAGTCGTGGTCGACCGTCTGCGCATCGAGGGCGACCTGCGCAGCCGGCTCACGGATTCGATCGAGACGTCGTATCGCGAAGGCGGCGGGGCTGCGTTCGCGATTGTGTTTCCCGAGCGGCAGGCGGCGAGTGCGGGATCAGGCGGTCCGAGCGAGGAGCGGACGACAAACGCCGCATCTAAAGATGCGGCCGACGAACGACATGCGGCCTACGAACGCCTCGAATTCTCCGAGCGCTTCGAATGCCGTCCCTGCGGGATCGCGTACGAGACGCCGCAGCCGAGGCTGTTCTCGTTCAACAATCCGTTCGGCGCCTGCCCTACGTGCCACGGCTTCGGGAATGTCATCGAGCTCGACATGGATCTGGTGGTGCCGGACCGGTCGAAATCGATCAATCACGGCGCCATCGAGCCATGGAGCAAGCCGCACTATCGGGCGCAGCTCGCGGACCTCAAGCGCGCCGTTCGCAAGAGCGGCGTCCGTCTCGACGTGCCCTGGGCGGATTTGACCGATGAAGAGCGGCAGTTCGTCATCGACGGCGACGGCGACTATGAAGGGATTCGCGGCTTTTTCCGGTGGCTCGAACGGAAGAAGTACAAGGTCCACGTCCGCGTGTTCCTGAGCCGGTATCGCGGGTACCTCGCGTGCCCGGACTGTGGCGGCGCCCGACTCCGGCGCGAGGCGCGGGATGTGCGGGTCGGCGGCCGGACGCTCGACGAGGTCTCGGCGTTCACCGTGCATGGGGCGCAGCGCTTTTTCGAGGAGCTCCAGCTTACGGAAAAGGAGGCTGCGGTTGCCGAGAAGGTGCTGCGCGAGATCCGCCGTCGTCTGGCATTCCTGAGCGACGTCGGCCTCGACTACCTGACGCTCGATCGGCTGTCGTCGACGCTGTCCGGGGGCGAGTCGCAGCGCATCAACCTGGCAACGTCGCTCGGCTCCGCGCTGGTCGGCACGCTCTACGTGCTCGATGAGCCGTCAATCGGCCTTCACGCCCGCGATAATCAGCGGCTGATCGACATCCTCCGGCAGCTTCGCGATCAGGGCAACACGGTGCTCGTGGTCGAGCACGACGAGGACATGATTCGCGTGGCCGACCATGTCGTCGACATCGGACTCGGCGCCGGTGAACAGGGAGGCCGGGTTGTCTACTCCGGCGATCTCGAAGGCCTGCTGCAGGAACAACGGTCGCTGACGGCAAAGTATCTCCGCAACGAGCTCGCGATCCCGGTGCCGAACACACGGCGCAAGGGACTCGTGCAGAAAATCCGCCTGATCGGGGCAAGCGAGCACAATCTGCGCGACATCGACGTTCAGATCCCGCTCAACGCCCTCACGTGCGTGACCGGGGTCAGCGGCTCCGGGAAATCGACATTGGTGCACGACGTGCTGTACGCCGCAATCAAGCGGGCGAAAGGCGACTGGGATCGCCGTGTCGGCACCTTCCGCAAGCTCGAGGGTCTCGAGTACATCACCGATGTCGTGCTGGTGGATCAGGCACCGATAGGCCGCACGCCGCGGTCGAACCCGGTGACCTACCTCAAGGCATTCGACCCGATCCGCGAGCTCTTCGCTTCGACCAAGGACGCGCGGTCGCGGGGACTCACGGCAAGTCATTTTTCGTTCAACGTGCCGGGTGGCCGGTGCGAGGCCTGTCAGGGTGAGGGCGAGGTGCGGGTGGAGATGCAGTTTCTCGCCGACGTCTTCGTCCCGTGCGAGCAGTGCGACGGGATGCGTTTCAAGCCGCAGGTGCTGGAGGTGCGCTATCGCGGGAAGACCGTTCATCAGGTGCTGGACATGACCGTGCGCGAGGCGCTCACCTTCTTCAGCCAGTCGCCCAAGGTGCTGCGGCGCCTGCAGGTGCTCGACGAGATCGGCCTCGGATATCTGCGTCTCGGTCAGCCCGCAACGACCCTGTCGGGCGGCGAGGCGCAGCGCATCAAGATCGCCGCACACCTCTCGTCGGTCGGCGGCGAGCGTCTGCTCTACATCCTCGACGAGCCGACGACAGGCCTGCACTTCGATGACATCGCGAAACTGCTGGCCGCGTTCCGGAAGCTCGTCGAGGCGGGGCACACGCTGGTCGTGATCGAGCACAACCTCGACGTCGTCAAGACGGCGGACTACGTCATCGATCTGGGCCCCGAAGGCGGAGCGGACGGCGGCCAGGTGGTGGCCAGCGGCACGCCCGAGCAGATCGCGCAGGTGGAGGGGTCGCACACAGGTCGTGCGTTGCAGCAGGTGCTCGCGGCGGGCCGCGCCAACGCCTATGCCGCGCGGTAGAAGCGTCGTCCGATTACCGCGCGATTTCTACGAACGTCCGACGTTGAAGGTCGCCGAGGAGCTTCTCGGGAAGGTGCTCGTCCATCGCACGTCGGGCGGCACTGCGGCCGGGATGATCGTCGAGGCGGAGGCGTATATTGGCGAAGACGATCCCGCGTGTCACGCGGCGCCAGGTCCGACGGACCGCAACGAGCCGCTGTACGGCGAGCCGGGGATCGCGTACGTGTACCTGAATTACGGTGTTCACTATCTCGTGAACGCGGTGACAGAGGAAGCAGGGAGTCCGGCCGCCGTGCTCCTTCGCGCCCTCGAGCCCGTGGACGGCATTCCGCTCATGACGAGACGGCGGGCGCCGGACGGGCGCCACGTCGCGGCGCAGGATCTGTGTCGCGGACCGGGCAATCTGACGCGAGCCCTCGGGATCACGATCGCGGAGAACCGGCTCGATCTCACAACAAGCCAGCTCTACATCGAGGACCGCGGGGTCACGGCGGCCCGCGTGGCGTGGGGGCCGCGGATCGGGATTCGCGTTGGCGTGGAACGACCGTGGCGATGCTGGGTTGCGGGTAATCGAAGCGTGTCGGGGCGCGGCAGCGGCCGCGGCCATTCATGATTCATGATTCATGATTGCGCCTTGAAATCACGAATCATGAATCAAGAATCACGAATCACGAATCCACGCCGTGCTAGGATGACGCCGAATTCACGGGTGCGCCATGGGACAGACACTTCTCGAAAAGGTATGGGATCTCCACACAGTGCGCACGCTGCCGACCGGGCAGACGCAGTTGTTCATCGGGCTGCACCTGGTGCACGAGGTCACGAGCCCGCAGGCATTCGATGCCCTTCGCGCCCGCGGGTGGCGCGTGGCGTTCCCGCAGCGGACATTCGCGACCGTCGATCACATCGTCCCGACGCGCGAGCGGAAACGTCCGTTTCTCGACCTCATGGCCGAGGACATGATGGCGGCGCTCGAACGGAACTGTCGCGAGTTCGGCGTGCCTCTGTGGAATCTCGGCGACGAGCGACAGGGGATCGTGCACGTCATCGGGCCGGAGACCGGGCTCACGCAGCCGGGCCTGACCATCGCATGCGGCGACAGCCACACGTCCACGCATGGGGCCTTCGGCGCGATCGCGCTGGGGATTGGCACCTCGCAGGTCCGCGACGTGCTGGCCACTCAGTGTCTCGCGATTGAACCGCTGCGCGTCCGCCGCATCCGCATCAACGGCGAGCTGCCGCATGGCGTCTACGCGAAAGACGTGATCCTCGCCATCATCCGGAAGCTCGGCGTACGCGGCGGGGTGGGCTATGCGTACGAATACGCAGGCGATACCGTGAGTCGCATGTCGATGGACGAGCGGATGACGATGTGCAACATGTCCATCGAAGGGGGCGCGCGAGTCGGCTATGTCAATCCCGATGAAACGACGTTCCGCTTTCTCGAGGGACGTCCATTTGCTCCGCCGGGAGATGCCTTCGCCGCCGCGCGCGCATGGTGGTCGTCGCTCGCGTCGGACGCCGACGCGAGATATGACGACGACGTGGAGCTTGGCGCGGAAGCGCTGAGGCCGATCGTCACCTGGGGCACTAATCCGGGACAATCCGTTGGCGTGGACGAATCGATTCCGGTCCCGGAGGAGGTACCTGAGGTGGAACGGCCGGGAATCAGGGACGCGCTCGACTACATGGGGTTCAGCCCGGGGCAGGGTGTCGAGGGGGTGAAGATCGACGTCGCGTTCATCGGCTCGTGCACCAACGCGCGGCTGTCCGACTTGCGCGAAGCCGCGCGAATCGTCCGGGGACGGCGCGTCGCGCCGCACGTGAAGGCGCTTGTCGTGCCCGGGTCGGCTTCGGTGCAGCACGCCGCGGAACGCGAGGGTCTCGACGAGGTTTTCCGCGAGGCGGGATTCGACTGGCGTGAAGCAGGCTGCTCGATGTGTCTTGGCATGAATCCTGACAAGCTCGAAGGCCGCCAGGTGTGTGCCTCGTCGTCGAACCGGAATTTCAAAGGACGGCAGGGAAGTCCAACCGGCAGAACGCTGCTGATGAGCCCGGCGATGGTTGCCGCCGCGGCCCTGGCCGGCGAGGTCGTCGACGTGCGGGAGATTGTGCAGTGATCGAGGCGGCACATCGAATCACGTCGGTCGAGGGCACTGCGCTGCCGCTTCGCGGCGACGATATCGACACGGACCGGATCATCCCCGCGCGCTACCTGCGCGCGATCACGTTCGAGGGCATGGAACGTCACGTCTTCGAGGATGATCGGAAGGCGTCCGCGCATCCATTCGACGATCCACGCTTTGCGGGCGCGCGCATCCTCCTGGTCAATGGCAACTTCGGATGTGGATCCTCGCGCGAGCACGCGCCGCAGGCGATCTATCGGTGGGGCATTCGGGCGATCGTGGGTGAGTCGTTCTCCGACATTTTCTTCGGCAACTCGGTGGCCATCGGCCTCCCATGCGTGACCGCGACGCGCGCGGATCTCGACGCGTTGATGGCTCTCGTCGACAGACGTCCGCGCACAACGGTTCGTGTCGATCTCGCGCGTCTGATCCTGGAATCCGACACCATGACGTTCGAGGTCCGGCTCCCGTTGCCGACGCAGCAGGCGTTCGTGTCCGGTACCTGGGACACCACCGGCATGATGCTGGAGCGGTTCGGCGAGGTTCGTGCGGCCGCCGAGCGCCTGCCGTACATCAAGGGGTTCTCCGCGGCTCCACGACTGTAAGAAACGCGGTGGCGGCGTGCGAGCGCTCGCCGGCCTTGCGGTAGATAAGGCGGATCTGACGGCGGAGCCGGACCTCCGGGACCTGCAGCGCCACCAGCTCACCACGCTCGATTTCCGCCTCCGCGCAGCGCCGGGGCAGGAGGGCCACCCCGAGCTGCATGGCCACCGCGCGCTTGATTCCTTCGAGGCTGGGCAGCGACACGAGGATGTTCGCGGGGATGTGATGCTGCTCGAACATGCGCAGCACGCGCTCGCGGACATGCGACGGATCGTTGTGAGCGATCACCGTCTGGCGCGCGCATTCGGCCAGGGTCACCTCGTGCCGTTCGGCGAGGGGGCTCGACGGGTGGACCAGCATCACCAGCTCGTCGTGGCCGAGCACGACCGCTCGCAACCCCGGCTCCGCCGGTTGGAACGTCATCACGCCAAAATCAAGGCTGCCCTGCGCCACCTCGGCGCCGAGCTGCCTGGCGTGGATGCGACGCACGTCGACGTGGACGAGCGGATGCGCGTCGCGGAAGCGGGCGATGAGCGGCAGCACGGCATGGACGGATGCTTCGTTGGCGCCGATGAGCACGCGCCCGCGTCGCAGGTCCTTCAGGTCGCGCACGGCCGACTCGGCCTCCTCGGAGAGCCTCAGCAGCCGGTCGGCGTACTCGCGAAGCAGACGCCCGGCCTCGGTGAGCGTCGCGTCCTTCGTGGCGCGGTCGAACAGCCGCTCGCCGAGCGCGTCCTCGATGCGCCGGATCGACTGGCTCACCGCGGGCTGCGTGCGGTGGAGCTTCATGGCGGCGCGCGAGAAGCTGCGTTCGGCCGCCACGGTGAGGAAAACGCGCAGTTCACCGAGCTCCATAACGCATTCTAATCCAACAGTAATAAGTATTCCTTTGACATTATGCAGGCTGGTTTCGTCTACTAGGAAGCCTGGAGGCTCCGATGACAAGCGAGCGCGTGCATATTTTCGATACCACTCTGCGTGACGGGGAGCAGGCACCCGGGTTTTCCCTGCGGGTGGAGGAGAAGCTGCAGCTCGCGCGGCAGCTCGACGCGCTCGGCGCGGACATCATCGAGGCGGGCTTTCCGATTGCCTCGCCGGCCGACGCCGAGGCGGTCCGACTGGTTGCGCGCGAGGTTCGGCGCCCGATCATCGCCTGCCTCGCACGCTGTCGGCGCGAGGACATCGAACGGGCCGGGTGGTCGATCGAGCCGGCGGCGCGCCCGCGGATCCACACGTTCATTGCGACCTCCGACCTGCACATCGTGTCGAAGCTTCGAATTACGCGCGAGCAGTGCCTGGAGGGAGCGATCGACGGCGTCAAGCTCGCCCGCCAGTACACCGACGACGTCCAGTTCTCGGCCGAGGACGCCACGCGCAGCGATCTCGATTTCCTCTGCCAGATCGTGGACGGGGTGATTGCGGCCGGAGCGTCGACGATCAATCTGCCGGACACGGTCGGCTATTCGACGCCCGATGAGATCACGGATTTCTTCATCCGGATCCGCAGCCGGGTGCGGGATGCGGACCGCGTGGTCTTCAGCACGCATTGCCACGACGACCTCGGTCTTGCCGTAGCGAACACGCTGGCGGCCGTGCAGGCTGGCGCGCGGCAGGTCGAGTGCACGGTCAACGGCATCGGCGAGCGCGCCGGCAATGCGGCCCTCGAGGAGATCGTGATGGCGTTTCGCGTGCGGCAGGATCGGCTCCCGTATGCAACATCGATTGCGACCGAACGGATCTATGCGAGCAGTCAGATGCTGTCGCAGCTCACCGGTCAGGGTGTTCAGCCGAACAAGGCGATCGTCGGCCGCAACGCCTTCGCACACGAGGCCGGCATCCATCAGGACGGGGTCATGAAGGACCGTCGGACGTACGAGATCATGCAGGCCGAGGACGTCGGCGCACCGTGGAGGCCGCTGGTCCTCGGGAAGCACTCGGGACGCCACGCGGTGCAGCGCCGCTGTGCGGAGCTCGGGCTGAATCTGGATCCGAAAGAAATCGGCGAGGTCTATCGCGCGCTGATGGCGATTGCCGACGATCGCAAGACCCTCACCGACACCGATCTGGTCGCCGTGGTCGCGGCGCTGCGCTCCGAAGCCCGTCCGCAGGCGGCCGCGCGGTCGATCGATCCGTTCGAGACTCCCGCTGCGTGGCATGCGATCAACGAGAGCGGCTACGGACACGGGGTGTAGTAAGGCGTCAGGCTTAATGTACGTAGGCCGCATCTTTAGATGCGGCGCCGGTCCGGGCGCACGCCGCGTCTAAAGACCCGGCCTACGTACGTCAAGCCTAAGCTTTTTTCCCCGCCTCTTGTCGGTCGACCGCCCCGCGCAGAGCCTCAGACAGAACGCTCAGCGTGAGCTGCCGGGTGGGTATCTGAATTCCACGCTCGCGGACGATCTTCGCGATCCGCTTCCGGAGCTCGCGGCCGACCTCCCACTGCTTGAGCGGCACCGTCTTGATCCGTGCCTTCAAGATGATCTGGTTTTCGCCGAACGCGTCGACGCCGAGGATTTCGAGCGGCTCCAGGATGCTCGGTCGGAAGCGATCGTCCTGCATCAGGCTCTCGGCGGCATCGCGCAGCGCCGCGGCGGCCCGGTCGGGGTCTTCGTCGAAGGGGATTCCGATGTCGAGCACGTAGTACGAAAAGTCCTTCGATTTGTTCGCCAGCGTCTTCACCTCGCCGTTCGGGAAGACGTGCACGGCGCCCTCCAGGTCCCGGAGAACGATCGTGCGGAGGTTGACCTCCTCCACAAGCCCACCCTGTCCGTTGACCACCGCCACGTCGCCCACGCGGACCTGGTCCTCGAGAATCAGGAAGAAGCCGGAAATGACGTCACGCACGAGGGTCTGCGCGCCGAAGCCGATCGCCAGGCCGACGATGCCGGCACCGGTCAGCACGGGTGTGATGTCCACACGGAGCTCGCGCAGAACCATCAGCACGGCGATACCGCTGACGACGATGGAGAGCGTTCGCTGGATCAGGCGGGACAGCGTCTGCGCGCGCTTCGTGCGCTCGATGACGTCGAGGCCGGTCCCACGGCTCATCTCGCGCTCGAAGCGGCGCCCGGCCGCCGACCCGATGCGGATGACGAGATATGCGAGGATCGCGATGACCGCGATGCGCAGGCCGCCCTCGAGGAGCCAGCGTGCGACCGCCTCCCGACTGCCCCCGATCATCGTCGGGTATCCGGCCAGTCGCAGGGCGGGAAACGACAGTGCCGCCGCCGTGATCAGAAAAACGGCTATGGCGACGATGCGTCGCGGCTGTTCGACGTAGAGGGACTCGATTGCGGAATCGGCGATGACGCTCTGGAGCAGCGACCGCACCAGTCGCGCCACGAAATCGGCGACGAGGTACGCGACGAGAAATACCAGCACAGCCACGAGCGTCAGCTCGGGCCATGTGTCCGGCATCCGGAGCGCCTCCATGTCGCGAGTCTATCCGCGAACGCGGCGGCGGGACGAAGAGGCTTGAATCGGGACCATGATGTCCCGTTGGCGGCCGTCGCGGACGACGCGCAAGGTGGCCGTGCTTCCGATGCGCGCGTCCTGAATCATCCGCGTGAACTGCGCCGGCGTGTCCACCGTCTGGCCGTTGACCGCGACGACGACGTCGCCAGGCTGGAGCCCGGCGCGATATGCCGCGGCGTCGCGGCTCATGGCTGTCACAAGCGCGCCCCGCGGTCCGGGTGCTCCCAACTGCTCGGCAAGGCGTGTGGTCACGGGCGAGAGCTCGAGATAGCCGATATCGCCGCGGCGCACCTCGCCGTACTGAATCAAGTCGTTCATCACACGGCGGGCCAGATTGCTCGGCACCGCGAATCCGATCCCCTGATAGCCGCCGCTCTGGCTGTAGATGGCCGTGTTGATGCCGATGAGCTCGCCGCGCACGTTGATCAACGCGCCACCCGAGTTGCCCGGGTTGATCGCCGCGTCGGTCTGGATAAAGTCCTCGTAGTCGGAGATGCCGACACGTCGCCCGACGGCCGACACGATGCCGAGCGTGACCGTCTGGTCGAGCTGAAAGGGCGTGCCTATCGCGAGCACCCATTCCGCCACCTTCAGCTTCGATGAATCGCCCCACGAAATGGTCGGCAGACTGTGAGCGTCGACCTTCAGGAGCGCGAGGTCGGTCGCCGGATCGACGCCGACGATCTTGACGCGGAGCTCTCGCTTGTCCGCGAACGCAATCGTGATTTCCGGCGTATTGCGGACGTTGATGCGTCCGCCTTCGCCGGCCACGACATGGTTGTTCGTGAGGACGTAGCCGTCGGCGCTCACGATCACACCCGAGCCGAGGCTGCTCTCGACGCCACGCCGCCCGCCGAACACGTCATCAGCGTCGCCGAAGAAGAACTGGAAGAACGGGTCGTTCGCAAACGGCGAGTTGGACCGCCGTACGATCTGGAGCGATGAAATGTTCGTGACCGCCGGCACCGTGGCGCTGGCCACCGAGGTGAAGTCCGGGAACGCTGCGGGTGCGGCCGCGACGTGTCTCGCGGGCGAGGACGCGGGTGCCTGGAAAGCGGGCGCCGACGGAGCCGCCGCGTCCGAGTCGGACGCGCTTCGCATCCGACCGGTCAGCACGATCCCCGCTGTGAAGCCGCAGACCAGCAGGAGCGTGACAAGGAGCAATCGTCGCAGGGCCATCACGAGACGTGAATGCGTCGGGGCGCGTTCTCCGGCGCCTTCGGCACGACGATCGTGAGCACGCCATCCCGGAGGTCCGCGGTGATGTCATCGACCGCCACGGGATGCGTGAGTTGGAACGTGCGGCTGAAGGAGCCGTGACCGCGTTCGACGCGGTGATACTGCTCGCAGGCGGCGCCGCGATCCTGGCGTGTGCCCGAGAGCGTCAGGTTGCCGTCGTCCACGTGAATGTGGAGGTCTTCGCGGCGCACGCCGGGAACCTCGGCCGTGATGACATACCGCTCGTCGGTTTCGAGCAGATCGACCGACGGTACCCAGCCGGCGGGGCCGGGCGCAAAGCGGTCCAGTCGCTGCTGGATCGCAAGCAGATCGCGGATCGGATCCCACCGGACGAACGCCACGAACGCATCGTAGCACGGGCTGGCGCGGCATGGGTCGCAGCACGCAGCCGGGGTCTCCGGCCGCCCGGGACGGCAGGCGGATGTGCTACGATTCGAAGGTTCTAGTCATGTGATCGATGGCCACCATACAAGCGACACGGCTGAAGAAAGGCATGCTCGTGAAGATGGACCAGGATCTCTTCCGGGTCCTCGAGCTGCAGCACGTCACACCCGGCAACCTGCGGGGCTTTGTACGCGTCAAGCTGCGCAACATCCGCAGCCGCACGCTCTCGGACCAGAAGTTCCGGTCGGAAGACAGCGTGGAGCGCGCGACGCTGGACGAGCGCGAGATGCAGTATCTCTATCAGGACGGCGACGACTATTACTTCATGGACACCACGTCGTTCGACCAGATCCATATTTCCAGCGAGGCACTGGGGGAGTCGGTAGGTTTTCTGAAGCCGGAGATGACCATTCAGGTCGAGTTCTACGGCAGCGAACCGGTCGGCATCGAGTTGCCGCAGACGGTGGACCTCAAGGTCACCGACACGGTTCCCGGTATCAAGGGCGCGACGGCGAGCGCGCAGGTGAAACCGGCCACGCTCGAGACCGGGCTCGTCGTGCAGGTGCCGCCCTTCGTCAACACCGGCGACATGATCCGCGTCAACACCGAAACCGGCGAGTATCTGTCACGGGCATAGCAATTTGGGATTGGGTGATTTGTGATCAGTGATTGGTTTGCGATTGGTGATTGGTGAATTTCGATTCATCTGTGCAATCACCAATCACCAATAGATCGCCAATCACCATTCGGAAATCACCAACCGATCTCCAATCACAAATCCCAGATCGGCAAATGAGGAATGGATATCGTCCGCCACCAGCCGGATCAGGGCTGGATTGAAGTCGTCGTCGGGAGCATGTTCAGCGGCAAGAGCGAAGAGCTCATCCGCCGCCTGCGCCGCGCGCAGATTGCGCGTCAGAAGGTGCAGATCTTCAAACCGGCGCTCGACAACCGCTACGCCGAGTCCGACATCGTCTCGCACAGCGAGATGCGGATTCCGTCGGAAAACGTCAGCAGCTCGCGGGAGCTCCTCGAGCGCGTTCAGCCCGATACGGAAGTTGTGGGGATCGACGAAGGGCAGTTCTTCGACCTCGACCTGCCGACCGTCTGCAACACGCTGGCCGACAGGGGCAAGCGCGTCATCGTGGCGGGACTCGACCAGGATTACCTGGGCAAGCCGTTCGAGCCGATGCCACAGTTGCTCGCGATCGCCGAGTACATCACGAAGACGCTGGCCATCTGCATGGTGTGTGGCAACCCGGCCAACCACACGCAGCGCCTCGTGGCGAGCGAGGACCGCGTGCTGCTCGGGGCGCAGGGTATGTACGAAGCGCGCTGCCGGCGGTGCTTCGACCCGCTGCTCTCCGCCAGCTCGCACGCTCCGGCTGCGGGAAAGCAGGTGGCGCAATCGTAGGCGGGTGGGTCGGGTCCGCAGATACAGGCGCGGTTCAGACCCGCGCACGACCGGACCCGGCGTTCCGTCATAGAACCAGGGTTGACTCAGGCACGCCCCTTGAAGGACAAGGGAGAGTATGAGGCCGGAGGTCTTCCTCCCGCAGATTCTGTTCCTGTTTGGCGTGGGATTCCTGTTCGCCAACCTGAAGGTCGTGGCGGACTTGATCCGCTTCCGCGTCCGAAAAGCCTCGGCGCTCCTGGTCTGGCAGAACCCGAAGCCGCGTTTCTACGGGTTCAGCCTCGCGCTGGGGGTCGTGCTCGGCCTGCTGCTGGCGTTCAAGCTCTTCGTTCAGCACCGCGCGCCAGACCAGGTATTCGGCGAAGCCATGATGTTTGTCTATTACGGCTATGCCCTTCCCTTGAGCACGCGGATCGCCAGGGGGTTCTACCGCGACGGTGTCTGGTCGGATACCGGATTCCTGCGGTGGCGCCAAATCTCGGCGGTATCCTGGCGGGAGGACGGCCCGGTTACGCTAATCTTGATCTCGCGGCTCCGCCAGATTGCGCGTCGGCTGGAGGTACCGGCCAACTTGTACGGCGAAGCGAGGCGTGTACTGCGCGACCGGATCAAGGCTCACGATATCCAAATCGGCGGTTCGGGGCTCAATCTCGGTACTCGCGACGAGGCGGATGCGGTCTGATCCTGCACTCGTTCAACTGTTCAGCCGATAAACCTGTTTCGGAGGTCCGTGCATGGCAGCCCGTCCCACGTGGAAGGGGTTCCTCAAGGTCAGCCTCGTCACCATCCCGGTCAAGGTGTTTCCCGCTACCGAGTCGGCGGCGACCATATCCTTCAACCAGCTCCACGCCGAATGTCAGACGCGCATCCAGCAGAAGCGATGGTGTCCGCACTGCGAGCGTGAGGTGGCCAACACCGAGCTTGCGAAGGGCTACGAGTTCGAGAAGGGCCGGTACGTCATCGTGAGCGACGAGGACATCCAGAAGGTGCGCGTGGAGTCCACGCGCGTCATCGATCTGGTGCAGTTCACCGAGGACACGTCGATCGATCCGATCTACGTGGACCGCGCGTATTACCTCGCCCCGGACGGTCCAATGGCCGCCGATGCCTTTGCCGTGATGCGCGAGGGGATGGCGGGGCAGGCGGGCATCGGCAAGGTGGCGCTCTATGGTCGCGAGTACCTCGTGGCAGTGCGGCCGCAGAAGAAGGGGCTCGTGATGTACACGCTCCATCACGACGCGGAGATCCGCAGCATCGATCAGATCGACGAGCTGAGCTCCGTGCCCTCGAAGGTCAAGCCGGAGGAAATGAAGCTCGCCAAGCAGGTGATCCAGACCTTTCATGGCGAGCTCAATCTGAAGGACTACAAGGACGAGTACCGGGAGGGGCTGCGCGAGATCATCAACGCGAAGATCGCCGGCGAGGAGGTCGTCGCGCCCGAAGTGCAGGAACCGCCCAAGGTCGTGGACCTGATGGAGGCGTTGCGCCGGAGTCTCGACTCGGTGAGCAAGGAAAAGAAGAAGCCCGCCAAGGCCGAGATCGCTGCAGCCAAGCCCGCCGCCAAGCCGGTAAGAGTGGCCGAAGCCGGGAAGAAGCGGGCACGGGCATAACGTACGTCAAAGGTCAAAGGTCAAAGGTTAAAGGTCAGGTCAAAGGGCCAGGGCCAGGTCTAGGTCAAAGGGCCAGGGCCAGGTCAAAGGCGAGGTCCCGGGTCAAAGTGCGAAACCTACACCTGAAAGCTACACCTGAAACCTACACCTGAAACCTAGACCTAGGCCTTTGACCTGACCTTTGACCTTTGACCCTTGACCTTTGACCTAGAGGAATCTCCAGATCCCCATTCCTCCCGCGGTCGGGTCGCGCACCCAGTCGGGCGGCGTCAGCCAGATGAACGCCAGGATCGCGATCACCCACGCGTCATAGGCAACGGTGCCCCGCTCATCGGTCCAGAAGAACGCTCTCCAGAACAACCGCGTCACAGGGTTGGAGCCACGGGGCATCGGCTTCTGGTTCAACACCAGATGTGTGTAATGGATGCGGTTCAAGAACGAGACGATTGACAGGATCAGGATGACCCAGAGCACGGCGCCCATCCGGTCGGTGAACGCCCCGATCATGAAGAGGACGATCCGTTCGGGTCGCTCCATGAACCCCACCTTGCACTTTTCGATGAGCGATTCGGCGCGGGCGCGTGCGTAGCTCGTCATGATCGAGAACATCATGGCGAGCGAGGCGACCATCACGTAATCGGTCCGCCGCAGGTCGGCGTAGAGATAAATCAATCCGAGAAAGAGCGCGATGTCCGAAAAACGGTCGAGCGTCGAATCCCAGAACGCGCCGAAACGCGAAACGGTGTTCGTGATGAGCGCGACTTTGCCGTCGATGAAGTCGAAGATATTGGCGGCAACCATGACGATGGCCGCCGGCAGGAAGTGGTCGCGCCCGAGGGCGAACGCCGCCCCCACATTGATGAGCACGCCGATCAGGGTGAGGGTATTCGGGTGAATGCCAAGGGCCACGCTCGCGCGGATGACCGCACGAAGCGGTACCATGCAGATGGCCCCGATGAACCCGGTAAAGGTCATCCGCTTATAATCAAGGGTTCGGACGGTCGAGATCTGGAGGTCTGGCACGACTTCTGTCTACCGGAACGGCTTGACGCCGTTCCTTCTGTCTACCGGAACGGCTTGGCCGTTCCTTCTGTCTACCGTGAGGACTCGCCATACTAGCCCATGCCGATCCACGCACTCAAGGAACAGATCAACCGGCTGCCCGAGCAGCCCGGGGTCTACCTGTGGATCAACGAGGCAGGGGACACGATTTACGTCGGCAAGGCGCGCGCGCTGCGCGACCGGGTCCGCAGCTACTTCGCCGCGTACGGCCTCAGTCCGAGGCATGACGCGCTGCTCGACGAGATCGCGCGGCTGGAGGTCATCGTCACCGACTCGGTGATGGAGGCGCTCGCGCTCGAGAACAACCTGATCAAGCATCGCACGCCGAAATACAACATCCTGCTGCGCGACGACAAGAACTATCCTTACCTGCAGCTGACGACGAGCGAGCCGTTTCCGCGCGTCCTGGTCGCGCGCCGCGTCGAGCGCGACGGCGACTTCTACGCGGGGCCGTTCCTGCCCGCGAAGCTGGCGCGGCGGACGATGGCGCTGTCGCACCAGCTGTTCGGGATCCGGTCGTGCAACGAGGTGATCACGGGTCAGCGCGGGCGGCCGTGCCTTGAGTACGACATCAAGCGGTGCGCCGCGCCGTGTGTCGCGGAGATCTGCAGCGCAGAACGATACGGAGAGGCCGTGGCGAATACGAAGCTGCTGCTGGAGGGCCGCAACGATGAGCTCGTCGAGACGCTGCGCGAGCGCATGGTGAGCGCCGCCGAGGGCGAGCGCTTCGAGGAGGCCGCGCAGCTTCGCGATGCAATGAAGACCGTCCAGATCCTGCGCGACCGTCAACAGAAGGTGGCGACGGCCGGGCTCGGCGATCGGGACGTGTTCGGCCTCAAGGTCGGGCCGAGCGGCGGCGTCATCCAGGTGTTCGCGATGCGCGGCGGCCGCGTGGTCGAGCGTGTCGAGTTGGCGACCGACCCGGGCGGCGTTGCGGGCGGAGACGCAGACGTGCTGCAGGCGGCGCTCGAGCAGTTCTACGAGCTGCGCACGCCGCCGTCGGAAATCCACCTGCCCGCCGAAATCGAGGATTCCGAGGCGATGGAGGCGTGGCTCTCGGCGCGCGTCGGACGGCGCGTGAAGCTCGTGGTGCCGCAGCGCGGCGACAAGCGCGCGCTCGTCGAGCTCGCCACCCGCAACGCCGAGCTCTCATACCGTACGCGTTTCAACGAGATCATCGCGGCGCACTTCGAAGCGCTCGAGACGCTGCGGAGCGTGCTCGGCCTCCCGGCCATTCCGCGCCGCATCGATTGCTTCGATATCTCCACGATTCAGGGCAGCGAGACCGTGGCGGCGATGGTCGTCTGCGAAGACGGCCGCATGCGGAAGAGCGAGTACCGGAAATTCCGGATCCGCGGCCCGCGCACGGAGTTCGGGGCCGACGATTTCGCGGCGATGCGCGAGGTCGTGCAGCGGCGCTACCGGAAAGTGCTCGAGGAGGGCGGGCCGTTCCCGGATCTGATTCTGATCGACGGCGGCAAAGGACAGCTCTCGGCGGCGTATGAGGCGCTGGAGCAGATCGGGCTGGGCAATCTCGTCGCCGTCGGGATTGCCAAGAAAGAGGAGCTGCTCTTCACGCGCGATCGGCTCGAGCCGGTCGCGCTCGGCGAGCAGGATCCGGCCCTCCTGCTCATCCAGCGGATTCGCGATGAAGCGCACCGGTTCGCGGTGACGTTCCACCGCCGGGCGCGCACGATGCGCGACCTGCGCTCCGAGCTCGATGCCGTGCCCGGCATCGGTCCGCGCCGCCGCCGCGCGCTGCTGAAGGCATTCGGCAGCCTCGCGGGCGTCCGCCGAGCGACGCGCGAAGAGCTCGACTCGGTCGTCGGCGCCAAGGTCGCCGCAGCGGTCATCGATTATTTCGCGCGCGTCACATGAGCAATGCCTGCATCAGAATCATTTGTAGCCGCGCGTCTTCAGACCCGCGGTCACCAGAATCAGGCCCGTAGCCCGAAGCCGGAAGCCCGCAGTCCGAGATAACTGTGCTAGGCTCAGAATTCTCTTGCCGAACATCGATTTCGCTCAGGTCTTCATCTCGTTCCTCGTTCTGCTCTTCTCCCTGACCGTCCACGAAGCGGCGCACGCGTGGTCGGCAGATCGATTGGGCGACTCGACCGCGCGCCTGCTCGGCCGTGTGTCGCTCAACCCGGCCGTGCATGTTGACCCGATCGGGACCGTGTTGTTCCCATTGATCGCGCTGCTGACCAACCTGCCGGTGATTGGCTGGGCGAAGCCGGTGCCCGTGAATATCCCGAACCTCCGCGGCCAGTGGCGAGAGAAGTACATGGTGATTGCCGCCGCCGGGCCGGCCAGCAACGTCGTGCTCGCGGTGATCGCGTCGCTGGTGCTGCGTGCGATCGCCCCGACCTCAGCCGATGCGCTCGAGGGAGGCCAGGTGTCGGTCGGCGCGCCGCTCGCCACATTTCTGGAATCCGCGATTTTCATCAACGTGCTCCTGGCAGTGTTCAACATGGTGCCGGTGCCGCCGCTCGACGGAGGCAACGTGCTGGCGGGCTTGCTGCGCGGACCGGCCGGTGCGGCGTTCGAGCGCCTGCGGCCGTATGGGTTCATGATTCTGTACGCCCTGATGCTGACCGGCGTGTTGACGGCACTCATCACGCCTCCTGCACGGTTCCTCCTTTCGCTGCTCCTGTGATGTCGAAACCTCGAGTCGTTTCCGGCATGCGGCCGACGGGCAAACTGCACCTCGGTCACCTGATGGGCGCGCTCAAGAACTGGGTGCCGCTCCAGGAACAGCACGACTGTTTTTATTTCGTCGCCGACTGGCACGCGCTGACCAGCGAGTATGCGAACACGCAGCCGATCACCGGTTACGCGCTCGACAATCTCGCCGACTGGATTGCGGCCGGCGTCGATCCGGAGCGCAGCACGATCTTCGTGCAGTCGCTCGTGTCGGAACACGCCGAGCTGGCTCTGCTGCTGTCGATGGTTGTCCCGATTCCATGGCTCGAACGCGTCCCGACGTACAAGGAACAGCGGGAGCAGCTCACGGACAAGGACCTCTCGACGGTGGGCTTCCTCAGTTACCCGTTGCTGCAGACGGCCGACGTCACGATGTATGACGCGCGATTCGTCCCGGTGGGCGAGGACCAGGTTGCGCACCTGGAGCTCTCCAGAGAGGTCGTGCGGCGGTTCAACCAGTTTTATGGCGAGATTCTCGTTGAGCCGCAGCCGCTCCTGACGCCCGTGCCGCGCCTGCCGGGACTCGACAATCGCAAGATGAGCAAGAGTTACGGCAACACCATCAATCTCAGCGACGATGCGGAGACGGTGACGAAGAAAGTGCGCCAGATGTACACGGATCCCAAACGGATTCGCGCCGATATCCCGGGAACCGTCGAAGGCAACCCGGTCTTCATGTACCATGACGCCTTCAATCCCGATACGGCGCAAGTCGAGGATCTGAAGGCGCGCTACCGCGCAGGCACGGTCGGCGACGTCGAGGTGAAGCAGAAGCTGGCGCGCGCGCTGAACGCCATGCTGGAACCGATGCGCGAGCGCCGCGCCGAGGTCATGGCGAGGCCCGAGCGCATCCGCGAGATCGCGGTCGAAGGGTCCAAGAAGGCGCGTGCGGTCGCGCACGAGACGATGGAGCGCGTGCGGGACGCTGTCAGGCTGCGCTATTAGCCGACTTTCGTGGCCGAACATCTCTTCGTGGCGACTGGAACGTGAGTGACTGAACGTCCGGAAGAATTCGAATCGTCGCCCGACGCGTACAACGTCAAGCTCGAGACGTTCGAGGGCCCTCTCGACCTGCTGATTCACCTCATCAGGAAGAACGAGGTGAACGTCTGCGACATTCCGATCGCGCTCATCACCGACCAGTACCTCTCGTACCTCGATCTGATGCAGGAGCTCAACCTCGATGTCGCGGGCGAGTTCCTCGTCATGGCCGCCACGCTGATTCACATCAAGTCTCGAATGCTGCTGCCCCGGCCCGCGCCCGAGGACGAGGCGGGAGCGGAAGAGGATCCGCGTGAAGCGCTCGTGCGCCGGCTGCTCGAGCATCAGAAGTACAAGGCTGCGGCGGAGCTTCTGCACGACCGCGAGACGCTACGCAGCGCCCAGTGGATGCGTCCGGATTCGCGTGTGGCCGACGCGGCAGGCGACGCGTACGAGCCCGAGCTCGAGGTGGATCTTTTCAGCCTGCTCGCGGCGTTCAGGGGTGTGCTCGAGCGGGCGAAGCACCGGCCCAGGGTGGTGCTGCCGCCGGAGCAGATCTCGATCGAGCTCCGCATCGAACAACTGCTCGACCGCCTTTCGGAAACCGAGGCGTGCGGCTTCGAAGACCTCTTCACCGACGGCGACGGATCGCGGCCGTTCCTGATCGTCACGTTCCTGGCGATCCTCGAGATGATTCGGCTGAACCTGATTCGCGTGTTCCAGGCGGGCGCGTTCGGGGCGATCCGTATCTACAAGCGCGCGCGTCCCGCCGGGGCGCCGCATCCGATTGGCGATCCGCAGTCGTAGGGGCCGGCTCGAACCGCGGAACCAGACATGGCAGACGACACAATCCACACGGAAACGGACCCTCTGCAGTCGGCGGAGCCCGAGACGCCTCTTGGTCTGCCCTCGGCCGAGTTGAAGGCCATCGTCGAGGCGCTGGTGTTCGCGTCGCCCGAACCGCTTACTCCCAAGATGCTGTTCAAACTGCTGGCGAGCGAACCACGGGAGGACATCGTCGCCGTTATCGACGCGCTCAGGGCGGATTACGAAAACCGCCCCGGCCTGCAGTGGGTGGAGGTGGCCGGCGGCTACCAGATCGTGACGCGTCCCGAGCTGCACGAATGGGTTCGCCGCCTCTTCCACGAGCGCAGCACGCAAAAGCTCACCGTCCAGGCGCTCGAGACGCTCTCTGTCATCGCATACAAGCAACCGGTGACGGCGCTGGAAATCGGCGACATTCGCGGTGTCAACACGTCAGGCGTGCTCTCGACGCTTCTCGAGCGTCATCTGATCAAGATCGTGGGCCGGAAGAACGTTGTCGGGCGTCCGTTCATGTACGCGACGACGCGGGAGTTCCTGATCCGGTTCGGATTGAAGGATTTGACGGACCTTCCGCGAATCGAGGACGTCGCCGACGCGCTCGGGTTCGAGCCACCGGCGGGGCTCGTCGAGCAGTCCCCGCGGGAGGAGATGCTGCCGCTCGACGAAGACGAACAGGGTACGTAGGCCGGGTCTTTAGACCCGGCGCAAGTGTCTGAGCCGCATCTAAAGATGCGGCCTACGTACGAAGATGCGGCCTACGTACGTTCGTTGGTCGGGCGCGCAGCCCTTCGGAGTCTGGTGATCTCTTCAGCCGAGAGCTCGCGCCATTCGCCGGGTTTGAGGCGGCGATCGGAAATCGGTCCGATGCGCGTACGTTTGAGCCGCTGCACCGGATGGCCGACCGCCTCGCACATCCGCCGCACCTGGCGGTTGCGTCCTTCTCGAATCGTTATCTGCAGTACGCCGTCGCGATCGCTGCGGCCGGCGTTGAGAAGCTTCACATCGGCCGGCCGCGTACGCCGGCCATCGAGAGAAATGCCGGTGCGCAGCTTCTCGATGGCGCGATCATCGGGCATTCCGGCCACGCGCCCCTCATAGGTCCGCTCGATCCCGTGGCGGGGATGGGCGAGCTCGGCCGCGAGCTCACCGTCGTTGGTGAGCAGCAGCAGTCCTTCGGTGTCGTAGTCGAGCCGGCCGACAGGGTACACGTATTCCCTGACGCCCGCGAGGAGGTCCATCACCGTTGGGCGTCGCTGCGGATCCGAGCGCGTCGTCACGTAACCGCGTGGCTTGTTGAGCAGGATGTAGCGAAGGCGTTCTGCCGGCCGGATTCGCCGTCCGTCGACGCGGATGTCGTCACGCGTTGGATCGGCCTTCGTTCCGAGCTCGCGCACCGTCTCGCCGTTGACCGACACGCGGCCTTCCGACATGAGTCGCTCGGCAGCGCGACGCGAGGCGACTCCCGCCTGCGCGAGGATTTTCTGGAGACGGATCATTACAGGCTAACGGGCTCCAGGCTGCGGCCGTCAGGATGGGGCTTCGGACTCCGGCTGGCCTGTAGCCCGTAGCCTGTAGCGCGTTCTCACTGCCGGAGCACGTCGGCCCAGAACAGCACGAGCTTCAACGTTTCCGACGCGGCTGCCGACCTGTCGACTTCGGCGTGCGTGATCAGGCGGCTGAGGAGCAGGCGGACGTGTGCCTTTCCCTCCAGGTGACGCGTCAGAATCACGGACTCAGCGGCGGGAATCACCGTATCGTCGGCTCCGTGCAGCAGGTACACAGGCGCGGCCGGTGCGGAGGCACGCTCCGGCGAGAGTGACGGGTCTCCACCGACGTCGATAACGTGCGGCAGCAAGACTGGGCCGAGCGCTTTCACGTTGCGATCGTTCACGTACTTAAGGTACGTGGCCGAAGGCTCCGGCAGCGCCTTCACCATGTCACGTGCCTTGGCAAAGGTCTCGTTTGCCTGCTTCATGTCGACGAGTGTGAGCTGTGAGGCCAGCAGGAAGGTGCCGACGCCGTCGCGCAGCGGCTGGACCTGCTCGGCCGGCACCACACCACGGTCCGCAAAGAAGTACAAGAGGACAGCGACGCCATAGTCGTGCGGCGGATGTGTTTCCAATCCATCGACGTGCGGCGCCTCGCCCGTGCAGAGATACCGCATCACCCGTGGCAGGTCGGCGTGACCGCCGAACGACAGCACGAACGCCGTGCGGTCGCGAACGGATGGCCGCCCTGCCGCGACCGTCGAGAGTCCTCCCGCGAAGCTGACGCCGACTATGCCGATGCGGCCGTCCGGCGCGAGCTCGGGCCGCCGGGAGAGCCACGCGATGGCGTCCTCGATGACGTCGGTCGACTGCGGGGTGATCCGATACGCCATCAGATCCGGCAGGGCCATGGTCATCACCGCCAGACCTGTCCCGGCGAGGTCCTTCGCAAGCGCGACCAGCCGAGTCTCGTCGATTCCGGCCGCATGGATCCCGGGCACAGCAAGGACGGTGCGGGTTATGCGCCCTTCCGGCAGGTACAACCGCGATGGGACGTCGCCGTAGCGGGTGGGAATGACGCTCGTCGGTTGCACTGTGACGGTGCGGGACTGCTGGTGTGCGAATGCCTCGATTGGGCCGCCAAGGTTCGCGGCGCGCACGATGAGCGACGCCGCCCGCGCGTACGGCAGGCTGAAGGTTCCGATCGCGAAGAGCCCCAGCAGAGCGACCACGACGAACGTGACGCGGCGCGCGCGGGTTGTCATGAGCGATTTCATGTTACACCGCGCGCACGCGTACCCCGCGCGAGAAACAGGGTTCTGTGGAGTGCCGGCGGCTTGTTGACGCGGCCTCACATGCTAGACTGGCCCGTTCACAGACCCATGAAGAGACCCATCATCGCGATCGATGGACCGTCGGGCGCCGGGAAGGGAACCATCGCCCGCACGCTCGCGCGGACGCTCGAATATAGGCACGTCGACACCGGCGCGATGTATCGCGCAGTCGGCTGGAAAGCCGTACAGGAAGGCGTTCCGCTCGATGACGAACCGCGCGTTGCCGCCCTGGCCGACGGGGCGCGTATCGACGTCGAGAGCGATGTCGTTCGTGTTGATGGATTGGATGTCACGCGTGCGATTCGTACGCCCGAGATCGACGCGGCGTCAACCGCAGTCGCGCGCCTGCCGAAGGTGCGCGAGATCCTCGTCGCCCGTCAACGGGAGTTGGGCGAAGGCGGCGGCGTGGTCATGGAGGGCCGGGACATCGGGACAGTGGTCTTCCCCGATGCCGATCTCAAGATTTATCTGGACGCCTCAGCGGAAGAGCGCACGCGCCGGCGACTGCACGATACAGCGCACACGGGCGGGCAAGCCGGCCACGCGGCGGTCGCGGCGGCCATTGACTCCCGGGACAAGTCGGACACTACGCGCACGGCATCACCGTTGGCGGTTGCCTCGGATGCCCTGCGCGTGGACACGACCGGAATGTCAATCGATCAGGTCGTGGCGCATGTGCTGTCGCTGGTGCGCGCCAGGCTCTGGGACATTCATGATTCTTGATTCATGATTCATGATTGGTTCGCGAATCAAGAATCAAGAATCAAGAATCAAGAATCGAAACTATCGCTCGTTGTAGTCCTCGCTCGAGGCCGGGTCGAGTTCCCAGCGGTGGCGATCGCGTTTGATGATCTTCTCCTCGCTCTTGAGCTCTTCGTTGTCCTCGTATTCCACGCCGACCGCCTTGCCGATATCGTCGACGACGTCCTGGTCGGGCGTCGGATTGTCGCCGCCAGGCGCTTCATCGCCGACGCTGTAGGCGGATTCCCAGTCGGCATCGACATCGCCGGCCGTCAGGGCCGGGCCGGTCTGAGTGATGGCATTCTGTCGATGTCTCAGTTCCTTGCGGCCGCTCCGTGCGGCCGACGCGTGACGGTCGAGGTCGAGCGATGAAGGCGGAGTCGGAACGATGTCCTCGCCTTGAAACGTGCGGCGGGTCCGGCTCAGCCCTGGTGCCTTGCGCACCGGAACCGTCGGAGCGCTGCGCGCCGAGATCGGCGCGGCCGTTTTCCTTGCGGCTGCGCTCTTGCGGGCAACTGCCTTTCGTGCGGTAGCCTTGCGTGCGCCTGCTCCTGCACGTGCGCCTGAGCTCTTCCGTGCCGCGGCGGCATCTCTGCCGGCCCGCGTCGTGGCCTTTGTCGTGCTCCGGATTCCGCCCTTGGCGCTTTTCCGGGATGCTTTACGCGCCCGGCTCCCCCCGGCGGCCGTGCGGCGGCTGGCAGCTGATGCGGCCTTGCGTTTGGCCATCTCGCTATCCTTTCGCTTACCTTGACAGTTCCCGATAAGTCGCGTAAAATCTGTTGCTTATCGGCGAAGGACAACTGCTCACAGTAGGACCCTCGATGTCCAGAGACCCTGGCCAGGGCCTTGGTAACGTCCCTGGTCCACCGCGTGCAGTCCCCACCCTATATCTTGCCCTGCGCCGTTATATCCGTGGGGGGCTGGTCCCCGCAAGCCTTCGATTTCACTCAGGCTGGCCCTGAGCATGTCGAGGGCCAACAGAAACCGGCATCCGTCGACGCGGCTCAGGACGCTGAGCGACGATCGACCGGCGACCCATTCGACGAGGCTCAGGGAGGCCCGAGCAACACTCGAACGGGAATCACGATGTGAGGAGGACGCGCAAGTCAATGGCAAATGTTGAGAATGGGGTGTTGTCGCCCGAACGTCACGCGGGCGAACAGCCCGGAGCCCCAGCACGCACCCGGGCAGGGAAGCCCGCGGGTCCGGCTCTCAAGCCGATCGATCACGACATGGATCCGGAGGAATACGCCAAGCTGCTGGACATTTACGATAACAGCTTCCGAAACATCGCGGAAGGTGAAGTCGTCAAAGGCACGGTGCTCAAGGTCACCGGTTCGGAAGTCGTAGTCGACGTCGGCTACAAGTCTGAAGGCATCATCCCCATAAGCGAATTCCTCGACGAGAACGGTCAGGTCACCGTGCAGCCCGGCGATACGGTGGACGTGCTGCTCGAGCGCACCGAAGACCGCGAAGGCCACATCGTGCTCTCGCGCGAGAAGGCCGAGAAGATGAAGATCTGGGACGAGGTCGAGAAGGCCTATGCGGAACGCAAGGTCGTCATCGGCCGCGTCATCGAGCGGATCAAGGGCGGGCTGGCGGTCGACATCGGCGTCCGCGCGTTCCTTCCCGGCTCCCAGATCGATGTCCGGCCGGTCCGCAACCTCGACGCGCTCCGCGGGCAGGAGCTCCGGATGCGCGTGATCAAGGTCAACAAGAAACGCGGCAACATCGTGCTCTCGCGCAAGGCGCTGCTCGAGGAAGAGAACGCCGAGAAGAAGAAGCAGACCCTCGAGACGCTCGCCGAGGGGAAGGTGTTGCGCGGCGTGGTGAAGAACATCACCGACTACGGCGCGTTCATCGATCTCGGGGGCATCGACGGCCTGCTCCACATCACCGACATGTCGTGGGGCCGCGTCGGCCATCCGTCTGAGCTGTTCAAGGTGAACGACGAGGTCGACGTGATCGTGCTGAAGTACGACGCGGCCACCGAGCGCGTCTCCCTCGGCCACAAGCAGCTCGTACAGGATCCGTGGGCGACCGTCCAGGAGCGCTATCCGGTCGGCGCGCGCATGAGCGGCAAGGTCGTGAGTCTCACGGATTACGGCGCGTTCGTCGAGCTCGAGCCCGGCGTCGAGGGGTTGATTCACGTCAGCGAGATGTCGTGGAGCAAGCGCGTCAAGCACCCGTCGAAGATCCTCAACGTGGGCGACACCGTCGAGGCGATGGTGCTCGGGGTCGACCCGGCCGCGCGACGCATCTCGCTCGGCCTCAAGCAGGTCGAATCGAACCCGTGGCACGAGCTGGCGGACAAGTATCCCGTCGGCACGCGTATCAAGGGGAAGGTCCGCAACCTGACCGAGTTCGGCGCGTTCGTCGAGGTGGAGGAGGACATCGACGGGCTGATCCACATCTCTGACATGTCGTGGAGCAAGCGGATCAAGCACCCATCCGAGGTTCTGAAGAAAGGCGATGTCGTCGAGGCGATGGTCCTCAGCATCGACGCCGAGAACCAGCGGCTCTCGCTCGGGCTGAAGCAGCTCGCGACCGACATCTGGGACGACTTCTTCTCACGGCATCACGTGGGTGACGTGATCGAGGGCAAGGTGACCCGGATGACGAACTTCGGTGCGTTCGTGGAGCTCGACGAAGGCATCGAGGGACTCATCCACGTCTCGGAGTTCGACGAGTCACACGGCGGCGAGAAGATCGATCTGCAGGTGGGCAACAGCTATCAGATGAAGATCATCAAGCTGAGCCCGCAGGAGCGCAAGATCGGCCTCAGTATCCGGGCGCTGAAATCCGACGAGTTCCGGGCCGACTGGGAGGCGTACCAGGAGAGCAGCGGAACGGGCAAGGCCACGCTCGGCGATCACTTTCGAAACCGGTAGGCATCAGGGATCAGGCATCCGGCATCAGGGCTGTCTCAGGTACCAGGGACAGCCTTGGCCTGAGCCCTGAGGCGCCTGAAGAAGGAGCATTCTGTGACCACTGCTGGCGGCAGCATGACGAAGGCGGAGCTCGTCGAAGAAGTCTCGCGGGTGTCCGACCTCACAAAGAAGCATTCCGAAGTCATCGTCGACACGGTGTTCCGGAGCATTATCGACGCGCTGCATCGCGGCGAGAAGATCGAGCTGCGCGGGTTCGGCAGCTTCCGCCTGCGGAAGCGCGAGCCGCGGAAGGGCCGCAATCCGAAGACCGGCGACAAGGTCGACGTCCCGCCGAAGAAGGTGCCGTACTTCAAGCCCGGCAAGGAGCTCAAGGAGTTGATCAACCGCGAGGCCGAGGCCGCCGAGTCGGCCGTCTCGAGCTCCTCCAACGGCTCGGAGTCCGGTCCGCTCGCCCAGTCCGTCTAACCATCGCGCGAATCGGCCGGCGATCGACGATAGCCCATTATGCGGCCACGAATGCGAATCTCGACCTCGTTGCGGTCCCGCATAACGGGCTAGGCGCGCGAAGCGCGCCAGATAGACAGCGCGAACCAGCCACGGGCGTTGCGCGTCACTGGTCTCGCGCATTCAACCCGATATCACGGGCAGGGCCCGTGGCTGGTTCGATGGAGCGTCTCTGGTCTCCCTGGAGACTCGCGTACGTGAGCGGCGCCAAGAGCAACACGGGGTGCGTCTTCTGCGACGCGCCCCGGCTTCCTCCCTCGGAGTCCCTCCTCGTGCACGAGGGGAGCACCTGCTACGTCGTCTTGAACCTCTATCCGTACAACAACGGCCATCTGATGGTCGTCCCGTACCGACACACGGGGACGCTTGCGTCGCTCACAACGGATGAGCTTTCTGAAGTAATGCTCCTCACCCAACGCGCCGAGATCGCGCTGACCGAGGCGTACCAGCCGCATGGCCTCAATGTCGGTATCAATCTCGGCAAGCCCGCCGGCGCCGGCATCCTGGATCACCTCCACGTCCATCTCGTGCCCAGGTGGAACGGTGATACGAACTTCATGACTGCGGTCGGGAACGTGCGGGTGCTCCCTGAAGACCTCCTCGACAGCGCCCGCCGCCTGCGGCCGATCTTTGACCGGCTCAAGGAGCCTTAAGCTGGCCGTGTTATCCTGCGATAGCGCAAATTTATGAAGTTCGAGCTGACCGACCTTCAGGCCTCCTGGAAGTCCAAGGGCGAGGAGCTTGGAGGAGAGTTGCCCCTCGACGCGTCGCCTGGCGAAGTGGTGATGGGCGCCGCGCGCGTCGGGTTACTCGATGCGCGCGCGGACCTCGTGTCGATCGCGGCAGCCGTTGAATCCGTTGCATATCGATCGGCGTCGGCCGGCGTCGCCATTGCGCTGCACACCGTGGTCGCATCCGCGTGCGCGGAGCACTCGGCGTTCGCGGATGCGCTGCTCAAGGGCGAGCTGATCGGGGCGCTCACGCTGTCCTCGGAAGACGTGCCGATCGAACGCGGCGGCCGGCTGACCGGCCGGGCGTCATGGGTGGCGCCGATTACGAGCGGGGGCCTTGCGCTCGTCGGTGCGCGAACGGACGAGGACGCGGTGGCGTTTGCCGTGTCGCTCGCGTCGACGGGCGTGTGGACGGACGCGGTCGAACCAGCGGGTCTCCGCGGGCTCGCCTGTGCGCATCTGATATTCGAGGAAGCCGAAGCCGTCAGGCTCGGGCCGACGGTGCCGTTGATGTCGCGCGTCCGGGTGTTGATGGCCGCTGTAGGTCTCGGCATCGGTCAGCGGGCGCTGGCCGAGGCGTTGGTGACGGCGCGCGCGGCGGGTGGCGGCGCCGCGGGCGAGCAGACCGTGCAGGGTCTGCTTGCCGATGCGGCAACCGAGCTCGATGCGGCGAGGCTTCTCACGTGGAAGGCGGCCGCGGCCGACTGTGACGTCACGCTGGGCGACGCGTCAACGGCGAAGCTGGCGGCCACCGATGCGGCTCAACGCGCCGTCGTGCGGGCGACGCAGGTGATCGGTGTCGAAACGTTCCGTCGGAATCACATCATCGAGCGGCTCGCGCAGGACGTCCGCGCACTCGAGCTCTTTGCCGGCCGGACCGAATCCCTGCGGGCAGCCGTGGCCGCCGAGATCCTTCCGGTGGCGGACCAGTCACCGCTGCCAACACCTGCGTAGGCTAGCGCGCTGACGCGACCTCGTACCCCAACGCCTCGATCCGATCCTTCAACAGGACCGGCGTGACTTTCGCGCCGTCGTACGTCACGCCGACCTGGTTGGCGGAGTGTGACGCCGTCACCTTCTCGACACCATCGATCTGCTGCAGGGCGCGTTTCACGGCATTTTCGCAACCCCCGCACGTCATCCCGGTCACCGTCAGTTGTACCGTCTGCGACATGTTGATACCTCTCGCAAGCGTCTCCGGTGTGCGTCTAATCACGAATCATGAATCACGAATCATGAATGACATCTATCCCAGGACGTGTTTCGCGATCGTGGCCAGCTGCAGGTTCGACGTGCCCTCGTAAATCTGACCGATCTTGGCGTCGCGGAACAGCTTCTCGACCGGATAGTCCTTGACGAAGCCGTATCCCCCATAGAGGTTGACCGCGAGGGAGGCGACGCGTTCGGCGACTTCCGACGAGAAGAGCTTGCACATTGCTGCTTCTTTGAGGAACGGCCTGCCCGCATCGCGCAGCCGGGCGGCGTTGTAGACCATGAGCCGCGCCGCCTCCAGCTCGGTCGCGGCGCGCGCAATCTGGAATTGCACAGCTTGAAAATCGGCGATGAGCTTGCCGAACTGCTTCCGTTCCTTCGTGTATTTGATGGTGTAGTCGAGCGCGCCCTGCGCGAGCCCGATCATCTGCGCCCCGATGCCGATACGCCCCTCGTTCAACGTCTCGATGGCGACCTTGTAGCCCTTCCCGACCTCGCCGAGCACGTTTGCGCGAGGCACGCGGCAGTCCTCGAACAGCAGCTCGCACGTGCTGCTCGCCCGGATGCCGAGCTTGTCCTCTTTCCTGCCGACGGTGAACCCGGCAAAGCCGCGCTCGACGATGAACGCCGTGATCCCGCGGTAGCCGGCCTCGGGATTGATTGTCGCGAAGACGATGAAGACGTCGGCTTCGTTCCCGTTCGTGATCCACAGCTTGCGTCCGTTGAGCACGAACTCGTCGCCGTGCTCGCTCGCCCGCGTGGCGAGCGCAAACGCGTCGCTGCCCGATCCCGCTTCCGACAGCGCGTAGGCCCCGACCGTTCCGTGCGCGAGCCGGCTGAGGTAGCGCTGCTTCAGCTGGTCGTGACCCCAACGGTTCA
The DNA here is from genome assembly GCA_036005125.1 of Vicinamibacterales bacterium. Lineage (GTDB taxonomy): Bacteria > Acidobacteriota > Vicinamibacteria > Vicinamibacterales > UBA2999 > DASYQV01. The sequence goes on from DASYQV010000185.1 coordinate 30,031, forward strand.
GTGCATTGATAACGAGCGTATTCTGAACGTCCACCAGTACACCCACCGAAGGGTCCACGCGGGAGATCGCTTCGACGGCAAGCACTGAATGGAAGAACGTCGCCCCGGCGCCGCCGAACGCGTCGGGAATTTCAATGCCCATCACGCCGAGGTCGAAGAGCTTGTCGATCAGATCGCGCGGGATTTTCGTCTGTTCGTCCATTTCCCGAACGATTGGACGGATTTCTCGGTCTGCGAACTCGTAGACGCTGGCCCGGAAGAGACCTTCGTCCTCGGTCAACGTTGTCAACGGATGTAACGTTTCGAGCTGTTGCTGCACAACCGCCTCTCTGTGTTTCGCAGACGTCTTAGACGTTTAGTAGCACGAGTGTAATGTTATCATTCGAAAACCGGCGAGGTGGCGCTGCTCTTGCTACTCGCGGCGAGTGCACCTCGACCGGCCAAGGCGGAGTCACGATGACGAACACCCGCATCTCGATCGCGCTTCTCCTCGCCTTCTCGCTCGTCCAGGCGGGAAGCGCCCAACAGCAGCCGCCCGAACAACAGCCCGCGCGCGGACAGGCGCAGCAGCAGGACCCGCAGCCGGTCGCCACCGGAAAGCCCCAGCCAACGTTTCGCGCCGGCATCAATTTCGTGCGGGTCGACGTCATCGTCAGCGACAAGAAAGGTGCGCCTGTCGCGGATCTCACCGCCAAGGATTTCGAGATCGTCGAAGACGGTAAGCCACAGACCATCGAGCAGTTCAGGCTGATTCGTGTGGATGGAAATGCCCCGCCGGGCGATCTCCCACCGCGGCAGATTCGCTCGAAGTTCGACGAGGAAACAGAGGCGGCCCGCGAGGACGTGCGCGTATTCGTGATCTTCTTCGACGACTATCACACGCGCGTCGGGAGCGCCATGTCGGTGAAGGAGCCGCTCACCAAGTTCGTCCAGAACCAGCTTGGTCCCAACGATCTCATCGCTCTGATGTATCCGCTGTCGCCCCTCGACACGGTGACGCTTTCGCGCAACCACGCGTCGATTGTGGCGGCCATTCAGAAATTCGAGGGACGAAAGTTCCGGTACGAGCCGCGGAACGATTTCGAGCAGAGATACGCACAGTACCCGAGCGAGATCGTCGAGCAGATCCGCAACCAGGTGGTCATGACCGCGTTGCGCGGGCTGGCCACGCGGCTCGGATCGCTGCGCGAAGGACGTAAGGCCATCATCTTCGTCAGCGAAGGGTTCACGGCGATGCTGCCGCCGCAGATGCGCGATCCGGTTGCGATGCTTCCCGGTGCGGGCAACCCCCGTCGAGGCGATCCGTTTGCGGGCCGAGGCGACCCGCGTGAGGAGACGGCCCAGTTCTTCGCCGAAACCGACCTGCAGTCGCAGATGCGCGACGTGTACGACGCGGCAAACCGCAACAACGCGGCCTTCTATGCGCTCGACCCGCGCGGTCTGGCGACGGGTGAGTTTCACATCGACGAAAACATCGCCTTCGAACGGGACCAGCGCTCGCTGCAGTCGACGCAGGACACGCTGCGCATTCTGGCGACCGAGACCGACGGCCGGGCGATCGTCAATCGCAACGATCTGACGAAGGGATTGGAACAGGTCGTCCGGGATTCGAGCGCCTATTACCTGATTGGTTACAACTCGTCGGGTGCGCCGAGCGACGGCAAGTTCCACGAGATCAAGGTCCGCGTGAAGCGCCCGGGCGTTGACGTTCGCGCCCGCAAGGGGTACTGGGCGCCGACGCCGGACGACACGGCGCGTGCCACGGCCGGACCCAAGCCCGAAGCGCCAAAGGCGGTGCAGCAGGCGTTGGCGTCGATGGTCAGGCCGACGGCGTCGGGCGGCTACATCCGGACGTGGGTGGGCACCTCGCGCGCCGAGAACGGGAAGACGCGCGTGACCTTCGTGTGGGAGCCGCTGGCGGCGCGTCCGGGAGAACGGCGAGACCAGGCCGGTCGCGTCTCGGTGATTGCGGCGGGATCGAGCGGCGTTCTCGTGTTCCGCGGGCGCGTGCCTGACCTTGCGTTCGCGTCGGCAGGGACCAGCGCCTCCGGCGGCGCCAGTACGGGTACCACGCGAATGCCTGCGGCGAGTCCCGCTACCGGTCCGCAGCGCCTCGTGTTCGACGCGCCGCCGGGAAAACTGGAGCTCCGTCTGTCGGTCGAGTCGGCGATCGGCGGGGGCGTGCTCGACACCGAGATCCAGGACGTCACCGTGCCCGATCTGAGCGGCGCCTCGGCCATCAGCACGCCGCGCGTCTATCGGGCGCGGACTGCGCGCGATTTCCAGACCATTTCGCGCGACGCCGACGCCGTGCCGGTTGCCTCACGCGACTTCTCGCGGACCGACCGTCTCCTCATCCGGTTCGACGTGTACGCGAACGGCGTCACGCCGACCGCGACACTGCTCAATCGAAACGGACAGAAGATGGCCGAAGTGCCCATCACGGCCGCCACCGCCGGCGGAACCCATCAAATCGACTTCGGCCTCGGGTCGATTCCGCCGGGCGAGTACCTGATCGA
>DASYQV010000186.1:0-6701 GCA_036005125.1 Vicinamibacterales bacterium
ACAGGTTATCTATGCAGACGCAACGTCCCCGACTGCTGGTCGTCGACGACGACCGCAGCATCCTGACGCTGATCGGCAGCCTCGCAGTCGCCGAAGGTTTCGATGTCGCCACCAGCGTGAGCGGCGAAGACGCCATGCAGCAGCTCCGCCAGCGGCCGGCCGACCTCGTGCTGCTCGATCTCCGGATGCCGGGCATCACCGGTCTCGACGTGTTGCGCGCGATACGCGATGTCAGCGCACGCTGCAAGGTCGTGCTCATGACCGGGTACGGCACGATTGACACCGCTGTCGAAGCCGTGAAGCTCGGCGCAACTGATTACCTCACGAAGCCGTTCGACCTTCAGCGGCTGCGCCAGCTCCTCGCGACCATTCGCGAGGAGGCGGACCAGCGCCGCGCGGTCCTGACGATGGAGGGCGAGCTCGCACAGCGGCTCGAGTTCTGCGGCATGGTCGGGCGCGGGCCGGCGATGCAGGACTTGTTCGGGTTGATCAAGCGTCTGGCGCCGCACGTCCGGACGGTGCTCGTGACCGGCGAAACCGGTACGGGCAAGGAGCTCGTTGCACGCGCGCTGCACAAGCTCGGGCCGCGCAGCGCGAAGCGCTTCATCACCGTGAACTGCTCGGCGGTTGTCGAGACCCTCTTCGAGAGCGAGCTGTTTGGACACGTGCGCGGAGCGTTCACCGGCGCCACCGAGCACAAGGCGGGCCTGTTCGAGGTCGCCGATGGCGGAACGCTGTTCCTCGACGAGGTCGGCGAGCTCCCCGCGCCGGTGCAGGCGAAGCTGCTGCGCGTGCTCGAAGAGGGCGAGGTGCAGCGGGTTGGCTCGCTCGAGCCGAAGAAGATCGACGTGCGGCTGATTGCGGCCACCAACCGCGACCTGCGCGCCGAGGTTGGCGCCGGCGGGTTCCGCAACGACCTCTACTACCGGCTCAACATCGTCGAAATCAAGCTGCCGCCCCTTCGAGATCGTCGCGAGGACATTTCGTATCTGACGGCGGCGTTCGTCCGCACCTTCGCGGAGCGCCTCGACAAATCGCTGGTCGGCCTGACGCCCGGCGCCGAGCGGATGCTCGCGGAAGCCGCATGGGACGGCAACGTGCGCCAGTTGCGCAACGTGATCGAGCGCGCGTGCATTCTCGCCGACGCCGATTTCGTGTCGGAGGGAGACCTGGCGGGCAGCATGCTCGAGCAGCGGGTGGAGCCGCAGCGTCCGGCCACGGCGGTCGCAGTGCCGGGCGCCGCTCCCGTCTTCGACGGTCCAGCGCCGCTCGTCGAGGTCGAGCGCGAGCACATCGTTCGTACGCTCCAGCAGGTGCGCGGTAACAAGGCCGTCGCCGCGCGGCTGCTCGGGATCAGCCGCCGCGCGTTCTACCGTCAGCTGGAGCGTCACGGTCTTCACCAGCGCGTGCCGATGGGCCCGCGCGTTCCCACTGTGCCGGTCACCATGGCGGAATAACAGGCAATGGCATCAACTGTTCTCGTTGTCGACGACGATAGGAGCGTTCGCACGCTGTTCACGCAGCTGCTGGGCGCGGATGGATATAACGTTCGAACCGCATCCGACGGTAACGAGGCGCTCGAGGCGGTGTCCGTGTACCGCCCCGACGTCGTCGTGCTCGACATCCAGATGCCGGGCGGGCCGGACGGCCTCGAAGTGTGCCGTCAGCTCAAATCGACCCCCGCGACCCGCTTCACCCCCGTGGTCGTCGTGACGGCGCTCTCGCAGGTCACCGACCGCATTCGCGGCATTGACGCGGGCGCCGACGACTTTCTGACCAAGCCCGTGCATCCGCTGGAGCTGCGCGCGCGCGTACGCTCCCTGGCCAAGCTCAAGCAGTGCATCGACGAGCTCGACTCCGCCGCAGCGGCATTCGTCTCGCTGGCGCTGACGATCGAGGCGCGCGACGAGACGACCAACGGCCACTGCGAACGTCTTGCGGAGTACGCCGTGGCGCTCGGGAATGCCCTGCGGCTGGGGACCGAGGATCTCGAGGCGCTCCATCGCGGCGGATATCTGCACGACGTCGGCAAGGTCGGTGTGCCCGACGCGCTGCTGCTCAAGCGCGGTCCGCTGACGCCGGAAGAGTTCGAGCTGATGAAGCGCCACACCGACATCGGCGACACGCTCTGCGCGCCGCTGCAGTCGCTCCGGCTCGTTCGGCCGATCATCCGCCATCATCACGAGCGCGTGGACGGCAGTGGGTATCCGTGCGGCCTCAAGGGGGACGAGGTGCCGGTGCTGGCCCAGATCGTCGGCATCTGTGACGTCTACGATGCGCTCACGAGCGATCGGCCGTACCGGCCGGCCCTGTCGGATGCCGAAGCGGTCGAGTGGCTGCTGAAGGACATGCGCGCCGGCAAGTTCTCACCACGCTTCGTCCAGGCGTTTCTCGACGTGACCGCCGCGCGGCGCGGAACCATCGCCGAGCCGGCCCTCAACTGATCCGACATGAGCGCGGGCACCATTGACGTGCGTCGTGTGCTGGTCGTCGATCGCGACATCGACACAGCAGGCATGCTGCGTGCGATGCCGCACCGGCGTGCCGATGTGCCGATCGCAATAGACTCCGCGCAGACGGTTGCCGACGCGCTCGTGGTCATTGCGGGGCGGCGCCACGACGTGTACCTGGTCGACTTCGAGATGGATCAGGCAAGCGGCGGCGAGCTGCTGCGTGCGGCGGCCACGGCAGGCGACGGCGCCGTCGTCGCGTTGCTAGAAGGTCCCCACGACGCCCGGACGGAACACGCCGTCTTCAACGCGGGCGCCTCCGGGTTCGTCTGGAAGGACGAGCTCTCCGCACCGGTCCTCGCGTACGTCCTTCGTCACGCGCGTGCGGCTCGAGAGCGCACCCGTTTGGAGCGCCAGGTATATCTCGAGCGCCGCATGGAGAGCATCGGACAGCTCGCCGGCGGGATCGCGCACGACTTCAACAACATTCTGACGGCGATCATCGGCTTTGCCACGCTCCTCGGCGAGCAGGTCGCGCGCCGGGAGGCGGCGGCCTCGGAGAGCGTCGAGGAGATTCTTGTTGCGGCGGATCGGGCCAGCTCGCTCACGCGACAGCTGCTCGCGTTCGGCCGCCGTCAGGTGATGCACATCGAGGCCGTCGATGTGGCCGAGATGGTCCAGCGGCTGACCGTCAGGCTCGATCCGGCACTTTGCGATCACATCGCCCTCGAGGTCGTCTGCCCGGCGAACCTCCCATTGGTTCGCGCCGACAGCGCCCAGATCGAACAAGCGATCTCGATGCTCGTGATGAACGCGGTCGAGGCGATGCCGGCTGGCGGCCGCATCACGATTGAGGCCGATGCCGTGACGCTCGACGAAGCCTACTGCTCCGAGCACGTCTCGGTACAACCCGGCGCCTACGTCAGGCTGGCGGTGAGCGACACGGGCGAAGGTATGACGCCGGACGCGTTGTCGCGCATCTTCGAGCCGTTCTTCACGCGACGGGAGGGCGAGACCCTTGCCGGTTTCGGCCTCGCGGCCGTGCACGGCATCGTGCAGCAGATGGGGGGCTGCATCTGGCCGTACAGCGAACCGGGGATCGGAACGACATTCAAGATTTATCTCCCGGTCGAAGCCCGGACCGAAGCGCTCCTGTCAACCGAGTCGGTCGGAAGCAGCGGCGCCATGCGTCCCAAAGAGACAATCCTTCTCGTGGACGATACCGTCGTGGTCCGCCGGCTGGCGCAGGAGGTGCTGAGCCGGGCTGGCTATCAGGTCCTCGATGCTGGCGGCGCGGACGAGGCGCTGCAGGTGGCCAGCGGCCATCACGACGCGATTGATCTCCTGGTGACCGACGTGATCATGCCCGGACCGAATGGCGTGGAGCTGGCCGAACGCCTGCAAGCGATCCGCGGCAACGTGCCCGTGCTGTTCATGTCCGGCTACGCGGACAATGCCGTCGTCCGGAGCGGGCTCCTCGCCAACGAAGCCGCGTTCCTGCAGAAGCCGTTCACCCCGACGGCGCTTCTCGACAAGGTCCGACAGGTCCTTGGAGGTCGAGAGGCCACGCGGGTCTGAAGACCCGAGCCTACATCCTTCGGTCGTAGGCCGCATCGTTAGATGCGGCCCAGCGCCGGGTCTGAAGACCCGGCCTACGTACGTCCGGTACCCGCGGTTTCGTTAGACATCTCTCTCGCAGTATTGCTGGACCAGCGCGAGCACGTCGTCCGGATCGACGGGCTTGCAGAGGCACGCCGCAGCCTCGATGTCGCGCGCCTTGCGCTCGGCATTCGGGTCGGCGGACACGACGACGACGGGGATTTCCCTCAACGCCTCGACCGCGAGCTGCGCCTCGCGGAACGCGCAGCCGTCCATTCGCGGCATCATCAGATCGAGCAGGATCACACACGGGCGCTCGCGGCCGAGCAGGCGCAGCGCCTCGAGACCGTCGGCGGCCAGCAGCGGGCGATACCCTGACAAAGAGAGCATCTCTCCGAGCAGCTCGCGACTGTCCCTGTCGTCTTCGACCACCAGAACCGTTGTGTTCACTGGTCAGTGCGTGAGCGGGGCGTGCTATCCGCCGCGGGTATGCATTTCCAGATGAGGATCGCGGCGCAGCGTTTCGATGGGGATAAGTGGCGCCCGGTCGCGCGCCGCAAGACGGACCTCGGCACCTCGGTCGGTGCGTCGTTCCCAGACGGAGCGGATCAACGCCGCCAATTCGTCAGGGGACGCCCCCGAACGGAGAGCCTTCCGGAGGTCGACGCCACGCGTCGCATAGAGGCACAGGTACCAGAGGCCGTCCGCGGTCAGCCGGCTGCGATCGCAGTCACGGCAGAAAGGCTGCGTGGTGGACGAAATGATGCCGAAGACCGTGCCATCGGCAAACCGGTAGCGATCCGCCGGAGCACTCGTGTGCTCGACGATGGGCGTGGCTGGCCCGTGACTGCGCCCGAGCGTATCGAGCATCGCTGTGCGTGATACCACGCGCTCCGGCGTCCAGTGCGTCGCGCCGCCGACGTCCATGTATTCGATGAACCGGACCTCGGCGCCGTGCTCGCGCCCGAAGTCGATCAACGCGCCAAGCTCATCGTCGTTGACCCCACGGATCACGACGGTATCGATCTTCAGGCCCGGGAAGAGGGGGGCGGCCGTCGAGATGCCAGCGAGCACGCGATCGAGCTCGTCGTAGCGTGCAAGCGCCTTGAATCGGTCGTGGCGCAGCGTGTCGAGGCTGACGGTGATGCGGTGGAGCCCGGCTGACTTGAGCTCGTGCGCCTGGTCGGCGAGCAAGACACCGTTGGTGGTCAGCGCGAGGTCGGAAATACGCGGCTTTGGGGCGAGCTGGGCCACCAGAGCGGCGAGACCGCGCCGCAGGAGCGGTTCTCCGCCGGTCAGACGGACCTTGTCGACACCAAGATCCGCAAAGACATCCACGAGGCTCCCGATCTCCTCGAAGTCGAGGATGTCCTCACGCGGCAGCCAGACGTAGTCCGCCTCGGGCATGCAGTAGCTGCAGCGGAGGTTGCACCGATCGGTGACCGATAGACGAAGGTTCCGGAGCGGCCTGCCTAGGGTATCGATTGGCATGGGCGGCCCAATTATAACTGGTGAGCCGCGGTCGGACGGAGGGGTCGCCACCGGCCGCCGGTTTCAAATGACGGACAAACGCGTGCGGTCGTGGGGCAGAAACGGGTGGGCCGTGCGTTGGCCGTCGAACCCGGCGCTCCAGCGGCCTGGTACGGGTGAGGCACATCGGGGACACGCGCCGTCTTTCGTGAGCCGGTATTCGGTCACGAGATAGCCGTAGCGGCCGATGAGCTTCTCGCCGCACGTCTGACAGAAAGTGTGTTCGAAGTCGTTGACGCGTCCGGGGAGATTTCCGGCGTAGACATAGCGGAGCCCCGCCTCCCGCGCGATTGCCGCGGCGCGCAAGAGCATCGCCGGCGTCGTGTTAGGCGGGCCGGTCATTTTGTAGTCCCGATGGAATGCCGTCACATGCCAGGGGATGTCGGGTGAGACGCTCGCGAGGAACGCCGTCAGGTCGCGCAGTTCCTGCTCGCCGTCGTTGAAGCCCGGCACGAGCAGCGTCACGATCTCCAGCCACACGCCGGCTCGATGCAACCACGCGATCGTATCGAGGATCGGCTGCAGGCGTCCGCCGAGCTCCCGATAATGGCGGTCGTCGAAGCTTTTGAGATCGACCTTGTAGAGATCGATGTGCGGCCGTAGATATTCCAGCACTCGCGGTGTGCCATTGCCGTTGGAGACGAAGCCCGTGACGAGCCCTTGCTTCCGCGCTTCGGTGAACACGTCGACCGCCCACTCGGATGTGATGAGCGGCTCGTTGTACGTGCTGACCAGGATCCTGGCCTGCTCTCCGAGCGCGTCCTGCACCAGCGCCTGTGGGGTGGTGTCAAGGGGCGGCGCCACGGCCTGGGGGTCGCGCAGCGCCTGCGACGTCACCCAGTTCTGGCAGTAAGAGCAGTGCAGGTCACACCCGAGCATTCCAAAGCTGTAGGCGAGGGCGCCCGGATAAGCGTGGAAGAACGGTTTCTTCTCGACCGGGTCGCATTGGACGCCGCCGACATAGCCCCAGGGAACGAACAGCTGGCCGCCGCGGTTGAACCGCACCTTGCACACGCCCAGTGCGCCATCCGGAATCGGACACTGGTGGCCGCACGCGTAGCAGCGGATCCGGTCGCGGTCGAGCTGCTCTACGAGTTGAGGCGCCGCCTCGCGCGTGCGGAC
>DASYQV010000187.1:0-9838 GCA_036005125.1 Vicinamibacterales bacterium
CCGTTCTGCACCCGCAGCGGCTCGACAACCAGCATGAACTCCCAGCGTTTCAGCTTGTTCGCCGTGTCGGCGAGGTCGTCGAGCGCCAGGTTGTCGAGGAGGTTCACGCCGAGCGCGACCAGCGTAAAGAAATGAATGGGAAGGCTCACGCCCGGGATCTGACCGCCTTCCTGCGGCACGTCGGCCCCGAGCAGTGCGATATCGCGCTCTCGCAGGAACGGGATGAGAGAGGGTTCGTAGCCGCCGCGCGGCGCGTTGGCTCCGCTGCCCGGACGTCTGGTTCGAAGCAGCAGCGCGTCGCCGGATGAAATCTTCAGTCCCGTCTTCTTCTCCCATGCCTGAATGTCTTCGCGTCGCACGCGCGTTTCCGGGATGTCGAGCAGGATACCCCGTGTGACGATGCCGTCCCTCGCCGTGGTCACGGCCAGCTTGGAACAGCCGTCCTTCGTGACGATCTCCTTGAAGACGAAGCCGTTGTAATTCTTCCCCTTGGCGGTTTAGAACGTGATTCTTGTATCCGTTGGGCCGGCCCGCATAGCGGTCCCAGGCGCGCGGAGCGCGCCAAAAAGACACTGCGCAACCAGTCGCAGGCTCCGCTGGCTATCCAGTGCGGAGCCCGTAACTGGTTGCGGAATTTGGTGCGAATACTAGCACAGGCGTTCAGGACGGCGGACCACGGGCTCTCGAATGAATTTGCGTATTACCCTCCACCTGTCGGCTTCGGCGCGGTAGAATCCCGCCGGAGGTAATTCTATGAAGCGCAGGCCGAGCCGGCGGCAGCTCCTGCAGATGGGGTCGTTGGTGGGGGGAAGCCTGCTCGTTGGTCAGAAGGCACTCGCCCTCGAAAACGACTCACGGAAACTCGGCATTCCGCTGGGCCCCTACGGCGAGCGGTCGCCCTTCGAGAAGGCGGTCCGCTGGACGCGCGAGTCGAAGACGATGGAGACGGGATCGAGCTTCACGCCTATCAACGACTCGGTCGGTACTCTGACCCCTTCGGCCCTCCACTACGAGCGGCATCACGCGGGCATACCAACGATTGATCCCGAGCGACATCGCCTCGTCATTCAGGGCCTGGTCGATCGGCCGCTCTCCCTTTCGATGGCCGACATCCGGCGGCTGCCCTCGATCACGCGCATCCTCGTCATGGAGTGCGGCGGCAACAGCGCGGGCGAATGGGGACCGGCGGGCGGACCTGACGTCCAGCGCAGTTACGGCCTCGTCAGCGGCAGCGAATGGACCGGCGTCCCATTGTCGTTGCTGCTTGCTGAAGCGGGCGTGAAGCGAGGCGCGTCGTGGGTGATCGCCGAAGGCGCCGACGCCTGCCGGATGATGCGCAGCATCCCGCTGGCCAAGGCGACGGGAAACTCGCTCCTCGCGTACGGTCAGAACGGCGAAGCGATACGTCCCGCCCAGGGTTATCCGCTGAGGCTGATCAATCCCGGATGGGAAGGCAACACGTGCGTGAAATGGCTGCACAGTCTGAGGGTCACCGACCAGCCGTACATGGCGCGCGACGAAACGTCCAAGTACTCGGATCTCATGCCGGACGGCAAGGCCCGAATCTTCACCTACGAGATGGAGGCCAAGTCGGTCATCACGTTCCCATCCGGTGGACAAAGGCTGTCGGCGCGCGGTCTCTACGAGTTGACCGGCCTGGCCTGGTCGGGTCGAGGGCGGATCGAGCGTGTCGAGGTCACCACCGACGGTGGGCGGACGTGGGTCAACGCACAGTTGCAGGAGCCGCGCCTGCCCATTGCGTTGACGCGGTTCCGACTCCCCTGGCGGTTCGACGGGCAGAACGCCATCATCGCATCGCGCGCGGTCGATGAAACCGGCTACGTGCAACCGACGAAGGCAGCCCTGATTGCCGTGCGCGGTACCAATTCCATCTACCACTACAACGGCATCAAGTTCTGGAACGTCCGCGCGGACGGGACGGTGACGAATGTGGAAGGTTAGCGCGATCCTCCTCGCGGCGACTGTCACCGTATCCGCGCAGTCGCCGCGATTCGGCGTGGGGCGGCCGCCGACGCCGGAAGAGATCCGCGAAGTGGGGTCGGCGATTGCACCCGATGGCACTGGCCTGCCGGCAGGGTCGGGGACCGTCGCGGCGGGACGGAAATTGTTCGCGGAGCAGTGCGCCCGATGTCACGGGCCCACCGCGGAAGGAGAGATCGGTCCGAGACTCGTGGGCGGGCAAGGGACGCTCCGTGATCCGCGGCCTCTCAAGACGGTCGGGAGCTTCTGGCCGTACGCGACGACGCTGTGGGATTACATCAATCGGGCGATGCCCTTCGATCGCCCGGGCCTGCTTCAGCCGTCAGAGGTGTACGCGGCGGTTGCCTACGTGCTCAACCTGAACGAGATCATTGACGAGAAGCAGGTGATGGACGCGGCCAGCCTTCCGAAAGTCAAGATGCCGAACCGCGATGGGTTCGTCCCCGACGCCCGGCCGGATGTCCGTTAGGAACGCCACCCCGTGAAGACGCCATTGGAGGAGTCTGTGAAACGACGAACGTTGATTGTCGCCCTGTTGGCTCTTTCGCTCCTGGCAGTCGCGCCATCGGCCTCGGCGCAACTCATAGCGGCCAAGGATGGTCCGGTCGTCTACGGCCACCATCACATCAACACGATGAACGCCGAGGAACAGAAGAAGTTCTTCGTGAACGCGCTCGGGGGAACGCCCATCAAGATCGGCACCAACAACATCGAGATCGTCAAGTTCCCGAACGTCCTGATCTTCTTCGCCAATCGGGCGCCAACCGGCGGAACGATAGGCACGACGGCGAACCACATCGGCTTCTCGGTGCCGAACATCCGCGCGGTCGTCGACAAGATCAAGGCAAACGGCTTCAAGATGATCACGAAAACCGAAGCCCCGAAGGACCGCGTGGTGACAGACGACATCGCGGCGCCGGCACAGGCCGGCGGGGCATCGATCGCCTTCGCGCTCGCACCGGATGACGTGAAGGTCGAGCTCGTGGAGGCCAAACAGCAGGCGGCGCCGATCCAGCTTCATCACATCCACTTTTTCGCCCCGCAGAACGTCCAGATGCGGGAGTGGTACGTGAAGACGTTCGGCGCCAAGCCGCGCGCGCCAAACCCCGCCGCCGCCTTCATCACGGCCGATCTGCCCGGGGTCGCGCTCAACTTCACGCCTTCGCCCAATCCGGTCGTCGGCACGCAGGGGCGGTCGGTCGATCACATCGGGTTCGAAGTGGACAATCTCGAGGCGTTCACCAAGAAGCTCGAAGCGGACGGCATCAAGCTCGAACGCCCGTACACCAAAGTCGCGGCCCTCGATATCTCGATCGCGTTCATCAGGGATCCGTGGGGTACGTATATCGAGCTGACGGACGGACTGGACAGGATTAAATAACGAGGGCACGGAAGACGGGTTGAAATTCGTCTCAAAGGCAGCGGAGGTCGCTGATCGTCCCCGCGATCTCCGCTCGCTCCGGTCAACGTCCTCACAATTCACTTGAGTTGCCGTAGGCCGCATCTTCAGATGCGGCCGCCGGGCCTGAAGACCCGGCCTACGGATCGCAATTAGGATGACGCGAGACCCGGGAAACCGGCATGCGCGAACACGGCAAACCAGCCGGCTCGACTGCGGCGTTCCTGATAACGCTGCTGATGGTGGCGGCGGCCGCAGCCGCACGCGGCGATGTCCGCCTGGTCGAAGCGGCCAGGAACCGGGACGTGCAGCAGGTTCGTCGTCTGCTGAATCAGCACGCCGACGTCAACGTCCGATCGGATGACGGTGCGACGCCGCTCCTCTGGGCCGCGCACTGGAATGATCTCGAGACGGCGGACCTGCTGATACGCGCTGGCGCAGACGCCAACGCGGCCAACGACTTTCGCGTCACACCGCTGTCGCTGGCGTGCACCAACGCGAGCGCCGCGCTCGTCGAGCTCCTCCTGAACGTCGGCGCCAATCCAGACACGCCAATCGCGACCGGCGAGACGCCGCTCATGACGTGCGCTGGCAGCGGCAGCGTGGACGCCGTGCGGATGCTGATCGCTCGTGGAGCCGACGTGAACGCGAAGCAGCCGTCGCAGAGCCAGACGGCGTTGATGTGGGCCGCAGCAGAACATCACCCGGACGTGGTCGCAACGCTCATCACGGCCGGAGCCGACCTTCGAGCCCATACGCGACGAGGATTCACCGCGCTGCACTTTGCGGCGCGGGAGGGCGATCTGGACACGACCCGGCTCTTGCTGGCAGCGGGCGTGAACGTGGATATCCAATCGGAACCGGACGCTTCGGAGAAGGAACGAGCCCGGATAGACGGAGGAGGTGGCGTCGCGGGCGGAAACGCCGAGGGTTCTGCCGGCAGCACGCCGTTGCTCGTGGCCACGGTGAGAGGGCACGTGCCGCTCGCGCTGTTCCTCCTGGAGCAGGGAGCGGACCCGAATGTCGCCGATGCCGGCTTTACGCCGCTGCATTGGGCGGCGGCCGCGTGGGAGAGCGGCGTCGCAAATCCGGTGTACGGTTTCGTCGACCCGATGAGCGGGATTCCGGATCGACAGGCCAAGCTGCAACTGGTGAAGGCCCTTCTCGCGCACCGCGCGAATCCGAATCAGCGCATGACGCAGCGCGCGCCCGGATTCGCCGGCGGGTACACCGACACGATCGGCGCGACCCCGTTCCTGCTCGCGAGCTCGATTGCGGATGTCGAGATGATGCGCCTGCTGTTGGCGGCGGGGGCCGATCCGACGTTGGCCACTCGAACGAACACGACGGCAGTGATGGCTGCCGCGGGTCTCAATCATACCAATGGCGAGAGTCCCGTCACCGAGGAGCAGGCGCTCGAGGCGGTCAGGCTCCTCCTGGAGCTGGGTGTGGATGCCAACGGCGTCACGTCCCTCGGCGAGAATGCTCTCTTCGGCCCTGCGTACCGCGGATGGAACGTCCTGCTCGAGCTGCTGATCAGGAAGGGAGCAGATGTCAACGCCGTGAGCAAGGCGGGCATCACGCCGTGGCTCGCGGCGTCCGGACTGGGCGACCGGCTCGGCGGCGTCCTCTTCAACAAAGAAGGCGCCGCTCTGCTCGCCCGATACGGTGCGGATCCCAAACTCGGAAAGCCCTGTCAGGCTCAGAACAAATGTCGGTGATACAGACGTTGATGGCGTGTGTCGGCATCGCATGGATCGGGGCGACAGGCTTCGAGGCTTCACAGGTCGTCCAGGCGAGCGCACCGCCGCGTGCAAGCGTTCAGGCGCCGGCCGCCAGTGAATCGGCGCCGTCGACCCCGGCCCGTGAGTTGGTCGCCAGATACTGCGTCACGTGTCACAACGAGAGGCTGAAGACCGCAAACCTTCTGCTCGATCAGGCGGATGCCCGGGAGGTCTTCCGCTCGGCGGAGACGTGGGAAAAGGTCATCGTGAAGCTGCGCGCCCGGGCAATGCCACCGCCCGGCAGGCCGCGACCTGACAACGCGACGTATGACGCGGTGGCCGGGTGGCTCGAAACGGAGATCGACCGCGCGGCCGCGGCCCGTCCGAACCCGGGTCGGCCCGCGGACCTCCATCGCCTCAACCGTACCGAATATGCCAATGCCGTTCGCGACCTGCTCGGCGTGGAGATCGACGGTACGGCGCTCCTGCCGCCGGACGAGCAGGCCTACGGCTTCGACACGAACGCGCATGCGCTCTCGGTGTCGCCGCCACTGCTGGATCGATACCTCACGGCGGCGGCGAGGATTGCGCGCTTCGCCATGGGCGATCCGACACTCCGGCCGGAGTTCGAGCGCTACACCGCCGTCAAGAACAACTCGAACGAACGAACGTGGCTGTGGCAGACCGAGCGCCTTGGCGAGGAGTTTCCTCTGGGATCGCGGGGCGGGATCGCCGCGCGGCATTATTTCCCGGTGGATGGTGAGTATCTCTTCAAGGTGCGGCTGGACAGGACGTGGGAAGGCGTGATCCGCGGCCTGAACGTGCCGAACGAGATCGAGATTCGTGTGGATGGCCGACGGGTCTGGCAGTTCACGATCGGAGGCGGATTCGGGTTCGATGGCCTCAAGGGTCCGGACTCGAGAGTCTCTCTCTATGACGCGGACGAGGTCCTGCAGGTACGTGTCCCGATCAAAGCCGGCCTCCGGCAGGTGGTCGTCACGGTCGTCAAGTCGGACGCGGTCAAGCCCGAGGGCCTGGGACCGGCTCGCATGCCGATATGGAGCCTTCGATACGACAGCGCAAATGCCCAACTCATCGTATCCTCGCTGCTGATCGGAGGACCGTACAACGGTCGCCTGCCACAGGATTCACCGAGCCGCCGACGCATCTTCGTGTGTCATCCCGCCAGCGTCAACGAGGAGACGGCGTGCGCGACGAAGATTCTCGCGACTCTGGCCCGACGCGCCTATCGTCGTCCGACGACCACCGAGGACATTGAGACACTACTCGACTTCTACAAGAAGGGGCGTGCCGGCGGAGACTTCGACACGGGCGTTCGCGCGGCGCTCGAACGGCTTCTCGTCAGCCCCGATTTTCTGTTCCGGATTGAAGTCGATCCCGATCACGTCCCGCCAGGTACAGCCTATCGTCTTTCCGACGTCGAGCTCGCGTCACGCCTGTCGTTTTTCCTGTGGAGCAGCATCCCGGACGAGGAGCTCCTCGACCTGGCGATCGACGGGAAACTGCGGGATGCAAAGCTCCTCGATCAACAGGTGCGGCGCATGCTCTCGGATCCGCGCGCGCGGGCAGCCCTGGTGGACAACTTCTTCGGGCAGTGGCTGCAGGTCCGCAACGTCTGGCTGCTCACGCCGGACACCAACAGGAAATACCCCTGGTTCGACGACAACCTGCGGACCGCCTTCGTGCGGGAAACGGAGCTGTTCCTCGACGCTCAGCTGAAGGAAGACCGCAGTATCGTGGAGCTGCTGGACGCGAAGGACACGTTCCTCAACGAACAGCTCGCCCGCCACTACGGTATTCCAAACGTGTACGGAAGCCACTTCCGGCGGGTGACGCTCGCCGATGAGAACCGGTGGGGTCTGCTGGGCAAGGCGAGCGTGCTTTCCGTGGCGTCGTACCCGCACCGTACTTCGCCGACGATCCGCGGGAAGTGGCTGCTCGAGAACGTTCTCGGCGCGCCGGTGCCGCCTCCGCCTCCGGATGTGAATACCACTCTGGAGAACCAGACGGCCCGGGCGACATCGGTACGCGAGATGCTGGAGGCCCACCGCAAGAATCCCGTGTGCGCGAGTTGTCACGCACGCATGGACCCGATCGGGTTCAGCCTCGAGAACTTCGATGCCATCGGGCAATGGCGCACGACCGACGCGGGAACGGCGATCAACGCGTCCGGCGTCCTCCTCGATGGCACCACCGTGGAGGGGCCGGCGGCGCTTCGGCGGGCGTTGGTGGCGCAGAAGGGGCAGTTCGTCAAGTCGGTGACCGAAAAGCTGCTCATGTTCGCCGTCGGGCGACAGATCGACTATTACGATGCTCCCGCGATCCGCGCGATCGTGCGCGCGGCCGCGGCTGATGACTACCGCTGGTCGTCGACGATTCTGGCCCTTGTGAAGAGCGCACCATTCCAGATGAGGAGATCGGGATCATGATCGTCACGAAGACGGCCATGTCGCGCCGCACCGTGCTGCGCGGCCTCGGCGCGACCATCGCCCTGCCGTTGCTGGACGCCATGATTCCAGCGCTGACGGCCACCGCGAACACGCCGGCGAAGGCCGCACGCCGTCTGGGTGTCGTCTACCATCCAAACGGAGTCATCTACCAGAACTGGCTGCCCAAAGGCGTCGGCAGGGCATTCGAGCTCTCGCCGATTCTCGCGCCGCTCGAGCCGTTCCGGACGCAGCTGATCGTCGTCACGGGACTCGCCTGCCAACCGGCGCAGGCGCTCGGCGACGGCGGCGGAGACCACTCCCGCGCCTCGGGGTCGTACCTGACGGGCGTGCACGTCAAGAAGTCCGACAGCGTCGTCGGCAACGGCATCTCGATGGATCAGATCGCAGCGAAGGCCTTCGAGCGCGACACGCAGCTGTCCTCGCTGCAGTTGACGGCGGATGAGAACAGCCTCGTCGGGGCCTGCGACGTGGGCTACAGCTGCGCGTACAGCAGCACGCTCTCCTGGCTCACGCCGACGCTGCCGCTGATGGCGGAAAACAATCCGCGCGTGGTCTTCGAGCGCCTGTTCGGCTCGACCGACAGCACCGATCCGCAGGTGCGCGCGTTCCGTCTGCGCCAGGACCGGAGCCTGCTCGATTCGGTGACGGATCGCGTGCGGCAGCTCCAGCGGAAACTCGGCCCGGTCGACAACACGAAGGTGAACGACTACCTCGGGTCACTGCGCGACGTGGAACGACGCATCCAGAAGGCTGAGGCACAGAGCGCCACCGAGGTGCCCGACGTGGATCGGCCTGCGGGCATTCCCGAAGGCTTCGACGCGCACGTGAAGCTGCTCTACGACCTGCAGCTGCTGGCGTACCAGTCGGATCTGACGCGAGTGATCACGTTCATGTACGGTCGTGAGCAGACAGGCCGACCGTACCCGCAGATCGGCATCCCCGATCCCCATCATCAACTGTCACATCATCAGGGCGATCCCGCGAAGCTCGAGAAGTGCACCAGGATCCAGACGTATCACGTCACACTGTTCGCGGGGTATCTCGAGAAGCTGCGGTCGACGCCCGATGGCGACGGATCGCTGCTCGATCACATGATCGTGCTCTATGGGGCGGGACTGAGCAACAGCGATCGCCACAGCCACGGCCCGCTGCCAACGCTGGTGCTGGGCGGAGGCGCGGGCACGATCGCGGGCGGCCGTCACCTCGTATACCCGGACGACACGCCGCTGGCGAACCTGCACGTGACGCTGCTCGACAGGCTCGGTGTCCCGGTCGAGAGACTCGGCGACAGCACGGGACGATTCAACGAATTGTCCGAGCTGTAAGAGTACGTAGGGCGTGGGCCGCATCTGAAGATGCGGCCTACGATCGAGAGTACGTCAACTCAAGTAAGCGCCGGCGTAAGTCGCCGCCTATCTTCCTGCGGCTTTCTCGTCGGCACGATGTCCGCTGAGGATGTTCGGGACCGCGTAGTTCCCCTCGTGGCACGCGTACTCGTAGAGCGGCTCGTGCAGCTTCGTCATCGGAATCGCGGCGGTCCACGGGCGCGTGAAGGTCGTGGGGTCCTCGACGGTGAACCGGTAGTCGATCGTGTCGGCGTCGATCCTCGTGAAGCGTTCGATGAGCCGGAGATTCTCGCGGGCGTTCCGGAACTCCGCTTTCGGTGAGAAATTCGTCGTTTCGACGACGAGCGTGTTGCCCTCCCATCGACCGCGCGAGTCGCCCATCCACTGACGCAGGGTCGAGCCGACGTGCCGCCGCCCGTCCAGCGGGATGATGCGCGCGTCGTGGATCATCTCGACCAGAATCGCCACGTGGTCGGGAGTCTGCAGGATCTGGTAGTTGTGGTTGTAGAAACCGGGAACCATCGCGCCGGGCAGACCGCGCGTCACACAACGCGTGTACAGCGCGATGTCCTCCCAGGAGTCGGCCGGGTGCTCCTTCCGGTATTGAGCGCGCGCGGTCGCCTGCTTCTGCGCGTCGGGTGTCAACGGCGGAATGCGTCCGTCCGGTGGATCCACGACGAGCGACGTCTGATTCGAGAGCTTTCCTCGCTCGACCCAGAACTCGTTGTACGCACCGACATTGCTTCGTGGAACGTTATCGAGGCTGACCCTCGCAGCCGTCTGGCGATCCAGTTCCCTCTGCTCGTCTGCGGTGAGCACCTGCTTGCCGGCGAGCTCCTTCGGGCGCTCGAACGGCGTGGTGGTGGTATTCGTCCACACGCCCTGCAGGTCGGGATG
>DASYQV010000188.1:0-16500 GCA_036005125.1 Vicinamibacterales bacterium
CAGGTTGATGGTCGGCGGCAGCACGCCGCGTGTCATCGCGAGCGCGGTCGCCACCACGCCCGCGGCGCCGCTCGCCCCCTGGGGATGGCCGATCATCGACTTGATCGACGACCCGGGGACGCGGTCCGCGTGGGCGCCGAAGACCCGCCGCACGCACCGCGACTCGATCGCGTCATTGAGCTGCGTCGAGGTGCCGTGATAGTTGACGTAGCCGATTTCTTCCAGCCGTCGACCCGATTTGCTCAGAGCGGTCACGATGCAGCGGACGATCTCCTCGCCATCGGGGTCCATCTGCACCCGATGGTACGCGTCGCACGTCGACGCGTATCCTTCGACCACGGCGTACGGTCGTGCGCCGCGCGCACGCGCGCGGTCCTCGCGCTCGAGCACGAGCATCCACGCGCCCTCGCCGAGAACGAACCCGTCACGTCCACGATCGAAGGGTCGCGAGGCGGCCGCCGGTCGATCGTTATAGCGGGTGGACACCGCGCGCATGCGGGAAAACCCAAAGATCATCCCCGGCAGGACACACCCGTCGCTGCCGCCCGACAAGACCACGTCGTATTCGCCCCCGCGAATGAGCGAGGCGGCGTACCCGATCGCGTCGGTCGAGCTCGTGCAGCCGCACGACAGGACGTGACTCATGCCGTGCAGCCCGAGCGAGATCGAGATCTCGCTCGACACCATGCCGCAGATGCCGATCGCGATGGCGTACGGGGTGACGTGCCGGCCGCCGTTGACGAAGAAATCCTGATACTGCCGCTCGCCGATGTCGACGCCGCCACCGCCGCTGCCGATCAGGACGCCCGCGTCCTGCTCGCCGGCGCGCAAGCCGGCGTCCTGCCAGGCCTCGCGCGCGGCGAGCACGCCGTAGAGCGCGGCACGCGAATAGTGCTTCGGATCGGCCCGTGCGTCGTGCTCCGAATCGCCCTCGAGCGGCGCGGCCTGATCAATCGAGACCGGAGGAACCCATGCCGCGACCCGGCAGGGATACCGGGAGACGTCGAATTGAGTAATCGCCTTCGTGCCGCTCGCGCCGCGGCTCACGTGGTGCCAGAAACACTCACGCCCGAGACCGAAAGGCGACACCACGCCGATCCCGCTGATGACGACGCGAGGGTGGCCGTTGGAGTACGACATGGGGTCACTATAATACGCGGCGATGGAGACGGCGCTACCCGCATCGGGTCCGCTCGCGCGCGCGTTTGCCTGGGCCGGCGGGGCGGTGTTTGCGCTCTCACTTCTCTATACGGCTCTTGCGTACGCCACGGTGTTCGGACGGCCTGCGCCAACCGGAAACGTGTGGGCTCCGGTCGCGATCAACGTTCTTCTGTTCAGCGCCTTCGCGCTGCATCACAGCGTCTTCGCGCGCGACCGTATCCGGCGAGCTGTGGCGGCGCTGGTGAGCTCGGAGCTCGAGCGATCCGTGTACGTGTGGATCGCGAGTCTCATGCTGATCGCCGTGTGCGCGCTATGGCAGCCCGTGCCAGGCGTTGCATGGAGCGCCTCTGGCGCGGCCCGCTGGACGCTGTACGGCCTGCAGGTTGCCGGTAGCGTCATCGCGCTCTGGAGCGCGGCGGCTATTGACGCGCTGGAGTTGGCGGGAATCCGTCAGCGCGCGGCCTCGTCGCAGCCGACAGAGTTCAAAACAACCGGTCCGTACGGCTGGGTGAGACATCCGATCTATGTGGGCTGGTTCCTGATGGTCTTCGCCACGCCCACGATGACGGCCACCAGGCTCGTGTTCGCGATTGCGAGCAGCGCGTACCTGCTCATTGCGATTCCATTCGAGGAGCGATCGCTGCGCAAATCCACGGAGGGGGCCTACGAGCGCTACGCGCGCACGGTCCGGTGGAAGCTCCTGCCGGGGATCTACTGATTCTTGATTCTTGATTTCGATTGGATTCCCGATTGGAATCAGGAATCAGGAATCAGGAATCAGGAATCAGGAATCGAGAGGTTCCTCTTCGTCCTGCGGCAACCCCTCGAGCTCCTCGAGGAACACCAACGCGCGATGGGACGGAATCTCGAACCGTTTGCCGCAGGTCTTGCACGTGACGTCGTCATCGATGCGGACGAGGTGATCCTTCACCTTCGCGAACAGTGCGCGGTCACGCTCGGTAGCGCCGGCCGGCACGTGCGGTTTCTTGGTGCGACGCATCCAGCGAATCGCGTAGTCGTTCGTGCGGCGGCATCGCGGACACTGGAAACGCGCGGGACGCTGCTCCGGTTTCTCGTTGAAGAACTGTCGTTCGTCCACGAGAGCGCATGTTATCAGGTGGAGGACGCTACGGGAGCGGAGGCCGCCGAGACGATTCACACGCAGAGCTCGCGAAGATCGCGGAGCTTGTCCTGGAACGGCTCTGTGACGCTCACGCGCTGATTTTTCGTTTTTTTAGCAAATTCCGCAGCGCGTGAGTGTCACCAGAAACACAGCGTTCTCAGCGTGCTCCGCGTTCAATCCGTCTCCGCGTCCTCGGACTCGGATCGACCTCCCCGTGCTCTCGCTATCCAAAAATTTGAACGCCGAAGAACGGCCTCGGGATGCGGCGCCGCTGATAGACTGGAACGTGCGGACCGTACACAGTCCGCACCGCATGGCCGAAGCGACGCCTCCCACTCTTCCAGCCGAGCTTCCAGTCCTCCCCTTACGGCGCACGGTTGCGTTTCCCCTGACCCTGCAGCCACTGGCGGTCAACCGCCCGGTCTCGATCGAGTCGGTGAATCGCGCGCTCGGCAGCGATCGCATGTTGTTCATGGTGCTGCAGGAGAGCGATACCGACGATCCGTCGCCCGACGATCTCCGGCGCGTCGGTACGGTGGGCATCATCCGCCAGATGGCCAAGACGGCCAACGGCATCAACATCATCGTCGAAGGGGTCGCCCGCGCACGTGCCAGCGCGATTACCCGCACGGGCACGACCATGCGCGCCGAGATCACGCCGCTGCCCGAGCGCGTCGAGCACTCGATGGAGGTCGAGGCCCATCTCCGACGCATCCACGATCTCATCGAGAAGGCCGTCTCTCTGTCGACGGGTCTCTCGGAGGAGCTGCGCGCCGTTGTCCTGAACATCGACGACCCGCTGCGCCTGGTCTACGTGCTCGCGACCTTGATCGACATGATTCCCGCGGACAAGCAGGCACTCCTCGAGGAGAACGACATCCTGAAGAAGCTGCAGGCGATTGCGGCTGCCTTGACCCGTGAGGTGTCGCTCCTCGAATTGAAGGGAAAGATCGAGTCGCAGGCGCAGCAGGAGATGACAGACGCGCAGCGGCAGTATTACCTGCGCCAGCAGCTCAAGGCGATTCAACAGGAGCTCGGGGAAGGCGAGGGCAACGAGCTGGCGGAGCTGCGCCAGCGGATAGAGGAGGCCAACCTGCCCGAGGCGGTGAACAAGGTGGCCAACCGTGAGGTCGATCGGCTCGGCCGCATGTCACCGGCCTCGCCCGAGTACCAGATGATCCGCACGTACCTCGACTGGGTCCTCGACGTGCCCTGGGCGGTCACGACGCCGGACCGCATCGATCCCGTCGAGGCGCGCAAGGTGCTCGACGAGGATCACTATGACCTGGACAAGGTCAAGGATCGGATCGTCGAGTATCTGGCGGTACGCAAGCTGAAAGGCGACATGCGGGGGCCGATCCTGTGCTTCGTCGGCGCGCCCGGGGTGGGCAAGACGTCGCTCGGACAGTCGATCGCGCGTGCGATGTCGCGCAAGTTCGTGCGCATGTCGCTTGGCGGAGTACGGGACGAAGCCGAGATCCGCGGGCACCGGCGCACGTACATCGGTTCGATGCCCGGCCGGATCGTCCAGGCCCTGAAGCAGGCCGGCGCCATGAACCCGGTCTTCATGCTGGACGAGATCGACAAGGTCGCGGCCGGTTACCAGGGCGACCCGGCCGCCGCGCTGCTCGAGGTGCTCGATCCGGCGCAGAACCATTCATTTCGCGATCACTTTCTCGAGATCCCCATCGATCTGTCGCGGGTGCTCTTCATCGCCACCGCCAACCAGCTCGGGACGGTGCATCCGGCGCTGCTCGATCGGATGGAAATCATCCAGTTGAGCGGCTACACGGAAGAGGAGAAGGTGCAGATTGCGCGGAAGTATCTCCTTCCGCGGCAGCTTGCCGAGCACGGGCTTCCGGAGGGGGCGCTCGAGCTGACAGCGGGCGCGCTCAGCACGGTCATCAGCGAGTACACCCGCGAGGCCGGGGTGCGCAATCTGGAACGCCAGCTGGGGACGATCGCCCGGAAGGTGGCGGCGCGCATTGCCACGCTGCCGCCAGGCGAGCCGCCGCCCCGCACGATTGTCGATCGCGCAGACGTCGTCCAGTATCTGGGGCCGCCTCGCTTCAAGAAAGAAGTGGCATTCCGGACGCAGCGCCCGGGTGTCGCGACCGGTGTCGCGTGGACCGAGACGGGCGGCGACGTGTTGTTCATCGAGGCGACACTGCTCCCCGGAGGGAACCAGAACATCATCCTCACGGGCCAGCTCGGCACGGTTATGCAGGAGTCCGCACGCGCTGCGCTGAGCCACCTGCGCGCCAACGCGGAAGAGCTGGGTCTCTCGCCGGATTTTCTTGCGCACCACGATCTCCACATTCATGTGCCGGCCGGCGCCATCCCCAAGGACGGTCCGTCAGCGGGCGTCACCATCGCGACAGCGATTCTGTCAGCGGCGCGGAAGCAGCCGGTGCGGCAGGATCTGGCGATGACCGGCGAGATCACGCTGAGCGGGCTCGTGCTCCCCGTCGGCGGCATCCGTGAAAAGGCGCTCGCGGCTCGCCGGATGGCTCTTCACACATTCGTGCTTCCGGCGCTCAACGAGCCGGACCTGGCCGATCTGCCAGAGGAAGTGCGCCGCGCCATGCGTTTCGTGCCGGTGGAGACTCTCGAAGAGGTGTTGAAGGTGGCCATGCCGGATCGCGTTCCCGCAGCCACGCAACCGTGACGCGTCGCGATGTTGATACACCTCACTGAATCCTGTAAGTTGAGCGTGAAACTCTCGTGTGCAAGGCCTTGAGCCCTGAGCCTTAAGCCCTAAGCCCTTTGTCGAACGCCATCGTTTTCTACGTGTCGGGTCATGGCTTCGGCCACGCGTCGCGCGTGATTGAGGTCGTCAACGCCATCCTCGCCCGGCGTCCCGAAACGCGCATCGGGGTCCGCACCGCGGCCCCACGCTGGCTGTTCGATCTCACCATCAAAGGACGGGTCACGTTCAGCCACCTCGAGACCGACACCGGCATCGTCCAGGTGGACAGCCTGACCCTCGACGAGGCCGACAGCATCCGGCGGGCGGCAGCATTCCACGGGGATCTCGTCACGCGCGCCGCGACAGAGACGCGCGTGCTTCGCGAGCTTGGCGCGGGCCTCGTGGTCGGCGACATTCCGCCGCTTGCCTTTGCGGTCGCCGCGGCGGCCGGGCTGCCGTCGGTGGCGATCGGCAATTTCACCTGGGACTGGATCTACGCCGACTACCCGCGGGTGCGGCTTGCGCCGTCGCTCCTGCCCACCATCCGCGCCGCGTACGCCAAGGCATCCATGTCGTTGCGGTTGCCCATGTCGGGTGGCTTCGAGCAGATGGCGAACGTGAAGGACATCCCGTTCATCGCGCGACACGCCACGAAGACGCGTGAGGAGGTCACCCGCGCGCTCAAACTGCCCTCGGACAAACCGATCGTGCTGGTGTCGTTCGGTGGGTACGGCCTCGATGCGCTCGACATCGAGCCGCTGACGAAGTTCAAGAAGTATACGGTCGTCACCACCACCAACACACCGCTCGGCCGGGCGCGCAAAGAGGCGGGGTCGGAGCGGCGAGGCTCGTTCGTCAGCCTCGCCGAAGAGGCGGTGTACGACGCCGGGATCCGCTACGAAGACCTGGTGGCGGCCGCCGATGCGGTCGTCACGAAGCCGGGCTACGGCATCATCTCCGAATCGATTGCAAACAACACGGCGGTGCTCTATACCCTCCGCGGCCATTTCCCCGAGTACGACGTGCTCGTCGAGCACATGCCGAAGTACCTCCGCAACGCGTTCATCAGCCACGACGACTTGTTCGCCGGCCACTGGGAACCCCACCTCGACAAGCTGCTCGCGCAGCCGGAGCCGAAGAAAAAGCCGGAGACCGATGGCGCCGACGTTGCCGCGGAGATCTTGCTCAAGGCGCTCGACAAGCCGCCGCGGAAGCCGCGGGGGCGGGTGAAGGTCAAAATCTAGGCTTCACATACGTAGGCCGGGTCTTGAGCCCGTTATGCGGCCCGAAACGCGAATTTTGTACACGTTGTGCGACCGCATAACGGGCTAGGCGCGCGAAGCGCGCCAAAAGATGCTGGTCTAACCAGCCGAGGGGCTCTGCCCGGTCCGGGGTCCCCAACGCGCGTTTTTGGCGCCTTGGGGTGGAAGATATCAAGGGGCGGATCCCCTTGGCTGGTTAGACCCAGCGCATGCCGCATCTACAGATGCGGCCTACGACACCACATGCTCTCTCGTCGCAGCTTTCTGGGTTCGCTGGCTGCCGGCGTCGCGCTGCCGGGCGCTGCGGCCGCGCAAAAGGGCGCGGGCCTGCCGCCCTCGATCGCGGCGCTCACGCCGATGCGCGACGGAGTGCACCCGATCACCGCAGCGGAGCGACGCAGCCGGATCGACAAGGCTCGCCGGCTCATGGGTCAGCACAGAATCGACGCGCTCATGCTGACCGGGGGCACCTCGCTCGTCTACTTCAGCGGCATGCGCTGGGGTCTCAGCGAGCGGCTGTTCGCGATGGTGCTGCCCGTCAAGGGCGAGGCGTTCTACGTGTGTCCGGCGTTCGAGGAGGGTCGCGCGCGGGAACAGATCTCCGTCGGGCCGCTCGGACAGAGCGCCGACGTGCGCACCTGGCAGGAGCACGAGAGCCCGTACGCGCGGGTTGCGCAGGGTCTCAGGGACCGTGGCATGGCGACGGGCCGGCTGGCGATGGAGGAAAACGTCCGCTTCGTCTTCAGTCACGGCGTCGCCGAGGCAGCACGCCGGCTCCAGATCGTCGACGGCACGCCAGTGACCGCCGGCTGCCGCATGAGGAAGGATGACCACGAGCTGGCGCTCATGCGGCATGCGTCCGCGGTGACGCTGAAGGCATACCAGGCGGCGTACGGCGCGCTCGAGGACGGGATGACGCAGAATGACTTTGCCGGTCTCGTGGCAACCGCGCACGAGCGGCTTGGGTATTCAGGCGATGCCGGCGTGCAGGTTGGCGAGTACTCCGCCCTACCTCACGGGTCGCTCGCCCCGCAGGTCGTGCGCGAAGGGACCATCCTGCTGATCGACGGCGGCTGCACCGTCGAAGGATATTGGTCGGATCTCAGCCGCACGTTCGTCCTCGGCAAGCCGAGCGACAGGATGAAGAAGGTGTTCGAGATCGTGTTGCGGGCGCAGACCGCCGCGCTCAAGGTCGCCCGGCCGGGCCTGTCGTGCGAAGCCGTGGATGCCGCGGCACGCAAGGTCGTGGAGGACGCCGGCTACGGCCCCGACTACCTGTACTTCACTCACCGCGTCGGCCACGGCCTCGGCATGGACATCCACGAGTGGCCATATCTGGTCAAGGCCAACAGGCTGCCGCTCGAGCCCGGCATGACGTTCAGCGACGAGCCGGGCATCTACATTCGCGGCGAGTTCGGCGTTCGCCTGGAGGACGACATGGTCATCACGGAAAATGGCGCCGAGCTTTTCACGCCGCAGAGTACATCCCTGGAGGACCCGTTCGCCAAGGGGTAGGAGAGGTGTCGTTCCGGGTTCCGGTTCTGCGTTCCGGGTTCGAGTTCCAGTTCTCCGTTCGCGAACACAGAACCCTGAACCGGGAACAGAGAACGACTACGCGCGCTCGTTGATACACGTCACGAGCGACCAGATTCTCGGCACGTTCACCTTGTCAATCGAGACGGGCCTCAGCTCGGCCTGCGCCAGAAAGCCCGGCAGGTCGAGATCCGACTTGAACCCGATGTGAACGGTGAACGGTGAAATCGCACGCTCCAGGCGCGACAGGATGACATTGGCGCTGCGGAAGTGATTGAGGATGACGATGGTGCCGCCGGGCCTGCACACGCGCCGCATTTCACGGACCACTTGTACTGGATCCGGCACCACGCTCACCAGATACGGCGCGTAGACGATGTCGAAGGCGTCGTCGGCAAAGGTCAGGTTTGCCGCGTCCATCTCGATGAGCCGTACGTTACGCAGCCGTTCGCGGGCCACGCGCTCGCGCGCTTTTTCCAGCATCGAGCTCGACAGGTCGATGCCGGTGACCTGGCAGTTGCGCGGGTACAGCGATGTGTTGATGCCCGTCCCCACGCCGACCTCCAGAATCCGGGCGCCAGGCCGGATCGCCATGCGCTCGAGGGCAGCAAGGCGGCCTGGATGGAGCGTGGGGCCGTAGACCAGGTCGTAGACCTTCGAGAGTTTCTGGTACACCCGCTCCACGAAGGCGTTTTCGACTGCCGTGACCGAGAGGGCCCGGGTCCCGACGTCGGACCCGAAGTCGTTGTCCTCACGCTCGAACAGCGTCATTCGGTGGCCTCCGCAGTAGCAGCGTCATGCGTGCGTAGTGTCATGGGAGGATTTCGGCGATGGTGACGCGCGCCAGGTTCCCCGAATCCTCAGCGCTTGCAGAACTCGGCGGTCGAACGAGGCGTCGCATATAAGGTAGGCGTGTCACGACGAACGCTCGACTATAGCGCCTCCCCTGCCGGGGGACAACCAGAAATGTCATCGAATTGCGTCGAGAACCTGGAGTGCGGCGTCGATCTGCCCGGAGGGCGCCGAGACGTGCACGCCCTGGACCAGCCCCTTGAGGGCCCGTGCCACCTCGCGGGCAATCGCCACGCCCTCGGCCACCGCCGCGTCCGCGGATTCTGCACGATGCATGCGTTCGAGCAACGCGTCGGGGACTTGCACACCGGGCACCTCGTTGGCCATGAACTCGGCATTGAGCACGCTTTCGAACGGCCACAGGCCCGCGAGCACCGGAATGCGGAAGCCCTTGATGCGGGTCATGAAACGCTCGAACCCGGCAACATCGAAGATCGGCTTTGTGATCGCAAACTCTGCGCCTGCTTCGACTTTGTACTCGAACCGGCGCAGCTCGGCGTCGGGGTGCTCCGCGCCCGGATTCACCATGACGCCGATGTGAAACGCCGTCGGCCGGCCGAGCGGCTGGCCGCCGATGTCGAGTCCGCGATTGAGCCGCGCCACCACGTTGGTCAAGCCGATCGAGTCGACGTCGAACACCGCGGTTGCGTCCGGATAATCGCCCACGCTCCGCGCGTCGCCGGTGATGATCAGCACGTTGCGGACACCCATCGCGTGAGCGCCCAGCAGGTCCGACTGCATGCCCAGCAGGTTCCGGTCGCGGCAGGAGTACTGCAAGACGGTCTCGATCCCTGCTTTCTGCTGCACGAGAACTGACAAGGCCAGCGCGCTCATGCGGGCGCCGCGCGCGTCGGGGATGTTCACCACGTCGACCCCGCGAATCTTGAGTGAACGCGCCCGCTCGATGGTGTCCTGGCAGACGTGGCCTTTTGGCGGCAGCAGTCCCACCGCCACGGCAAACCGCCCCTCGGCCAGTGCCCGCGCAAGCTGTGACTTTTCCTCACGCGGGACGAGCGGCTGCTCGGCCGGCTCGACCGACACGGCCGGGGTGGCCGCCGACGGGGCGGGTGGCGCCGGTCTCTGGGCGGCCGCGGCACGTGCGACCGACGGTGCGAGCGCTTTGACCGCGAGCTTGATCTGGCGGATGTGCTCGGGCGTCGTGCCGCAGCAGCCGCCAACCAGCCGCACGCCGTGGCCGACGAAGCGCCGGGCGTAGGACGCCATGTATTCCGGCGACGACAGATAGATGTTCCGCCCCTCGATATCGCGCGGCTTGCCGGCGTTTGGCTGCGCCGAGAGCCGCCCGTGTGTCGCCGCCGCAATGCGCTCGATCGTCTCCAGCATCGGCGCGGGGCCGATGCTGCAGTTCACGCCGACGACGTCGGCGCCACGCCGCTCGAGCTCGGGCGCGAACTGCTCGGGGGGCGTGCCGTCGAGACTGTGACCGTCCTCTTCGATGGTCATCTGCGCCACGATAGGCAGGCCGCACACGCCGCGCACGGCGCTGATGGCGGCCCCGAGCTCGTTGAGATCGCGGAACGTCTCGAGAATGAACAGATCGACGCCGCCTTCCACCAGGGCCTCGACCTGCTCGCGGAAATAGGCCTCGGCCTCGTCAACGCCGGTCTTGCCCCACGGCTCGATGCGGATGCCGAGCGGACCCAGCGCTCCGGCCACGTACGCATGGTCGCGCACGGCGCGGCGGGCCAGCCGCGCCCCTTCGATATTGATGTCGCGGACCTTGTCGCTCAGCCCGAACGCGCGCAGCTTCACGCGGTTGGCGCCGAACGTGTTCGTCTCGACGACGTCCGCGCCGGCGCGCAGGTAGTCCTGATGCACCTCGGACACCATGTCCGGCTGCGTCAGGTTGAGCGCGTCGAAGCATCGGTTGATGAAGACGCCCTTCGCATAGAGCATCGTCCCCATCGCTCCGTCGCATACGAGCACGCGGTCGTCGATCGCGTCGAGAAAGGGCTTCATCAGAATCTCAACGGCTCGGGACTCGGGGCTCGGGTCCTGAGTGTGGGCTCGAGTCCCGAGCCTCGAGCCCCGAGCCTGGCGAAACCCCGATTATCTTACTGGTCAATCTTTTCGTACTCCAACGTCTCGCCGTCGATCAACAGATACGACCGGCTGATCCGGTCGATGCAGACCGACCGCACACCCTCACGCCGGGTCTCCATGAAGCGGTGATGGTGACCACACAGGTGCAGCCGCGGCTTCAACGCGGCGAGCAGCTCGTTGATCGCCGGCTTGCCGGCATCGCGCCGACGCGGCCGCGGCCTGCCGGAGGTCGGCTCATCGACCACGATGAACGGTCGCGGCGCTTCGTGCGTGAGCAATACGTCGACGTTGTGCAGCCGCTTGCACGCCTCGACCTCTTCGCGCACGAAGTGACGCCGCTTGTCGTCGCGCGACGTGTGTGGCAGGCGCCCCGCCGCCGTGTCGAACCATGTGGGCGCGAACGTGCCGCCGAGGGCCGCAATCCGAATCGGGCCCGCTTCAGCCGCCGTGCCGTTCGCGACGAAGTGCAGGTTGCGAAGCGGCGTCGTCCCGGCCTGCCAGTCGGCGATACGATCGAAATTCTCGTTATTACCCTTGATCCAATAGAGGGGCGCCGGCGGCTCCGGATATTCGCCGGCGCGGCTCGCCAGATCGCCCACGCACACCCAGAAGGGCACCTCAGGATGCCGCTCCATGGCGCGTATCATCGCGTCGAAATTACCGTGCACGTCGGCGAGGGCGCCGAATTGCATGGCTTCGAGTCAGGAAATGGCGGACGTAGGCCAGGTCTTTAGACTCGGCGCGGCCGGGTCTTTAGACCCGGCGAGTGTGCCGCATCTAAAGATGCGGCCGACGAAAACTACGAAGCCTGCAGCCTCGAGCCTGACGCCGCTGCAACGGGCGGGACGGCCGACGCGGGCGGCGGCACGAGCAGATCCGTCTTGTCCCAGATGAAGTCGTCCTTGCTGTAGACCGCCAGCTCGTAATCCTTGCCCATGAAGATGGCCGAGACCGGACAGGCCTCCTCGCAGTACCCGCAGAAAATGCAGCGCGTCTTGTGAATCTGGTACACCTGCGCATACCGGGGGCCGGCCAGCACGGTGCCGTCGTTCTCGGCGGCCTCGAGGTAAATCGCATCTGCCGGGCACGCAACCGAGCACAATCCGCACGCGACGCACTTCTCGAGGCCGTTTTCGTCCCGCATCAGTACCTGTTTGCCGCGGTACTTGGGGAACATCGGCACCTTCTGCTCCGGGTAGTTCACCGTGATCGGCTTCCGGAACATGTGCTTGAGCGTGGTCGCGAAGCCGATGGCGAGCGCACGAATCATGTGGACGATTCCTCTATAATCCCCCAATCATAACATCTGTAGAATTGGTGGCCGGGATGCTGCAGGAGCCCAAATTCCTCTCCGCGGAGCAATTCCTGTTGACGACCCTCATCGTCAAGATGGCCGTCATGGCCGTCCTGGCGACGATGGTCGCCCGCTATCGGCGCTTCCGACACATCCTCATCTTCGAACGGCGGGCCTGGCGCGACCGGCTGATCTTTACCTTCAGCATCGGGATCACCCTGATGGCCGGGGTCACCGCCCGTCTTCTCCTCAACTACAATGCAGCCGACTTGACGCTGGAGGGTCCGTTCCTCGCCGGTCTCATCGCCGGCCCGTACGCGGGGGGGCTCGTCGGCGTGCTCGTCGGAATGCCGGCGCTCGTCGCCGGCGAGTTCATCGCGATGCCGTTTGCCATCGGGTGCGGCTTTGCAGGCGGCGGTCTGCGCGAGGCATGCCCCAAAGAGGCGATCTGGCAATTCACGCCGTTTGTCTTCATCGACCTTCATAAGCACGTATGGAAGAGCGTGCGCAGGTTGGAGACGAACTGGCAGCTCGTGCTGCTGCTGGCGCCCATCGGCCTCGAGCTGCTGCGCCAGACGCTCGGCGCGCGCTTCGGTGCCGATCAACTCTTTTATCTACATGCGCCCTCGGTCGGCATGACCATCCTCGTCGCGCTTTCGACCGTGCTTGCCGTGGCGACGCCGATCAAGATCTGGAATAGCGCGCGCATCGAGCACCGCCTGCAGGAGCAGGAGAAACTGCTGCTGGCGGCGAAGATCGAAGCGCTCAAGAGCCAGATCAACCCTCACTTCCTCTTCAATACCCTTGCCTCGATCTCGTCCCTCATCCGCTCTCAGCCCGATACGGCGCGGATGCTCATCACGAAGCTGTCCGGCCTGCTTCGACGGCTGCTCCGCAGCCACGAGCACTTCGTCACGCTGCGCGAGGAGCTCGAATCGATCGATGAGTACCTCGACATCGAGGTCGTACGGTTCGGACCCAAGCTCGCGGTGCGGAAGGAGCTCGCGCCCGACACGCTCGACATCGTCGTGCCGAGCATGATCCTGCAGCCGCTCGTTGAGAACTCGATCAAGCACGGCCTCTCGCGGAAGGTCGGTACGGGCACGATCATCATCCGCAGCTGGCGCGAGCGCGGCCGCGCCGTCATCGAGGTGGAAGATGACGGCATGGGCGTCATGCTCGACCGTCTGGACCAGCCGGTGTCGAACGGCATCGGCCTGGCCAACGTCAGGGAGCGCCTGCAGGTCATTTACGGCGTCACGTATCAGCTCAAGCTCACGAGCGAACCCGGGCGCGGCTTTCGCGCTCGCATCGAGGTCCCCGAGCTCATGATCGCGGAGCAGATCACCGCGTGACCCCGCTTCGCGTGATTGTCGTCGACGACGAGCAGCTTGCCCGGGACGAGCTCTGTTATCAGCTCGATCGCCTGGTGGACGTGGAGACCGTCGCTCAGGCCGGCAACGGGCTCGAGGCGCTGACGGCCATCAATCGCCATGGCCCCGACCTGGTGTTCCTCGACGTCCAGATGCCCGGACTCACCGGGTTCGAGGTCGCGCGGCGGCTGCTCGACGACGACGACCCCCCTGCGGTGGTGTTCGTCACGGCCTACGATCAGCACGCGATCGAAGCGTTCGAGGTGAATGCGGTCGATTACCTGCTGAAGCCCGTGGAGGCGGGACGATTGGAACAGGCCGTTCACCGGGCGCGGCGACGGTTGAGCTCGGATCGGGGCAATCCGGCGCCCAGACTACACGATCAGCTGGAACAAATCGTCAAAATGATGGCGGTCGGACGCAACAGCCGACGGGACCAGGTCGCGCTCAAGGTGGGGGAGCGCTTCCTTCTGGTCCAGGCCAATGAGATCATATATGCGTCTTTGGCGGATGACTCGATTAACATAGTAACGGGGCAGGTGGTTGGCACCTCCAATTACCGGACGCTCGACGACCTCCAGGCCCGGCTCGACCCGGCGGTCTTCTGGCGCGTGCACCGGTCGCATCTGGTCAATATAAATAAAATTAAGGAGATAGTCCCTTGGTTCAGCAGGAACTACATCCTCAGGATGAAGGACGCGAAGGCGACGGAAATCCCGGTCAGCCGGTCCCAAACGAAGCGGCTGCGGGAATATCTGAAGCTGTAAGGGCGGCCGACACCCCGGGGAGCTCGGCGCTGACGCTGGACGCGGGGATCCCGGCACTTGCGCTGGAATCTGACACCCTGCCGGCCGCGGAGTCGGCGCCTCATTTCGAGCAGACATCGGCTTTCGAGCAGACACCGCCCTTTGAGCAGACACCTGAGCAGACACCGCCCTTTGAGCAGATACCGCCCTTTGAGCAGATACCGCCCTTTGAGCAGATACTGCCCTTCGAGCAGACACTGCCCTTTGAGCAGGCACCGGCTTTCGGGCAGGCGCTGGGCATGCCGGTCGAGGCGCGGGAAGCGGCGACCCCGTCCCCTGACATGCGGCTGGAATTCGACGACCGCACGGCCGTGATGATGCAGCGGCTGAATATCTGGAAGGACGAACTGGTCGCGTGGTTCAAGACGCTGGCGTCGGCCGCTGTCTATGCGACCCTGATCGTGACGTTCGGCTTTCAGGTGGCGCGTGTCGAAGGCCAGAGCATGGCACCGACACTGGCCGACCAGGATCGGCTGATCGTCAATAAGCTCGCATACCGTATCGGCGAGCCGCGTCGCGGCGATATCGTCATGCTCTATTACCCTCTCAATCCGGACAAGTCGTTCGTCAAGCGAGTCATCGCCGAAGAGGGCGACCAGGTCCGCATCGTCGATGGCCGTGTGTACGTGAACGACGTGCCCCTGCGCGACGACTTCGTGCCGCCCGAGTTCCGCAGCCACGACGACTTCGGACCGACGGTCATTCCGGATGGGTACTACTTCGTCATGGGTGACCACCGGAACAACAGCTCGGACAGCCGGCATTGGGGCATGGTGCCGAAGAAGTACATCATCGGCAAAGTACAGCTTCGGTGGTGGCCCCTGCCCACAGCTCGGGTGTTTTGAACGGAGATCGCTATTCACAGGTCACCCGAGTTCTCTACCGAGTTCTCTTCCTCAATTTTGCAGTCGCGCTGATCAAGATTGGCCTCGGCATCACGACCGGGGCCGTCTCCATCCTCTCCGACGGCTTTCACTCAGTGACCGATGGCGCCTCGAATGTCGTGGCGCTGATCGGCGTCTCGATCGCGCGGCGCCCGCCTGACGCGAACCATCCGTACGGCCATCGCAAGTACGAGACGATGGCGTCGGTCGGCATCCTCCTGTTCCTCATCCTTGTCGTGTTCGAAGTGGTGGTATCGGCATTCGACCGCATGCGCAGGCGCGCAGCGCCCGATGTGTTTCCCGCGGGCATCGGTCTGATGGCTGCGACCGTGATTGTGAACCTGCTCGTCGTGACCTACGAGACGCGCGCCAGTCGACGCCTCAAGAGCGAGTTGCTGCTGGCCGACGCCAAGCACACGCGCAGCGACGTGCTGACGTCGGTCACCGTGCTGGCGGCGCTCCTCGGGGTGCAGGCCGGGTATCCGATCCTGGATCCGCTGGCAGCGCTCCTCGTCGCCGGGTTCATCGGACATGCCTGCTGGCAGATCGCGCAGGTGGCGTCACGCATCCTCTCTGACGAGGTGGTGATTGCGGAAGACGACGTGCGCGATGTCGTACAGTCTGTCCCCGAGGTCATCGGGTGTCATCGAATCCGTACTCGAGGCTCGGCCGATCACGTGTTCCTCGATCTTCACATCTGGCTCGACGGCAGGACCCCGCTGCAGCAGGCGCACGCCACGTCCCATGTCGTCAAAGATCGACTGATGGCCCGCTACCCGCAAATTGTCGATGTGGTCATCCATATCGAACCGCCGCCCACGGCATGAGCCGCGACTGACCAGCTTTGTCGCGATTCAGGCATTGGGCTTGCTGTCATTCTGTCTCTGGCGGACGAGAGCTGACGACATTCCGGCGCGCACTAACAGAGCGCGTCAATTCGGTGAGAGGGCAACTTCCATGGCGGACCCTGAATTGACACATCACGACTCCATCGGCGGACTGCTCCGCGGCATTCTCATCGACGTACGCGAGCTCGTACGGGAAGAGCTGGCGCTCGCCCGCCTCGAGATGCGCGAACAGGCGAACCGGGCAAGGCTCGCGATCGCGATCCTGGCTGCGGCAGCGGTGGCGCTCGCGCTCGGCACGGTCTTCCTGCTGATCGCCATGGCAAACGGCATCGCGTACGCGCTCGGTTGGCCCGTCTGGGCCGGGTACCTTGTGGTCGCTCTGTTGCTCGCAATCGGCGGGACCGTCGGATTGACGGCGGGGCGGCAGCGTCTCCGGAACGTGACGCCGGTGCCGCAAGAGACTGTGGCTACATTGAAGGAGAACTCTCAATGGATAGCGAAGCGGCTGTCATCCGAGCACAAATGAGCAGGACGCGGGTCGACCTCGATCAGAAGATCGAGCGGCTCGAAGCCCGGGCACGGGAGCTGAGCCCGCGACAAGTGGTGAAGCG
>DASYQV010000189.1:0-5289 GCA_036005125.1 Vicinamibacterales bacterium
CCAGCAGGTCCCAGTTGGCCGTGCTCATCGCCTGCCAGATTCCGTTCAGGTCGGGATGACCGTCCCACGCACGCGCCACCTGGTCCGCGGAGGTCTGCGTCTGCGCCCCGGCCCGACCTGCCGGGCCGCAGAGAACGAGGACCATGGCAACCGCCGCGATCACCACTGTTTTCAGCCTGATTTTCATCTGACAACCTCGATCTCTTGATGGCGCCTGGGGCAAGAACTAGCGTGCTCCGCTTATAGTTGGCAGTAGGCAGCTGGCAGAACAACGAGCTGGCGGTGGCTGCTTACTGCCTACTGCCTACTTCTGCGGCGTGCTCTGGAGCTGTTTTTCCCGCGCGCGGGCACCGCTGAGGATGTTTCTAATCCCGTAGTTCCCCTCGTGACACGAGTACTCGACCAGCTCGTACTGCTCGTCGTCACGGTCGAACGTGAACATCGCGGTCCAGGGCTTCGTCCAGGTTGTCGGATCCTCGATGGTGAACCGGTACTCGAGCGCGTTCGGAGCAACCCGCGTGATGCGCTCGATGAGCTTCATGTTCGCGCTCGCTCCCTGGAACGGCGCCCCGCCGTTGAAGTTCGTCGTCTCGACCACGAGCGTGTCACCTTCCCAGCGGCCCTGCGAATCGCCCAACCACGAGGTGAGAGCGGCTCCGGGGCGCTCGCGCGGCCTGGTGGGTATCACGCGGGTCTCGTGAATCATCTCTTTTGTCAGGGTGATGTAGCCGGGCGCCTGTGTGATCTGCAGGCCGTTGTTGTACCCAATCGGCATCATCATGCCCGGCAGCCCGCGGGTGATGCAGCGCACGTACGGGGACAGGTCCTCCGGGCCCGCCGGCAGCCCGTACCCGGGATTGGCGTTCCCTTCTTCGCTCGCGGCCGCGCGGCGCGCGGCTTCCGCTCGTTTCTGTCCCTCCGGCGTCAATGGCGGCATCCGGCCGTCTGGCGGATCGATCACCATGGCCACCTGCGTGGACGGCGCCGTCTTGACGTAGTCGAGCACGATGTCACGCCACTCGCGTTCGTACCCCCAGATGCCCGACAGCGTCCGCCGCTCCTGCCGCGCCTTTGCCTGTTCCGGGGTCAGCGTCGGAGTCTGGGCGAGATCTTTCGGACGCTCGAGCGGGATACCGGACGCGGAGTTGCCCGTGTAGATGCCCTGCAGTTCGGGCTCGCCCCATGGCGTCTTCGACGTCGTATAGGGGCCGCGCGGCCGATCGGCCGCAACGGCCGCACCCGGCGCGCGTTCAACCGCAGGACCCGTAAAGCCGGTCTCGACCACCGCCACCCGGACATTGTCCGGCCCGGCGACGAGTGCCCACTTGGGAGCGTTCGCGCCGCCGCGGCCCGGTGACGGCTCTTTTACAAAGGCGACGCCCTGCTTACGCAGGTCGGCCGCCGTCTTGTCGAACTCCTTGACGACGAACGCGACGTGATCGATGGCACGCCGCTCCGTGCTCGCGGGCTTGCCTTCCTCCTGACGCGAGGCGAGGACCCACACGCCGCCGTCGAACTGCAACCCATCCACCTGTCCCTTCAGCCTGCCGGGCTTGCCGCCGAACATCTTCCGATACCACGCCAACGTGGCGGTGGGATCCGTGGCGCTGAGGTGCACATGATGGAAGCCGAGATGCTCGGGGTCTTCGACCAGCTCGATTCGCGTTCCCCACGGATCGAAGATGAAACCAAGCTTGAACAGCCCCGCTACGTCGTGGAACGTCGCGCCGTCGGGGAATCGCTGGAATCTCACGCCGAGGCCCCTGACACCAGCCTTCTCGAACTCGGTCAGCTTGGCCTTGAGGTCGGGAAACGAGAAGCTGATGTGGTTGATTCCCGTCCCCTGCGTGCTGCCCATCGTCGGCTGCGGCACGAAGACGAGCTCGACGGGACCGCACTTCGCGGTGTCCGTGCGCTCCGGAATCGCCTCGCACTTCAGGTACTGCACATACCAGCGGACGCCCTCGGACGGGCCGGACGTCGTGATGTAGATCTGGTGGACATTTCCTTCCGCGGCACGGGCGGCGCCCGCCCCCGCGGCAAACAACACGACCACGGCCACGAGCGCGCCAGAACCAGCCTTCGTCATCATGATGTCGCCTCCGACACTTCGGCCGTCGAACCCGAGGATTTTAGCGCGGATCGGCGGGTGTGCTGAAGATTTAACGTTGCGCCGCATCTGAAGATGCGGCCTACGTCACAAGCGTACGTAGGGCGGCTCTTTAGAGCCGGCGAAGGCGGGAATCCGAGCCGATCAGAAGCTCACCCGTGCCCCGAGCTGGAGTGCCCGCGGCCCGCCGGAGCCGACCCGCGGAGACCGTGTGTTTCAGGCGCTCGAGAAGATGGCGGAGGCACAAGATCCCCGCGTCGGCACGTATCTGACCTACCCGGAGCTCGCGCTGGTCCGCGCCGACCCGCGACTCGAGACCTTCCGACGGAAGCTTGGTTTCCGGTGAGGAAGGCGCGCGCGACGAGTCGTGAAAGAACAGGGTAAAACCGACGCTCAATAGAGCATGACGCACGCGATATCCAGAGTGCCGTAGAATCCAACGACCTCGCCGGGAGCGTTGATTTCGGTGGTCCGAGTATCAGCAGCGCCCGTTTTGTTGGAGGCTCCGATGGCGGAACAGTCACAGCCGAACGTGGACGTTGAAAAGGTGAGCGCCACCGTGCCAAACCTTTCACGACGCGGGTTCCTCATAACGGCTTCGGTTGCCGCGGTGGGTAGACTAGCTTTTGCACAAACCCCTTCTTCTCGCGGCAACCTGCGCACCGACATCGCGAGCCTTCCGCCGTACGGCAATTCCACGATTCCGCCTGGCATCCGGTCGCGGACCGTCGCCAACGTGAACGGCATGACGGTGCATATGCTCGAAGCCGGCTACGAGACGTCCGGCAGGCCGGCCGTTCTGCTTCTGCACGGCTTCCCTGAGCTCGCATACAGCTGGCGCAAGGTGATGCTGCCTTTGGCGTCGGCCGGGTATCACGTGATCGCTCCCGATCAACGCGGCTACGGCCGCACAACGGGCTGGGACGATTCCTACGACGCCGATCCCGATCCCTTCCGCATCCTCAACATGGTCAGAGATGCCATGGGGCTCGTCTACGCTCTTGGCTACCGTTCCGTCGCGATGGTGGCCGGACATGATGCAGGAGCGCCGGTCGCCGCGTGGGCCGCCCTGATTCGGCCCGACATCTTTCGTTCGCTGACGATCATGAGCTCCCCGTTCGACGGCGCGCCGTCGCTGCCGTTCAATACGGCGAATGGCGCCGTCCCGCCGCGCCCGGCGCCTACCGACGACGAGCTCGACGCGGAGCTGGCGAAGCTGAACCCGCCGAGGAAGTACTACCAGAACTATCAGCGCACACGCGGCGCCAACGACAACATGCTCCATGCGCCGCAAGGCCTCCACGCGTTCTTCCGCGCGTACTACCATCACAAGAGCGCCGACTGGAAAGGGAACAGACCGCATCCGCTGAAGGCGCGGACTGCCGAGGAGATGGCCAAGCTGCCCACCTATTACGTCATGGAGCGGGACAAAGGCATGGCGGAGACGGTAGCGCCCTTCATGCCATCGGCGGCCGAGATCGCAGCCTGCACGT
The DNA here is from genome assembly GCA_036005125.1 of Vicinamibacterales bacterium. GTDB lineage: Bacteria > Acidobacteriota > Vicinamibacteria > Vicinamibacterales > UBA2999 > DASYQV01. The sequence goes on from DASYQV010000189.1 coordinate 3,604, forward strand.
GGCTGACCGAAGCCGAGGTCGACGTGTACGCGTCCGAGTACGCCAGGACCGGATTCACGGGTGCGCTTCAGGGCTATCGAGTGCGCCGCGGCTCGAACGCCAAGAGCATCGCCGAGATGCACACGTTCTCAGGCCGTTCCATCGATGTGCCATCGATGTTCATCAGCGGCAGGAGCGATTGGGGCGTGTATCAGACCCCTGGCGCGGTGGACAGAATGCGACACACCGCGTGCACCAGAATGGTGGGCTTCCATCTATTGGACGGAGCCGGACACTGGGTGCAGCAGGAGCAGCCAGAACAAGTGAGCAGGCTGCTGATACGGTTCCTGCGCGACCAGGCCTGACGTCATCCTCGACGACGACACGACAAGCCTCCGATTTTGAGAGCGGCTGACGATTTTGGTGGCCGGAACGATGGTGTCTGTCCGCCGCGACGGCCGCAGATCCCCACCAATCGCCGGGAATCACGCCTGGCACAGCCTATGCGATTGTCGATTCCAGCGGACGGCAACCTGGTTTCAAGGATGTGAAGTAGTTGACATGTTTCTGACGCGAGACACCTTCGCTGTACCGCTCCTCGGCGATCTGACGCGCACGCGCGGCGACCGACTCATAGAGCGTCGGATTGTCCCAGAGGCTGCAGACGGCCTCGTACCACGGCTCGATTTCCGGTTCGGTCGGAAGCTCGGTCGTGTCGGGCGTCAGCCACGCGGGAATCGACAGCACCCGTCCGCCGCCGCCCTCGTGGAAATCGCCGCCCACCACGTGCGGCAGTGATCCGCGGTCGCCGACGACCGGCGGAATCGCGTTGATCATCGCTTCGGCCGCGACCCTGCCGAACGGTTCCTCCCACACCGAGGGCACCAGCAGGATTCGGGTCAGCGCGAAATAGTCGGCCGGAGTGGGAACCGGCGGCGCAGCCATGATCTGCGGGTAGCGTCCGAAGTCGATGCCCGGAATGGCATTGAGCGAGCCGCCGCTGTGCCCCGACTGGACGACGAGCACGGGAATGTCGGGCCGTCTGGATCCCAGCATGTCGGCCAGGCGCGCGAAGAGGAACAGGCCCTTGTGGGGCGAGGGGTGAACAAAGGTCACGAACGCGCGCGAGTCCACCGGCGCGACGACCGTTGACCAGTCGATGGGCGGCTCGAGCGGCGTGCTGAGCAGCCCCACCTTCTCGCGGTACACGTCGGTCAGGAACTGACTGCACGTGAACGCGTGGTCGACGTGCTCGAAGTATCGCGGATCGTAGTAGCCGAATCCTCGAACGGCAAAGGCGGTGGTGATGCCGCGCGTTCGGGCCTCGGCAAGCGCCTGAAAGATCATCGGGTGCCCGTTGCAGGCGATCACCTGATCGGGAGCGAAGTCGCGCAGGAGCTGTTCGACGAGCCCCAGGAACTGCGCGGCCTCCGCACGATCGGGTCGCGACTCGTCGTTGTGGCGCGTCAGCAGCAGCGTGACGGGTACGTGCCCAACCGTGTAGTGCACGACTGGCCGGGTTGCCGCGCGTCCCCGTCCACGCTTCGTCGATCGGGTGAGACGCGACGGATCGATCCCCTGCTGCGTCAGGTGATCCTCGATGGTGAAGATCACGCGGCTCTCGAAGCGCGCGGTCGTCAGGATGTGGCACGCGTGCCCGGCGTTCTCGAGCCACTCCATGATCGTGCGCAGGCTCTGCGTGACGCC
>DASYQV010000190.1:0-22500 GCA_036005125.1 Vicinamibacterales bacterium
GGATAGGTCAAATGCTAGAATACACAGCCGATCCGGCCCTGCCACCGGTTCCCCCGAGCTGCCGTTGAACAAGATTCTCGTTGCCAATCGCGGCGAGATCGCCGTGCGTATCATCCGCGCGTGCCGCGACATGGGGCTCGCCTCGGTTGCCGTCTATTCCGACTGCGACCGCGCGGCTCGCCATGTGCGCATGGCCGACGAGGCGTATCCCATCGGTCCGAATCCTCCCGCCGAGAGCTATCTCCGCATCGACAAGCTCGTGACGGTCGCCAGGCGCTCGGGTGCCGACTCTGTTCATCCCGGATACGGCTTCCTTGCCGAGAACGAGGATTTCGCGCGGGCGTGCCGGGACGCGGGCCTCACGTTCATCGGACCGACGCCGGAAGCCATCGAGTTGATGGGCAGCAAAACCGCCGCGCGTCGGGTGGCGATCAGCGCGGGTGTGCCCGTCGTTCCCGGGACGGAGGAGCCGCTCGGGGTCGACGTCTCCGACTCCGAGATTGCGGCAATCGCCGAGCGCATCGGGTACCCCATCATGGTCAAGGCTGTCGCCGGGGGCGGCGGAAAAGGCATGCGAGTTGTCGCGGGAGCGGACGACCTGTCGAGCGCCATTCGAGCCGCCCGCTCCGAGGCGGGCGCGGCGTTTGGCGACTCCGCCATCTACCTCGAGCAGCGGTTGAGCCATCCGCGCCATATCGAGGTCCAGTTGCTCGGCGATCAGGCGGGAACCGTGCTTCCGTTCGTCGAGCGCGAGTGCTCGATCCAGCGCCGCCATCAGAAAGTGATCGAGGAGACGCCGTCGCCCGTCGTCGAGCCCGGGCTGCGCGCGGCGATAACACGTGCGGCAGCGGCGGTCGCGAGGTCTGCCGGCTACACCAACGCTGGAACGATCGAATTCCTGGTCGACGAGAGCGGACGATTCTACTTTCTGGAGATGAACACGCGCCTGCAGGTAGAGCACCCAATCACGGAGATGGTGACCGGCGTCGACCTCGTGTGCTGGCAGATCCGGATTGCCCGCGGCGAGAGGCTGACGCTCGACCCTGAAAGGATGCTCTCGCCTCAGGGGCATGCGATTGAGTGCCGCATCTACGCCGAGGATCCCGACAGCGGGTTCATGCCCTCGCCCGGGCGCATCACCGCGCTGCACGTACCGTCCGGTCCGGGGGTGCGCCACGACAGCGGCGCCGACGCCGGCATGGACGTGCCGATCTTCTACGATCCGATGATTTCGAAGCTGGTCGCCTGGGGCGCGGATCGCCCCGAGGCGATTGCGCGCATGCGTCGAGCGCTGTCCGAGTTCGAAGTGGTCGGCATCCGGACATCGGTGCCGTTTTTCCGCTGGATGCTCGATCAGCCCGACTTCGACGCGGCGCGGTTCGACACCACATACCTCGATGCGCTCCTGCGCGCGCGACAGGGCGAGCCGTTTCTGCCTCCCCGGGAGGAGGACGAGCGGGTGGCTGCAATCGCCGCCGCCCTCTTTACGGAGCTCGGCCGCGGACTGGCCGCCGGCGCAGGCGTCAGCCAGGCCGCCGCCCGACCAAACGGCGAGGCAGCGCGCGCAGCCACTGCCCGCTGGAAAACGCAAGCCCGCATTGAAGGCCTCCGGGTTTGACGTACGAGGTCGAGATCAATGGACGCGTACGCCGTGTGGACATTCAGCGTGCCGGCGCAGGATTCCTGGTTACCGTTGACGGCCAGCGACACACCGCTGACGTCACTTTTACCGAGGGCATCTGGTCTCTGATTCTGGAGGACGCACCGGGCGGCGACCCGAGCGCCGCGACCCGCCGGAGCTACGAGCTCGCCATTGTCGAGCGGCCAGGCACGGGGCAGTTGACCGTGCACACGAACGGCCGAGCCGTGACGGCGGCCGCAGGCGCGGCGCGCGGGTCGTGGGCGCGGCGCGGCCACGAGGCCGGCGGCGCGGGAAAGGGACCGCAGCGCGTCGTCGCGCCGATGCCCGGCAAGGTCGTCAAGGTGCTCGTCCAGCCCGGCAACCAGGTGGCGGCGCGCCAGGGCATCGTCATTGTCGAGGCGATGAAGATGGAAAACGAGTTGCGCGCGCCCCGAGCCGGCACCGTCAGCGAGGTCAAGGTCCTCGAAGGCTCATCCGTCGAGGCAGGGGCTATTCTGGTGATCATTGAATAGGTCAAAGGTCAAAGGTCAAAGGTCAAAGGGCAAAAGTCAAAGGTCAAAAGTCAAAGGTCAAAGGTCAAAGGTCAAAAGTCAAAGGTCAAAGGTCAAAGGGCAAAAGTCAGGTTAAAGGTGTAAGGTCAAGGGTGTAGGTCAAAGGTGTAAGCGAAGCCGAACCTCAAATCGGGTGTGTCAGGCCCAAAGCCCGAAGCCCGGAGCCCGAAGCCGACTAACCTCTGTAAGGCCCCGTGAATTGAGAAAGTTCCTCCATCACCCCATCACACGGAAGACCCGTCGTGCGCTCAAGATCGGCGTCGTGATCTTTGCGGTCATCCTGGCCGTCGCCCTGGTGACGACGCTCACGGTGGACCTCGGACCGACGCTGCGAGCACGCGCGGAGCAGGAAGGGACGAAGTTTCTCGAGCGGCCCATGCATATCGGCCGCCTCGCGGTGCATCTCTGGCTCGGGCGCTTCATCGTCGAGGACTTCGTCATCGAGGGCCTGACGCCGGAGTCGCGCCCGTTTCTCACGGCCAAGCGCATCACGGTCTCGATGCCGTGGTCCACGCTCTTCGATCAACGCGTCGTCTTCGACGCGATCGAGATGACGGACTGGGGGATGTACGTCGAGACCTATCCGGACTCGCCCGAGTTCCCGAACGGCCGCCACAACTTCCCACGCATCACGCGCGGCGGGCCGCGCGGGGAGAGCAAGTGGACGACCACGCTGCAATACGTGCGGGCGCATCGCGGCGAGTTCACCTTCGAGGACCACGGAGTGCCCTGGAGCACGATCGCCCGCAATCTTGATGTGATCGTCGCCCGTCCCGCGGACGAGTACCGCGGAAGGGCCTCCTTCTCCAACGGCACCGTCGCGATCCAGAACTATGTGCCGATGCGCGCCGACATGGCGACGACGTTCACCATCGATGGCAGCAAGGTGGTGCTCGACCGGATCGACCTCACGACCGACGGCGCGAAGTCAGACGTCACAGGGGTTGTCGACCTGGGCAACTGGCCGGAGCAGAGCTACAACGTCACGTCGAAGGTGAATTTTCCGCGCATGCGCGAGATTTTCTTCGCGCACGAGCGGTTCTCTCTTTTCGGCGACGGCGAGTTCATGGGTACCTTTCACCTGTTCAAAGGCGGGCGCGAGCTGAAGGGCAAGTTCTCGAGCCCGCTGGCCGGCGTGAACGACTACCGCTTTCAGGAACTGCGGGGCTCGCTCCTCTGGCTGCCGGACAGGCTCGAGGTGACCGACGCGGCGGCGGGGTTCTATGGAGGTGATGCGCAGTTCAGCTATCGCATGGCGCCACTCGGCCGGCCGGATGTGCGGTCCACGTCCACCTTCGATGCCACGTACGAGCACGTGGATCTGAGAGCCTTCACGAGTTTCCTCGAGCTGCAGGGTCTCCGGCCGGCCGGACGTGCGACCGGGCGCAACGTGATCGAGTGGCCGACGGGCCGGTTTCGAGACGTGCGCGGGCAGGGTGAGATGCGCGTGGATCCGCCGGACGGCGTGCGTCTGATGACGCGGGACATTCCACCCGGGACGAGCGAGGCAGAGAAACGGCGGGCCGAGGAAGCCGGGCCGTTCAGCGACCACACGCCAATCGAGCCCGTGCCGGTGGGCGGAGAGCTCATTTACGCGCTCGATCCCGAGTGGCTGGAGCTTTCGCCGAGCGTCGTGGCGACACCGAGCACGTTCGTCGCGTTCGAGGGACGCACGGCGTACGGCGAACGGTCGCGAATCCCCTTCGAGGTCACGAGCGGCGACTGGCAGGAAAGCGATCGCCTCCTCGCGGGGCTGCTCACGGCATTCGGCTCGCCCGCGCGCGCCATCCCGATTCGCGGATACGGCCGGTTCGAGGGGATCATGCTGAACAGTTTCCGGCGGCCCCGCATCGAAGGCACGTTCGAGGGCGAGCAGATGCGTGCGTGGGGCGTCGTCTGGGGAAGCGCGCGCGGCTCGACCGTCATCGAGAACAGCTATGCCGACGTGAAGGACGTGGTCGTCGGCTCAGGCGACTCGACGATCCAGGCCGATGGCCGCTTCTCGATCGGCTTTCCGCGCGGTGACGGCGGCGAGGAGATTAACGCGCGCGTTCGTCTGGATCGGCGCCCGATTGTCGAATTGCGGCACGCATTCGGCCTCGACAGGTATCGCCTCGACGGGCTCCTCTCCGGCGAGTATCACCTGTACGGCCGCTACCAGGCGCCACTCGGTTTCGGGACGCTCACGATTGCAGACGGCGTTGCCTACGGCGAACCCTTCGAGCAGGCGACCGCCGGGCTGCGCTTCGAGGGGCCGGGCGTGCGCCTCGACAACATTCAGATAACCAAGGCCGGGGGCCGTGGAACCGGCGCCGCGTACGTCGGTTGGAACGGCACCTATTCGTTCAACCTGGAAGCAAAGCGCATCCCCGTGGAGAGCGTGGCCGCGGCCAAGACGCCGTCCCTGCCGCTCTCGGGCTTCCTCGATTTCAACGCCGGCGGGAGCGGCACGTTCGACGCGCCCCGTTACGATGCTCGAGTGTCGCTGAGCGACCTGTTCGTGAGCGACGAGGGTATCGGCCAGGTGTCCGGTGACCTGTCGATCCGGAACGAAATGATGACGGTGCGGCTCGAGGCGGCCTCGCCGCGGCTCGCCGTGTCGGGCGCCGGCCGCATCGAGCTCACGCCGAGGATGGATGCCGACCTGTCGTTCCGGGTGAGCGACACGTCGCTCGACCCCTATGTCCGCACGTTTCAGCCGAAGCTGTCGCCGTTCACCACGGCCATCGCCAGCGGCAACGTGCACGTGGTCGGAGAGCTGGCGGATATCGATCGCCTGGTCGTCGATGCCACGGTGGAAAACCTCGATCTCCGTCTGTTCGACTACCGGCTCCGCAACGCCGCGCCGATCCGCATCGCGCTCGATCGGCATTCGGTCCGCCTGACCGAGATGCGCGTCGTGGGCGAGGAGACGCAGCTCGACCTGTCGGGCGCGGTGAGCCTGCACGACGAGCGCATCGCGATGCGCACCAGCGGCTCCGCGAACCTCGGCATCCTGCAGGGCTTCTTCCGCAACATCCGCAGTTCGGGCCGGGCGTCGCTCGAAGCGACGCTCGAAGGATCGATGCGCAATCCGGTGGTCACCGGCGCGATGACGGTGGGTGACGGCCGGATCCGCCACTTCGACCTGCCGCACGCGCTCGAGGCCATCAACGGCTCGATCGACTTCGACTCGCGCGGCATCCGGCTCGATGGGTTGAGCGGGAGACTCGGAGGCGGGGACGTGCAGTTCGGTGGGCGTCTGGGGATCGAGGGCTACCGCCTCGACCGTCTCGACGTGACGATGACCGGCCGCAACATGCGCCTGCGATTTCCCGAGGGCATGCGGTCGGCCGTCGATGCCGACCTGAACGTGACCGGCACGCTCGAGAATCCGACGCTCGGGGGCAACGTCCTCGTCCGAAATGCGGTCTACACCCGGCGGTTCGAGGCCGGCGGCGGAATTCTGGACCTCACACGGGGCTCGGCGCAGGCGTCCACCACGTCGCTCAGGACGACCATTCCACTGCGATACGACGTGCGAATCAACGTCCCGTCGACGCTGCGCATCGAGAACAACACGGCGCGGGTGGTGGCGGCAGCCGACCTGCAATTGCGCGGCACCTTCGACCGGCCGCTGCTGTTCGGCCGCGCCGACATCGAGCGCGGAGAGATCCGGTTCGAGGGAAAGCGCTACATCGTGACCCGTGGCACGATCGACTTCAACAACCCGGCGCGCATCGAGCCGTTCTTCGACATCGAAACCGAGACGCGCGTGCGTGTCCCCGGGCAGACCTACCGGATAACGGTCCGCGCCTCGGGGACGTTCGCGCGCCTGACGCCGGAGTTCACCGCCGACCCGCCGCTGCCCGAGATCGAGGTGCTGAGCCTGCTGTTCGCGGACGTGGCGCCGGGCCGGGACGTCGAGTTCTCGCGGTACAGCACCAACATCACGCCGCAGGTGCAGCTGGCGCGCGAGCGCGCGGCGCGCGCGTTGACGGGGACGCTCTCCGCCGAGGTCGGACGCGTCGTCGAGCAGACGTTCGGCGTCGACACGTTCCAGCTCACGCCGTCGTTCGGCGAGCTGTATCAGCAATCCTCACGCTTCAATCCAGGGGCACGGGTCACGATCGGAAAACGGCTCTCCGAACGTGTGTTTCTCACCTATTCGCGCAGCCTCGCGTCGACGACCCAGGATCAAATCATCCTGATCGAAATCGACCAGAGCGATCGACTGTCATGGATCCTCTCGCGGAACGAGGATCGCACGTACGCGCTCGACGTCCGGGTAAGGCACGTCTTTTGATGATGCGGGCTTTGGTTGGTTGCACGGGAACGGCGACCGTGCTGCTGTGGCTCGTCATCGCGACGCCCGTACTGGCTCAGACGGATCACATTGGCCTGCCGATCGTCGACGTACGCATCGAAGACGAAGGGCGTCCGGTCACCGACCGGACGATCACGGAGATCATCGAGACGAAGGTCGGCACGCAGTTGTCAATGCGCGATGTACGGCAGTCGATCGACCACCTCTACGGCCTTGGCCGCTTCGACGACGTGCAGGTGCTGTCGGAGAAGGGGTCGACAGGGGTCGCCCTCAAGTACGTGCTGGTGCCCACCCACGCGATTCAACGCGTCGAATTTCGCGGCCCGCTCGGTATCCCGGAATCCGACCTGCGGCAGACGATGACCGAACGCTTCGGTGCGCTGCCGGCGGCGGCGCGCGTCCCGGAGGTGATCCGGGCGCTTCGGATGCTGTATCAGGAGCGCGGGTACGTGCAGGCGGAGGTGAACGACCGGATCGAGGTGCTGCACGACCCCGACCGCGCCATTCTGATTTTCACGATCAACGCCGGATCCAGGGCGAGCATCCGCCGCGTGATGGTGGAGGGTGTCGAAGGCACCGATCGCGCGAGCCTGCTCACCCAGCTCGGCATCGGACCGGGCCGGCCGTACGACAGCGCGGAAATCCATCAGCGGCTGGAGAAGTACGCGGCGTCGCTCCGCAGCCGCGGGTATTACGAGGCGCGCGCGACGCACTCGGCCGAGTTCACACCGCAGCGGGAAGCCGACGTCGACATCGTCGTCGAGCGCGGTCCGCACGTCACCATCGCCTTCGACGGCGATGCATTGCCCAAGGAGGCCCGCGACCAACTCGTGCCGGTCCAGCGTGAAGGCTCCGTCGACGAAGACCTGCTCGAGGATGCGGGCCGGGCGATCGAGGACTACCTGCATCAGCGCGGATATCGCGACGCGAACGTCGCGCACATGCGGGCGCAGAGAGACGGCGAGCTCATCATCACGTTCCACGTGAGCCGCGGCCCGCGTCACATCGCCGACGCGGTCGAGGTCAAGGGCAACAGCGCGTTGACAACGACAGCCATCCTCGAGCTGGTCCGGATCAAGTCGGGAGAGCCGTTCGTGCAGGCGACGCTCGACAACGGCGTGGCCGCCATCCGCTCGGGCTATCGGGCGCGCGGCTTCACGCGTGCCGCGATCGAACCTGTCGTGTCCGTGCTGCCGCGGGAGGGGGGATCCGGGCCTTATGGTGATCGACGCGTGCTGGTCGCGCTCAACGTGACCGAAGGTACGCGGACGATCGTTGGATCCATCACCATTCAAGGGAATATGGTGCTCAGCGACGCCGAGATCCGGTCGGTGATGACGACGGCGACCGGGCAGCCGTATTCCGAGGTGCAGATGGTCGCCGACCGCGACCGCGTTCAGCTCGAGTACTTGAACCGGGGTTATCAGAGTGCGGTCGTCGAGCCGGCGGTCACGCTCGCCGAGAACGACACGCGCGCCAACGTGCGCGTGGCGGTGAGCGAGGGGCCGCAGGTGCTCGTCGACCACGTCATCATCGTTGGCAACGAGCGTACGCGCGTCGAGACGATCCAGCGCGAGCTGCGGATCCAATCCGGCGGCCCGCTCGGCTACTCGGCGATGCTCGAGAGCCAGCAGCGCCTGAGCGCGCTCGGCTTGTTCCGCCGCGTGCGCCTCATTGAGCTGCGGCATGGGTCCCAGCCGCGGCGGGATGTTCTCGTACAAGTCGAGGAGGCGAAGCCCACCTCGATTGGCGTCGGCGGCGGTATCGAGGGGGGCAACCGGCTCAGGCCGACCGCCGAAGGCGGCGTGGCAGAGGAACGCTACGAGGTGGTGCCGCGCGCCTTCTTCGAGGTCGGCCGACGTAACCTCTTCGGCAAGAACCGGTCGGTAAACCTGTTCACCCGCGTCAGCCTTCGAGCGCGCGACATCGTGTTCACCGATACGGGCGTCCGCCTGGCCACGCCGGACCCGGCGGCGAGCGGCTATGGCTTCAACGAGTACCGCGTGGTGGGTCAATATCGGGAGCCGAAAGTCTTCAACACACCCGCCGACATCCTCGTGACCGGCATTCTGGATCAGGCGATCCGATCGAGCTTCAACTTCGTCACGCGCGAGGCCCGTGCCGAGATGGCGTGGCGGGTGACACCGCGGTACGGCATGGCGGGGCGCTACGCATACGAGAGCACGCGTCTGTTCGACGAACGGTTCAACGAGGACGAAAAGCCGCTGATCGATCGCCTGTTCCCGCAGGTGCGCCTCTCGATGTTCACGTATTCGGCGTTCCGCGACACGCGCGATGACGCGCTCGACCCGGTTCGTGGAACCTTTCTGGCCGCCGACAACGATCTGGCCGCGCGCGCGATCGGATCGGAGGTCGGGTTCGCCAAGACGTTCCTGCAGGCGTTCTCGTACCATCGTCTGCCGACGCGCCGGCGCATGGTGCTCGCCCTCGCCGCGCGTGTCGGCATCGCGCACGCCTTTCGCCGGTCGGTCGCGCGCGTGACCCCCTCCGGAGCGCCGGTGCTGGGGCCCGACGGTCAGCCGATCATCGATATCGTCGAGGAAATTCCCGCGAACAAGCGGTTCTTCGCAGGCGGTGACACGACCGTCCGCGGGTTCTCGCTCGATCGTCTCGGCGACGAGCGGACGATCAGCCCGAGCGGTTTCCCGAAGGGCGGCAACGGTCTGATCGTGCTGAACGCGGAGCTTCGCACCGCCGTGGTCGGCAGCCTCGGCGTCGTCGGCTTCGTCGACGCCGGCAACGTGTTCCCGCGCGCGTCGGATATCGATTTCACCGACCAGCGTCCGGCGGCAGGTTTCGGTCTTCTCTACCGCTCGCCCATCGGGCCCATTCGCGTTGACATCGGCTTCAATCTGGATCGGCGCGAGCTCGTTCCGGGTACTCTCGAACGGCGCTGGGTGCCGCATGTCAGCCTGGGACGGGCGTTCTGATCGGTTAGGAGCGGGGAGCACCGATTTCTCTGTCACGGAAACGCCGAGACGCGGTGCAGGCGCGGAGACGCAAAGACTCTAGTGAATCGACGTCGTTCAGCGCCTCTCGTTGTCGTGATCGCCGCGCTCTGGCCTTTGACCCAGGCGGTCTCGACGCAACAAGTTCTCGACCGCGTGCTCGCGCGCGTGAACGGCCAGCCGATTACGTTGTCGGATGGGCGCGCCGCACTCGGGCTCGGCCTCGTCCAGGTGCCGCCCGGTAGCGACCCGATTGCCGCTGCCACGGAGCAGTTGATCGAGCGGCAGCTCCTCCTCGGCGAGGTGGCGCGGTTCGCGCCGCCCGAACCCGATGAAGCGGCGGTCGCACGCGAAAAGGCGTCGATCACACGCCCGGCATCCGGGGCGGACCTCGAAACGCTGATGAAGTCCACGGGACTCGACGACGAGCGGATCGCGGAGATCGCCCGCGACAATCTCCGCATCGAGGCCTATCTCAATCAGCGCTTCGGCGTGACGGTGCAGGCCAGCCAGGACGAGGCCGTGCAGTACTACCGCGCACATCCCGAAGAGTTCCAGAGGGACGGGAAGCCCATCCCGTTCGACGAGGCGGAGCCCGTTGCGCGTCAACGCGCTGCGTCCGAGCGGCGGCGGTCAACCATCGCTCAGTGGCTGCGCGATCTCCGCCAGCGTGCCGACGTGCTCGTCCTCTACAAAAAGTAGTAGACGAGGACGAAATACCGCATGGTGGACCTCAAGGCCTGCACGCGTCTCGGTCGTATCACCCAACCAGCAGCACGCGCAGGATCTCGGCGGTATTGAACCCTGCGTGCGAGACGATCGGCGCAACGGCGCTGCGCCGTTTCAGATAAAGGACCGCCCAGAAGGCGCCGAGTGCGCCGGTGGTGATTGCGGCGTCCCATCCCTGCATGCTGTGGCCGAGGCCGAACGCGACGTTGAGGACGAAAACACCCACCCCGGGACCGCCAAGGTACTGCTCGAACCGTCGCAGCAGGAACGCCCTCTGCAGCTCTTCGCGCAGGCCGCCGGCGAAGATGGCCACGAGGGCAAACATCGCTGCCTCACCAGGCGTCCCCGCGAGCTGCTCGAGCGGATTCTGCGGGACATTGTGGAGCCACGGGGCCACCAGCCGCAGGACGTTCAGGAGCAGCGCCACGGCAAAAAAGACTGGCGGGACGAGCAGCACGCCGAGCAGCACCTCGCGGCCGATCGGCCGCGGCCCGATCCAGAGTCCGTAGACGCTTTCGCCGTGCATGCGCGTCAAGAGGACCATCAGCGCGACCAGCACCAGCGTGTCGATGAGGGAAAGCGCGAAGACGAAGCCGAGGGAGAGTTGTCCCGCGGCGTCGAGTGCCCGCAAGCCGGCGAGCGGCAGCAGGTAACTGAGAAGGACCTGCGTCGGAACGCTCGAACACGCCAGAACTTCCGCGATGGCGACCAGTCGATCGCGGCCGTTATGGCGAATCAGCGGAACGGGAACGGAGGGCGCGATATCGTCAGACACGGGTGAGCGATCGGAAGATTATCGGCAGAGGCGAGCTTACGGAGCGCGATCTTCGGCGGGCGTCCGTGGGCGCCAACCGACGAGCTGGAGTATAGCTGTGCTGGACCGTGTAAAAACGACAGAGTAGACTCAACTCTCGTGCCGTCGTCGATTTTTCCCCGGCACGGTGCGAGGCACTGATGACCGACCACGACCTTTCTGGCGAGCGCGTCCTCGTTGTCGAGGACGAACCCTCGACGCGACTCGGACTCACCGAGCTCGTGCGGACCTGGGGCTTCACCGCAGACGCCGCGGCGGATGGGGAAGAGGCGCTGCAGAAGATCACGGCATTCCGTCCGTCGATCATCATCAGCGATCTGGTGATGCCTCGCATGGGCGGCCTCGAGCTGCTCCGCGCGATCAAGGACGAGGGGGGCGATCTCACCACCGTCATCCTGACCGCACAAGGTACCGTAGAGACCGCCGTGGAGGCGATCAAAGAAGGCGCCTACGATTACCTCACAAAACCGGTCGAACCGCAGCGTCTCAAGATTCTGCTCGACAAGATTGTCGAGCGGCAGGACACGCTGCGCGAGGTCAAGGTGCTCCGTCGTCAGCTTCGGGAGCACGGCACCTTCGGTCGCATGATCGGCAGCAGCCCGCAGATGCGCAAGGTGTACCACGTGATCGAGCAGTCGGCGCCCACCTCGGCGAACGTCCTGATCTGGGGTGAGTCGGGGACCGGCAAGGAGCTGGTCGCCCAGACGATCCATCAGCTCAGCCCGCGCGCGGCGCAGCCCTTCGTGCCGATCAACTGCGCGGCCATTCCCGAGACGCTGCTGGAGAGCGAAATCTTCGGCCACGAGAAGGGCGCGTTCACGGGCGCGCACGATCGCCGCCAGGGCTGCTTCGAGCTGGCGGACCGCGGCACGCTCTTCCTCGACGAAATCGCCGAGATGACCCCGGCCACGCAGGTCAAGCTGCTGCGCGTGTTGCAGGAGAGGACGTTCCGGCGGCTGGGCGGCCGCGGCGAGATGAGCGTGGACGTCCGGGTCATCGCCGCGACCAACGTCAATCCCGCCGACGCCGTGAAGAACGGCAAGCTGCGCGAGGACCTGTACTACCGCCTCAACGTCTTTGCGATCCAGATCCCGCCGCTCCGCGAGCGCAAGGACGATCTGTCGCTGCTGGTCCAGTCGTTTCTCAACGAGTTCAACGAGCGGAACGACAAGAAGGTCGCCGCCGTCGATCCCGCCGCGATGCGGATGTTCGAGCAGTTCAACTGGCCGGGCAACGTGCGCGAGCTCCGCAACGTGATCGAGCGCGCCGTCATCCTCAGCTCGGGCGAGTTCATCGAGTCGAAGCACCTGCCGCCGCTCGTGACCGATTCGCCGGATGTCGTCAAGCCGACGCTCTCGTTGACGCCGGGCACGACGGTGGAAGAGGCAGAGCGACGGCTGATTTTGATGACGCTCGAGCACACGCGCGACAACAAGACCCGCGCGGCGGAGATCCTCGGTATCAGCTTGAAGACGCTGCACAACAAGCTGAATAAGCTGCGCGGGCGCGTGCCGGGCAAGAGAGAGCCGGAGGAGATCGTCTCCCAGTCCTGACCGAGGGACGCCGCACTCACTCACTCTCGTGATTCTCCTGTCACGGGAAACGCTGAGGGCGGAGAGGGCGCAGAGGAATCACGTGATTCGACGTTGTTCAGCGCCGTTCGACGGGTCGGCCTGCGGAGCAGGCCGACTCGCGCGTGGACGCGAGACCGCGAAAACGAGCCGTCACCGGTGCTAGAGCGGTTCGTTTTCGCGGTCTCGGGCGCACGCGCGGCGCCTTCGGCGCCCGTCGAACGGCGGTCCTCTGCGGCCTCAGCGTCTCTGCGTTTTTTTCCGTGACGTGGAGTCATCAGCGTCAGTGAAGGCCGCTCGAGACTAAGATGCGCCTCGGCATCAAAGGCAAGCAGATCGCGGCCGTGACGGCGATTGTCGGCTTCGCGGTCGTCGCGCTCAGCGCCCTCCACCTGACGCGGCTCGCGCGCGTGGCGCTCCACGAGAGCCAGGCGCGCGGACAGCTGCTCTCGAACGGGATTTTTCACCGCGCCCGCGAGGTTGTCACCGCGACCCCGAACGCGTACTCGGCGCTTCGAGCCGATCCGGGCCTGCGAGCCATTCTCGAATCGAGCATCTACGGGGAGAGCATCGTGGACGCGGTGGTGCTCGATCCGAGCGGCGTGATCGTCGCGGCGAGCGACCCGTCACGTGAGGGCCAGCGGCTTGACGCTCGAGGCGATCTCGCCACGCTCGAGCGAGCCTCCGCCTGGGGACAGCTCCGTGTGCTCTACTCGAGCGAGGGACAGACGCTCGAGGTGCGCCAGCCGATGCTCCTTGACGAGAAGGAATTCGGCTCGATCCGCATCGGCATCTCCACGCTCCTGATGCGCCGGGAGCTGAATGCGGCGCTCCTGCCCGCGTTTTACATCTCCTTCGCCGCGCTCTGCGTGTCGGTGATTGTCGCGGGCCTCCTCGCCCAGCTGCTGCTGCGGCCCATTCACGTCCTCCGCAGCGGCCTGACGCGGCTCGGCAAAGGCGAGTTCGGCGTCACGCTCGATCTGCCTCCGGGTGACGAGTTCAGCGAGCTCGGAACGTTCTTCAACACCATCAGTCAACAGCTCTCGGCCGATCGGATGCACCTCGCGGGGCAGAAGGCGAACCTGCAGTCGGCGGTCGAGCACCTCGAAGACGCCGTGGCGCTCTTCAACCCGAGCGGCGAGCTGCTCTTCACCAATCCGGCGATGCAGCCGGTCCTCCCGCCTGATGCCATCGGCCGCGCCATGCGCGGCCTGCTGCCGGAGGGCCATCCCTACCGGCAGATCGTCGAGGAGACGCTCGGCACCCGCAAGTCCCGCGGCCCGGTCCAGGTCCGTGTGGACGAGTCCGAGGAACATCGTGGCAGCGGTGGGGAAGAGCTCGCCGCGGGCGAGCGGCTCGTGATGACCCACGCGGTCGAGGGCACGAGCGGCGCGCTGATGGGTGTCCTGCTCGTCTCGCGCAACCTCGCGTATCTCTCGCGCATGCAGTCGACGCTCGCGTACTCGCGCAAGCTCGTCGCCCTCGGACGCCTCACCGCGGGTATCGCGCACGAAGTGAAGAATCCGCTCAACGCGATGATGATTCACCTCGAGCTGCTCCGCACGAAGCTCAGGGTCATGGCGAAGGCGATGGCGCGGCAGCCGGAACCGGTGGCCGCCGTTCAGATCGCATCGGCGCCCGCGCAGACGCTCCGCCGCCCCGAAGCGTCGGCGCCGGCCATGGCGCAGGGCGCGATCGAGCACGTCGAGGTGATCGAGAGCGAGATCCGCCGTCTGGACGAAGTCGTGCAGGGGTTCCTCAAGTTCACGCGCCCCGAGGATCTGCGTCTGCAGCCCGTGCGGCCTCTCGCGCTCATCGAGGAAATTCTTCCGGTCATCCAGCCCGAGGCCGAGCGCACCGGCGTCACGGTGCACGTTGACTGTCCGCCGTCTGTTCCCGACGTCAACGGCGATGCAGGGATGCTGCGGCAGGCGTTCTTGAACCTCGCGATCAACGCGTGTCAGGCGATGCCGAACGGCGGAACGCTCCGGCTCGCCGCCGCGCCCGTGTCACGCGGGCGCGTCGAAATCCTCGTGGAGGATACCGGCGTCGGCATCCCGCCCGCGCACCTGCAGAAGATCTTTGACCTGTACTTCACAACGAAGGATCATGGAACGGGCATCGGCCTCTCGATGGTCTATCGAATCGTTCAGCTCCACGACGGCGAGATCGAGGTGCAGTCGACGCCCGACCACGGGACGACGTTTCGCGTCGTACTGCCACGAGCGAATGAGCTTTAGCGGACCGTTCCTTCGATATGGTTTGTGGGCCGCATATCCCGCAACGGCTCTGTGCCTGAGCCTGCTGGTCGGCGCGGCTGCCGCCGGTTGCGCCAAGGCTCAAGCCCGGACGGCCGAGGGCGCGCCGCTCGAGATGCCCACGCCGCCGCCGAGGGTCCTTGCGCCGGTCGAAGAACCTCCCGTCGCCACGGTCGAGCCGGTCGAGCCCGCACCCTCACCCCCGCGCGCCAGTCCGCGTCCCGTGTCGCGTGGAAACGGCCGGACCGAACCGGCGCAGAAACCGGAAGCCGCTGCTGAGCCGCCGACGGTTCAGGTCCCGGTGCCTCCCGCAGAGGCCACTCCACCCCCGGAACCAGCGCGGTTGCTGCGCGCGCCGGGAGGTGCTGCCTCGGAGGCCGGCATTCGTCAGCGTCTGACCGTGGCACAGCGGAATCTCCGGCGCGTTGACTACGGAAAGCTGAGTGCCGACGGGCGGGCCGTGTACGACCAGTCGAAGCGATTCGCGGAGCAGGCGGAGCAGGCGCTCAAGGATCAGAATCTCGTGTTTGCTGCCACGCTCGCCGACAAAGCGGCGACGCTCTCCTCAGAGTTACAGGGCCGGTAGCGTATAACCTCGTCTGCCCACACATCGGTTTGCGTTGGCCATCCGGCGACAGACTGAGCGTTTCATTACCCACACCTGAGTCGCGGCCTGAGAATTTCACTTCAATTCTGGTTACATTCATAGATTGGCGGCCGGGCCAGCTGGCATTGCCGTTGCTGAGGAGTAGGACAGCTCGAAAGCTTCCTCACCTCGGGTACCCAAAAGGGTCTTGCGTGATCGTGAACGACCTCTGGGGACCCCGCCCCGCAGCCAAAGTGGCGGGGCAGTCCTACCCTCACTCCCTGCCTGTGCACGCGGGGAGGCAGTGTTAAGCCGCCTCCCTCCCGCCATCCAACCGAGGCATCAGGGATCAGGCATCAGGCGTCAGGAAGGCATCAGCCCTGATGCCTGAGACGGCCCTGATGCCTGATGCCTGATACCTGATGCCTACCGCGATCGTGATGTGCGACAATGTCGATATATTGCGACTGACCTAACAAAAAGCCGCAATATCTTGTGGTTTCGTCCTTGACAAACGGATTCGCCGGGCGCACCATTTTTTCCGATACCAGCTAAGGGCTCTGCGCTGAGACAGCCCGGTAGAGCCCCTAGCTGGTGGTGGTGCTGTCTGGTGCGCGTCGCGCGCCAGCGACTCGGCAGCACGAACAGGCGGGGCCTTCCCAGCTCTCGCCGTACGCGAACTCCCTGGCGTACGTCTCGGGCGCAATCACCGGAAATGCTTTCGGACGCACCCGTCGGGGTCGGTGTGTCCCGGTATGGGAGGACAGGCATGGAACGAAGCGCTGCTCGCGACGCGACCGTTGCCTCGAAGGCGGAGAAAGTGCTCGCGCAAACGGTTTCCCCGGGATTGGACTTCACGCGCTTCTTCACGTTGCCCGGCGTCGATCCGTTCGATGAAGTCGAATGGGAGATCCGCGCGGCGGTCATCGGCAACGAAAAAGGCAAGACCGTGTTCGAGCAGCGTGACGTCGAGATCCCCAAGTTCTGGTCGCAGCAGGCCACGAACATCGTCGTCTCGAAATATTTCCGCGGCCAGATCGGGGCGCCCGACCGCGAGCGGAGCGTCAAACAACTCATCGGCCGCGTCGTGGATGCCATCACGGGATGGGCACGAGAGCAGAGGTATTTCGCCAATGACGAGGCGCTCGGCGCGTTCTCGGCCGAGTTGAAGCACCTGCTCGTCTACCAGAAGGCCGCCTTCAACAGCCCCGTCTGGTTCAACTGCGGCTTCGAGAAGGCGCCGCAGTGCTCGGCCTGCTTCATCAACTCGGTCCAGGACACGATGGATTCCATCCTGACGCTGGCGCGGACCGAGGGCATGCTCTTCAAGTACGGGTCGGGCACGGGCAGCAACCTTTCGGCGATCCGATCGTCGACGGAACCGCTGGCCGGCGGCGGCACAGCGAGCGGCCCGGTGTCGTTCATGAAAGGGTACGACGCGTTTGCGGGCGTCATCAAATCTGGCGGCAAGACGCGGCGCGCGGCAAAGATGGTCATCCTCAACGCGGATCATCCCGATATCCTCGACTTCATCAACTGCAAAGTCGAAGAAGAAAAGAAGGCGTGGGCGCTCATCGACGCCGGCTACGACGGCTCGTTCACCGGTCCGGCCTATTCGTCCATCTTCTTCCAGAATTCGAACAACTCGGTCCGCGTCACCGACGACTTCATGCGCGCCGTGCTCGACGATGGCCAGTGGCAGACGAGGGCGGTGACGACAGGCGACGTGGTCGATACATACAAGGCGCGCGACCTGATGCGGCAGATTGCCGAGGGCACGTGGATCTGCGGCGATCCCGGTATGCAATTCGACACCACGGTGAACGACTGGCACACGTGTCCGGTCACGGGCCGTATCAACGCGAGCAACCCGTGCTCGGAGTACATGTTCCTGGACGACTCGGCGTGCAACCTGGCGTCGATCAACCTGATGCGGTTCCTGAAGCCTGACGGCGAGTTCGACGTCGCGGCGTTCAGGGCCGCGTGCCGAACGCTCATCACGGCTCAGGAGATCATCGTCTCGAACGCGAGCTATCCGACGAAGGCGATCGAGCGGAACTCGTACGACTACCGGCCCCTCGGCCTTGGCTACGCCAATCTGGGCGCCCTGCTCATGGCGCGCGGGTTGCCGTACGACGGCGACGAGGGACGGGCCTACGCGGCGGCGATTACCGCGCTGATGACGGGCGAGGCGTACGCGCAGTCGGCTCGAATCGCGCGGGACCACGGCGGCCCCTTTGCCGGCTACGAGAAGAACCGCGACCCGTTCCTCCGGGTGATGCGAAAGCACCGTGATGCCGTGCGCGACATCAACCCGAAGCACGTGCCGCATGATCTCTACGCGGGAGCGAAGCAGGCGTGGGAGGAGGCGGTCGAGCTCGGCGAGGACTTCGGCTACCGGAACGCGCAGGCGACCGTCCTGGCGCCGACCGGCACCATCGGGTTCATGATGGACTGCGACACCACGGGCGTCGAGCCGGACATCGCGCTGGTCAAGTACAAGAAGCTCGTCGGCGGCGGGCTGATGAAGATCGTCAACGGGACGGTGCCGATGGCGCTCGAGCGGCTCGGCTACACGCGGCCCGAAATCGACGCGATCGTCCACTACATCGACGAGCACGAGACGATCGAGGGAGCGCCGTTCCTGAAGGACGAGCACCTGCCGGTGTTCGATTGTGCGTTCAAGGCCACCAGAGGTCAGCGGTCGATCCAATACATGGGACACATCAGGATGATGGGCGCGACCCAGCCCTTCATCTCGGGCGCGATCTCGAAAACCGTCAACGTGCCGAAGGAAGCGACGGTGGAGGAGATCGAGAAGGCCTACCTCGAGGCGTGGCGGCTCGGCGCGAAGGCCATTTCGATCTACCGCGACGGCAGCAAGCGGACGCAGCCGCTGAACACCTCGAAGGCCGGCGTGGGCGACACGCGCAGCGCGGGCTCGAACGTGAGCGCAGGTCCTGAGCTGCGCGAGGTCGTCAAGGAAGTCGTCAAGTATGTCGAGCGGCCGCGGCGCCGGAAGCTGCCCGACGAGCGCAACGCGATCACGCACAAGTTCGACGTGGCCGGCCACGAGGGGTACATCACCGTCGGTCTCTTCGAAGACGGAACGCCGGGCGAGATCTTCCTCGTGATGGCCAAGGAGGGGTCGACCATCTCCGGCTTTGCGGACGCGTTCGCGCAGGCCATCTCCTACGCCTTGCAGTACGGTGTCCCGCTGCAGACGCTGGTCGACAAGTTCAGCCACTCCCGCTTCGAGCCCTCGGGCATGACGAAGAACCCCGAGGTTCGTTTCGCGAAGTCGATCATCGACTACATTTTCAGGTGGATGGCGACGAAGTTCCTGTCGCCCGAAGCGCAGTATCGCGCCGGCGTGAACCTCCGGGAGAAGGCCGAAGAGGACGATCGCCGCACGCTGCAGCCAACGGCGCCACCGCGCGGCGCGGCATCGACCGGTCCGACGTCCGGCTCCCCGTCCATTCGCGGCGAGAACCGCGCCAGCGAGCTGGCGGCTATCCAGAACCAGGAGGACGCGCCGCCCTGCTCGACGTGCGGGTCGATCATGATTCGCTCGGGTGCCTGTTACAAGTGTGTGAACTGCGGCACGACGAGCGGATGCGCATGACCAGGCGCGGCCGTGAGGCTGCCGCTGCCACGACGTCTAATCTCCATTCTTGATTCTTGATTCTTGATTCTTGATTTTCCGGTTCATATGATTCGCAGAGCGAATCATGAATCACGAATCACGAATGGCCATGGGACAGCCAGGGCCGCTCTGGACCTGTCCGAAGTGCGGCGCGAAATTCGTCACGCGGAATCTCTGGCACTCGTGCGGCAGGGCCACCCTGGATGACTGGAAATCCCGCATGGGGCCGAGCGCCCGGCGGCTCTACGCGCGCTTCGAACAGATGATTGCGGCATGCGGCGAGTACCACGTGGCGCCGGCGAAAACGCGCATTGCATTCCTCGGCCGGGTTCGATTCGCCGGGATCACCAGCCTTTCAGAGAACGGGATGACCTGCGCGTTTGCCCTGCCGTATGCGGTGAAGTCGCCGCGCTTCGTGAAGGTGGAGCAAGTGGTTCCCGGCTGGTGGGTTCACCGCCTGCGGGTCGCCGACGTGGCGCAGCTCGACAACGAGATCCAGGCGTGGCTTCGCCGGTCGTACCGCCTGATGGGCATGCAGGAGCGTCGTCCTGACTCCTGATACGTCGATGATTTCTCCTCTCACCGACGCGGCAACCGCGGAAAGGTTAGATTTGGCGCAGACGGCTTTCACGACAGAGATCGAGGCCGCTCCCCGGCTGTCACGCCGCCAGGTGCTGATCGCGTCCGGCGAGCTTGCCCTCGCGATCGTGCTCTTCCTCGCCGTGAACATCTTCCACGTTCTGCCTGTCAGCGAAGCCGTGTGGATACTTCTGCTCGGGTGGGTTTCGCTGCGGATACGTGGCATGGGGTGGCGTGCGGTCGGGCTCGTCAGGCCGGCCCGCTGGGGTCGCGCGATTCTCATCGCGCTCGTTGCCGCTGTAGTCCTGCAGGTACTGAGCACATATGTGACCGAGCCTATCATCGCCTCCATCACCGGCGCGGCAACGGACCTCTCCAGGTTCAGGCAATTTGTCGGCAACCCCCGCCTGTTGCTCGTTGGGCTCGCCGTCGTGTGGACGCTTGCGGCATTCGGAGAGGAGCTCACGTATCGCGGTTACATCCTCAATCGGGTTGCGGATCTCGGCAACCGCCGCCCGTCGGCCTGGATCATCGGTCTAGCTTCTGTCAGTGTTCTGTTCGGTGTGGGCCACCTTTATCAGGGACCGACCGGCGTGGTGGATACCACGATCAGCGGTCTGCTGCTGGGAGGTCTCTACCTGATATTCGATCGCAACCTCTGGATCCCCATCCTGACGCACGGATTCACGGACACGATCGCGCTGCTGCTGGTCTTCTTCGATCTCGTGCCCGGGGTGTACCGGTGAGCGCCGTAGGCAGCAGGCAGAGGCAGCCCGCAGCCCGCGATCTTCCTATTTCCTCCTTTCTCCTTCCTCCCTTTTTATTGCGTCGTCTTCTCGCCGAGGAGTGCCCGGCCCGCGGTAATCGAGGGAACTGTCGAGCGGATGATGTTCCAGCCTTCCTTGACCCGCCTGGCCACGTCGTTGGGGCTGTTCGCCGTGATCGCGCAGCCGATCTTGTGAGCCTTGCAGGCTTTCAGAATCTGTTGAAACGCCGTCTCGAGCTCGGGATCGTTCTGACGGATGCCGAGCGAGCGGGCTAGATCGTTGCCCGCGCCGGGGAAGAGCGCGCCAACGCCCGGCACGGCCGCAATCTTGTCTACGTTCTTCAGCCCTTCGACCGACTCAATCATCATCGTCGCCAGTAGGTCGCCATCGGGATTGAGCGGCCACAGGTCGGCATGCCGGTCGTATTCCTCGCCGGCGACGCCCCAGATCCACGTCGCGTTGGCCGGCCCGGCGCCGCGGATGCCGCGGGGCTCCATGTACTTCGAGCCTCTGAGTTGCGGATACCGCATGGTCCTCACGGCAAACAGCGCGTACTCCGGGTTGTCGACGCCGTTGAAGATGATCCCGTGGAGCCCGATGTCGAGCGCCTGCTTCACGATCCACTGCGACTCGTTGGCCTCGGGCGGAAAGCGCGCGAAGAGCGCCACATTGGGCTGCAGGTTGCCTTTCCTCAGAACCATCGCCCGGTCGGTCATGCCCATCAGGAACATGTGCAGCCCGGGAAAGTCCAGCGGGTTGTGCTCCATGTCCACGTACACGTAATCGATGGGCGCGCGTGCCACCTCGCGGGCGTACGCGAGTGACAGATCGCCGGTGTTGATGCCGTAGACCGTTTTGCCCTCGGCGAGCTTCGCGATCACGGGGTTGAGGTGCAGCCGCTGCTCCAGCGGTTTCGGCTGCGCGACCGGCGTGCTCGCCATCAGGAACACGAGCGTGAAGAAAGCGGCGGCCAGCGCTGCCAGGGGCAATGGGCGCCGCAGATGTCGTGTTGCGTTGCGCATCGTGACAGCTCCTCAGCTCTTCTTGTCGGAGAGTCCAAGCAGCCGCGCCGGATTCTGCTTCGACATCCGATCGAGCTCTTGCTCGGTGAACCCCTTCGCACCAAGCGCGAGGATGAACGCCGCGAAGCCGCTGGTCGGAAGCGGGTTGCCTTTCTGTCCCAGATCGGACGAGAGGATGATCGACTGCGGCCCGACCTTGCGGATGGCGTCGGCGTACCTGTCCACGCGCGCCGCCGCCGCCGATTCCAGCATGGTGCTGCCGCAGAATTCGATGAATGCGCCAAGCTTGGCGGCTTCCTGCATCTGCGCGACACTCATCTGAATCGGTGCATTCATCGCATGCGTGAGCACGATGTGCTGAATCCCCTGCCGGCGGGCCTCACGGACGAGCATGAGGGCTTCCTCCGCGGACACATGGCCCGTGGCGAGCGTCAGCTGGTGCTTGGCGATGACCGCAATCACGTCCTTGGTCGCGGGGAGAAGCTCGCCGCCGCGCGAGACGGAGACGAACGGCCGGTTCTCTTTCGAGTAGCGAACCTGGTTTTCCGCGTCGAACGTCGACATCCACACCATCCGTCCCCAACCGCCCTGCACCTGCGTCATGTGCTCGACGGCGTGCGGGTTCATGCCGCCAACAGGCAGGTTCAGATCGATCCCCCCGAACACCTCGATGCCGGGTACCTGCTTGCGGGCGAGGTACGCGAGGCCGGCCGTCGGGTCGTAGTGGTTCTTGAGCACCAGCCCGCGCATGCCCTGCACGCGCGCGATGAGCGTGGCCTCGATCCCGTCGAGCGACCGGTCGCGATCGTCAGGGTATGAGTGGACGTGAATGTCGAACGCGCCGTCGAGGGCGTGCGCGACCGGGTCCCGGGCGGGGCCGGCGCCTTGTCCTCCTCCGCCGCGCTGTCCCGCCGCCGTGCCCGACAGCAGGATCGTTGCGACGCACAAGACAGCACACGACGCGAGTGAGCGCCAGTGGAGTTGTCCGATCCTCATCTGCGTCCCTCCGTCACGGGGTCGGACCGTAGCATAGGGGGTGGTGAGGGTCAAGGAAAGGCTT
>DASYQV010000191.1:0-11925 GCA_036005125.1 Vicinamibacterales bacterium
CGCAGGTCGCCCGCTCCGACATCACGACGGTCGGCAAGCGCCAGCGACAGCGGGGTCTCGTTGCGTTTATTCTTCACATTCAGGTTGGCCCCGTGGTCCACGAGGAACTGGATGACCCTGTTGAACCGCTGCCGCACGGCATCGTGAAGCGCGGTGTCGCCGGCAGTGGTGGCGGCGTTCACGTTGACCCCTTTTTCAATGGCGATTCGGGCGGCCTCAAGCGTCAGCCGCTCTTCCTCGTCAGGGTCCAGCGGCGGGACGCCGTATCGGTTCTGGCGGTTCTCGGTCAGGCCTCCGGCGAAGCCCATGGCCGCCTTCAACGCCGTCGTTCCGTCCTTCGGCGCGGCGAGAGGACTGGCGCCACGCTCCACGAGCAGGCGCATGATGCGAATCTCGCCAAACCGCGCCGCCAGCCAGAATGCATTCGCGCCAATCATCTGATGGCGCAGGCTGAAGTCGGCGCCGAGGCGCCGGCCGGGCGTGCCGTGCAGCACCAGCGCGTTGGGATCCGCACCGTGGTCGAGAAGTGCCTTCACCAGGTCGAAATCGCCGCGGAGCACCGCGGCGTGAAGGGCCGTGTACCCTGCCGCGGCCGCATTCGGGTCGGCGCCGCGTTCCAGCAGATACGCCACGAGCGCGCCGTGCGCGCTGTGGGCCGCCACAACCAGCGCGCTCATCCCGGCGGGCAGCGTGTCGTTGACGTTGGCCCCCGCGTCCAACAACACTCGCGCCGTTGGGATGTCACCGGTTCGAGCCGCGAAGAGGAGCGGCGTCGAACCACCGTGCGCCATCTCGAAGTCGCCCGCTCCATTGGCATTTCCGGCGGTGTTCTCGAGCTGGTACCAGACATCGGATCGCGCATGGATGTTGGCGCCGACCTCGAGCAGGATCCGCGTTACGTCAGTCTGCCCCTGCTCCACCGCCCACATGAGCGCCGTCTGTCCGCGGAAGCCTTCCTTCGCGTTGACGTCAGCCCCGCCGGCGACGAGTAGTCGGACGACGTTCGCGTTGCCGGTACGCGCGGCGGCCATGAGCGGCGTTTCGCCCGACGCGAGCGCGGCATTCGGGTTCGCGCGCGCCTTGAGCAGCCGCTCGACCATCGTCGCGCTCCCGTTGACCGAGGCCAGCCAGAGCGGCGTGGCGCCCAGTTCGTTCGCCGCGCTGGCGTTCGCCCCGGCACGAAGTAGGAGCTCCGCCGCCTCGAGATCGTTGCGGTGCGCGGCCCAATGGAGGGCCGTGGCCCCGTCCGCCTGGGGCCCGTTCACGTCGACGCCTTTCTTGAGGAGTGCGCGCACGCGACCGATGTCGGCGCTCCTGACCGCCTCGATGAGCGCGACGTCCTCAGCGGCAATCGCCGCGGCCGGCACGCTCAGGGCGAGAACCAGCAGCCGTGGCAAGAACGAGGCTCGGAACCACGACATCGTTACACGTCCGACAAGGGCTCGAGTGGAAGTCGACCGGTGCTGTGGCCGAGCCTCTCTAGCGGCACGCCCATCTTGTCGAGGAGGCTCAGGTGCAGGTTTGCCAGCGGCGTGCCATCCGGGTACTTGATGTGGCGTCCGGCTCTCGACGAGGAACCGCCCACGAGTACGATCGGCAGGTTCTGCGATGCGTGCGCGTTGCTGTCGGCCATGCCGGCGCCATACACAAGCATCACGTGGTCGAGCAGCGACCCGTCGCCGTCGGGTGTCGAACGCAGCTTCTGCAGGAACTCGGCGAACAGCGTGACGTGAAACTGGTTGATCTGCCTCAGCTTCGCGAGTTTCGCCGGATCGCGCTGGTGATGCGAGATCGGATGGTGCGCATCCGGGATGCCGATCTCGGCGTAGGTTCGGCCGGTGATCTCGCGCCCGATCATGAAGGTGACGACGCGCGTGAGGTCGATTTCGTAGGCGAGTGCCTGCAGATCGAACATGAGCTTCGCGTGCTCGCGGCACGTCGCCGGAATTCCCGCCGGCTGTTCGAAGACCGGTAGCTGCTGAGCGCTCTGCACCTCGGCCCTCTGGATCCGCCGCTCAACGTCGCGGACCGCCTCGAGGTACTGTTCGAGCTTCGTCCGGTCGCGCGCCCATAACCCGCGCTGCATCTCGGCGACACGGTCGATGACGGAGTCGAGCAAGCTCCCGTCTTTGCGGAGGCGGGCGCGGCGGACCGCCGGATCGGTGCTGCCACTATCGCCGAACATCCGCTCGAAGACGACGCGGGGGTTGTTCTCCATGGGGAGCGGCGTCGATTCATTGCTCCATGCGATCGTATTGGTGTACGCGCAACTGAAGCCGTCGTCACACGAGCCCGCGAAGTCACGACCGTCGAGCGCAAGCTCCAGCGACGCCAGCTGGGTGTGCTGCCCGTGCTGTCGCGCGGCGAGCTGATCCATCGACACGCCGGCGTGCAGGTCCGGACCGTCCGAGAGCTTGGAGGGCACACCCGTCAGAAACCGCGTCGACGCGCGCGCGTGCGGGCCATCGCTCTCGACCCCCTGCAAACCGGACAGCACGTACAGGTGATCGCGAAACGGCTCGAGCGGCTTCATGACCGACTTGAACTCGAAGCCGGTCCCGACGGTGGCCGGCGTCCAGCTGTCCATCATCATGCCGTTCGGCACGTAGACGACACCCAGGCGCCTGACGGGATGTGCCGGCGTGTTGCGCAAGGCGGACAAGGCCGGAACCATGCCGTCGAGCAGCGGCAACGCGAGCGTGGCGCCGAGGCCCCGCAGCACCGTGCGACGGGGAATGGCTTTCTTGAGGACGATCATGATGCTGTCCTCCGCATTCCAAATGGAGTGCTCTTCACGATTCCCAGGATGATCGCCGACCACCGGTAGTCCTCGGACGCCCCGTCTCGCACGATCTTCCGAACGACCGGTCGATCGTAGTGCTCCAGCGGGCGACCGAGCGCGTACGACAGCAGCTTTTCGGTCAGCGTTCCGACGAACTGCGCCTTGTGCTGCAGGAGCAGCGTCCGCAACCCGGTGGGTCCCTCGACCGTGGTGCCATCGGGAAGGGCGCCCGAGGCATCGATTGGCAGAGCGGTCTCGCCGGTCGTGCGCCACGCCCCGATCGCGTCGTAATTCTCGAGCGTAAGACCCAACGGATCCATCGGCGCGTGACAGCCCGAGCACGCGGGATTCCTGCGGTGCTGCGCCATGCGCTCGCGGACGGTCGCCGGCTGGCCTCCCTCGCCCCGATCCGGCAGGCCCGGGACCTCTGGCGGCGGGGGCGACGGCGGCGTGCCAAGGATGTTCGTGAGCACCCACTTGCCGCGCAGGACCGGCGACGTCCGGTTGGGGTACGACGTGACGGTCAGCAGACTTCCCTGCCCGAAGATGCCGCCGCGCCGCGCAGCCTGCGTCGCGTCGAGCGCCACGCGCCTGAAGTGGCTCCCGTAGATGTTCGGGATGCCGTAGTGTTGTGCGAGCCGCTCGTTCACGAACGTGTAATTGGCGTTCAACAGTTCCAGGACGCTCCGATCCTCGCGAATCTGGCTGCTGACAAAGAGCTGCGTCTCCTCCCGGAACGCCTCCCTGAGGTTCTCGTCGAACTCCGGGAACGCGATCGGATCGGGCACCACGTTCTTCAACTGACGCAGGTACAGCCACTGGCCGGCAAAGTTGTCGACCAGTGTGTGCGAGCGCGGGTCGGCCAGCATGCGCTGCACCTGCTGCGCGAGGACTTCGCGGTCGCCGAGCGAACCGCGTTCCGCGAGATCGAGCAACTCGTCGTCGGGAATGCTGCTCCAGAGGAAGAACGACAGCCGCGAGGCAATCTCGAAACCGTCGAGGCGGTAGGCGGTGCCCGGCGCGACCTTTGCCGGATCACGCTCGACGCGGAACAGAAAATCCGGAGAGATCAGAAGTCGTTCGAGCGCGGACTGGATGCCCGCCTCGAAGCTGCCTTCCGCCCGGCCGCTCTCGAAAAACGCGAGGAGCGTTTCCACGTCGCGCTGGGTCACCGGACGTCGATACGCGCGGCGTGCAAGCGTCCAGACGATTTTCCCGGCGCAGGACCTCTCGTCCGCCGCCCGGGCTGGCTGACAGAGGAAGATCTTGCGCCGACTCGGGGTGTCACCCGGTCCAGCCACGCCGTACGGGCCGGCGATCGCCACCTCCTGCACAGCGGCGTTCCCGTCGCGCATGTCGTTGATGGCGACGGCAAAGGCGGTCTGCCGCGGCTGCAGCACTCCTTCCGGCGCGGCAAGCTTTCGCACGAAGGAAACCCCGACCACGCGGGGCCCCGCCTTAGCGGGGAAACGCACCTTCAACCCCGCATCGGCGTAGAGCGCGTATTTTTCCCACTCGGGGTCGCCGAAGATATTGCCGGCATAGCTGGCGGGCGCTGACCGGCCCGGGCTCTCGCCGCCGATCGAGAACCGTTTGACGAGCGCGCCGTCGACGCGCACGTCGAGATCCTGGCGTATCCCGAGACCGCGGACGTAATTGACATAGTTGCGGTGCAGCGTGATCTTGATTTCGTACTCGCCATCGACTGGAAACTGATGGCGAATGGCCGCGCCACCCCGCGATCCAAACGGGAGGTCGTCACTCATCCGATCGTCTTGTACCAACAGAATCGGGACCTTATAGGTCTCGACGGCCGGATTGAGCGCGGAAGGTCCGACGGCCAGGCGGGCAGTCTTGCGGGCCGCGGATAAATAGCGTTCGACCAGCGCCGGCGACACCGTGAGCACGTCCGCCATGTTGTCGAAGCCCTGCTCGTCGATGTCGTCACCCGGGAGCAACGCGGTCACATCGACGTCGAGCGCCAGCAGGTCGCGAACGGCATTCTGGTACTCGGCCCGGTTGAGGCGATGGAACGTCGCCGTCCGGCCCGGATCAGGGTTGGCGACGGCAGCGCGGTCGAGCTCCGATTCGAGCCACGATACCAGCGTCTCGTAGGTCGCCTGATCGGGTCGCGGCGCGCCGGCCGGCGGCATCGCACGCGCGCGCAGCTTTGTAACGACCTTCTCCCACACGTCCGCATGCTCGGCCACACGGTCGACGTCCGCCGAGTCCAGTGCAACCCCGGCCGTTCGGAGTCGTTCGTTGTGACAACTGACACAGTAACGCGTGAGGACGGCGCGTTGAGGACCGCCGGCGCGTCGTCCGGGCTGATGCGATGCGACAGGCGAAACAGGAATCGACAGCTGTGCCTCGGCGCCCGCCGCCGTGGGACGCCGGTTTGCTGCCTGGGGCGAGCGAGCCTGGACGCTGTGGAAGCCGCCCGCGCAGGCCAACGCGATGCCGATGCCGGCAAGAATCGGTCGTCGCATTTTCGTCCTCGCACAGCCTACCACCAAGTCCGAAAAGAGGTGCCAAATTCCGCGCCGGGCCGCATCGAGACGTAAGGCTGCCGCCTGGCCAACTCACCCGAGATCCGGCACAAGGCTTCGGACGACGCTGCGCTGAATCTTAGCCGTCACATACACTCGTTACTGCTCCAACGACCTAAAGGTGCTCCTTGCCTCGTCTCAGCCTCATCTCACCAACGAATTCAAAAGGCTGTCTGGGCTTACGCCGACACAGTACGAGCCGGCGATCCAGGGGACTCGCAATCTCCTCAGCGGCCACGTTGCGACTCCCTGAGCTTCAATTTTTTCCAAGACCGCCGCCTCCGGGTGAGGAAGAATGGCTTAAGGCGCAGCAGAAAGGAGAGGCCCTGCCATGACGCACGACGCAACCTCCCACGAGGCAGCACAACACGGATTCATCAAGAGCGTTCACGGTGTTCGATACCAAGTGACGGATGTCGCCCGCTCGGTGGCGTTTTATACTCAACGCCTCGGGTTCAAGCTGGAACGCCAACAACTCCCAGCGTTTGCGAATGTCTCCCTTGGTGACTCGCAGATTCTGCTCAGCGGTCCCGGCGCGTCGGGCTCGCGGCCGATGCCGAACGGACAGCGGCAGGAGCCGGGCGGGTGGAATCGGGTGGTGCTCAAGGTTGCGGATCTTCCAGGCTTCATCGCTGAATTGAAGAAGGCGGGACTTCATTTTCGCAACGAAATGGAAACCGGTCCCGGCGGTCGCCAAATCCAAATAGAGGATCCGGACGGCAATCCCATCGAACTATTCGAACCGGCTCGCTGATCTTTCCCGCGATGTCGACGTTCATCCAGCTCAACGACGTCGCGTCGATCGTCGGTCACGCGGACGTGATCAGGAAGCGGCTCAACACGCCGGACAAACCGGCATTCTTCTCGACCTACAACATGCCGGCGACGCGGACAATGTCGCCGGCCAGGGTGAAGCTGGTCCTCGATTTCCTCGACCATCAGACGCGCCACGCCCGAGATGCGACGACGTTGACTATTTGTTCTGGACGGGCCAACCCTTGGAGATCGGCTTCGACGGATCCGCTGAGATCAGCAGGTCCGCGCAGTGGTGGTACGCATAGCCGCCCGGCTGGTTGTAGCCATGGTCCGCCATGAACTGGATGACCTGCAGCGTGCACTTGGGGCAATTGATGTTCGGGAGCTTGATATCAGTCTCCCAAGGGACCATCGGCGTTTTCGGGAGAGCGGAGGCCGGCTGTCCCTCTTCCGGATAGTGCGGAAACAGGCCGTCGGCGAGAACAGGAATCTGCGGCGGACTCTGGATCGCGCCCCACACCGAGTACACGCCCCTCTCCGTGTATTTTTCGGCGGTCACCGGATCAGGCGGCAGCTCGGTCCGGGAGTTCACCGCGAGCGCGACGCGGTAGTGTCCCGAATGGAAGATCGTTTCCTGGATCTTGAGATGCAGTTTCGACCCGCCGGTGACCTTGGTGATCGCGCTCGTCAGCAGCTTTTCGTTCTCTCCCTTCGGGTCGCCGCCGCAGGGACCGACCTTCTGCGGGTCGCCCCGCTGGTCGGAGTTGATCCATGAGGCAGGCTCCAACAGTTTGAAGTGGGCGAAGGTGCTGGCCTGTTGCGCTGTCAGCGCGACCACCACCAGGGCGAATTGGAAGCGCAGGGAGTTCTTCATTGCAGCGTATTCTCCTTCAGTTGTTCGAGGCCAGCGTCCGTGACTGGTCATGCGGTGCGAACCGACGCGCGACGATGATACCCGTGCACGGCACCGAAGGAAAACCCAATGTCTATTCCAATGCTCCGCGCACGATGAAATACTCTCCATCACAATCAGTCCGCGGGAGGGCAGAAGCATGCATCAATGGAAGGTTCGGCCGAACCACGAGCAACCGCTCGCGCTGGTGGAAGCCGTTCACCGCGATCCGGGAGAGGGCGAGGTCGTCATCCGCATGCACGCCGCGTCACTCAACTTTCGTGACCAGCTCCTGCTGGCTGGCCGCTATCCCACCGGCCGCGACCAGCCGGTGGTGCCGCTGTCGGATGGCGCCGGTGAGGTCATCGGTATTGGGCGAGGGGTCACGCGCGTCAAGGTTGGCGATCGAGTGACCGCCACGACCATCACCAACTGGGTCGACGGACGGTTCGACCCGCCGATGGGTGCCGGCTCGATCGGGTTCTCCCTCGATGGATGGTTATCCGAGGAGGTCGTATTGCCGGAAACGGCTCTCGTCGTGCTCCCGGATACGCTTTCCTACAGCGCCGCCGCGACGTTGCCGTGCGCGGGCGTCACGGCGTGGAACGCGGTGATCGAAACCGCGCGGATCGGCCCCGCCGAATCCGTCCTCGCACTAGGGACCGGCGGCGTGTCGATGTTTGCGGTCCAGATTGCAAAGCTCGTAGGTGCTCAGGCTCTCATCACCTCGAGTAGCGACGCCAAGCTCGAACGGGCGTACGCTCTCGGCGCCGACCTCGGCGTGAACTACCGGACGTGTCCGGAGTGGGAGACGCGGGTCCGCGAGCTGACCGACGGCCAAGGAGTCGATCTCGTCATCGAGAACGCTGCCACGCTGCGCCAGTCGGTGCAGGCGACCCGATACGGCGGGACCGTAGCCGTGATCGGCATGCTTGCGGTGCTCGTGCCCGGCGGGTCACGCCCTAACGGGGACCTGACCGATCTCCTCCGCTTCGGCGTAACCGTGACCCCGATAATGATGGGAAACCGACGCATGTTAACGCGGATGGTCAATGCGTTTGCGCGTCATCACGTTGAGCCGGTCATCGACCGGGAGTTCCCATTTGACGAGGCGCCGGCTGCGTATCAGGCATTGGCCGAAGCCGCCCACGTGGGAAAGCTTGTGATCACCAACTAGTCAACGTCTTCCTCAGCGGGGCACAACAGAGGAAATCCGGTCCAACAGCGTCTGCAGCTCCGGATTACGTACGCCGGCCGTCGACGCGCGCAGATTGCTCAGCACACGCCGAGCGATCCGGCGCGACGAGGAATCTTCGAGAACCCGTGCTTGATCCAGGAGCTCGGTCACGCGCTCTTTCAGCTTGGCAACGCCGCCGTCGATGTCCAATTCCTCCAGCAGCGCCAGGATCGTACCGGTGATCTCCTGTTCGCGTGCCTCGTCGGCGCGTTCGAGGTTCAGGGCAGCCGTCGCGCTCGGCTGCGCGGCCAGGCGCGCCGCGCGCTGATTCAGCCCGGTCACATTCTTGAAGAGGCGGAAGTCCTGAGCGATCGACTGCACTTCGCGCATCATGGCCAGGCTGCTCTTCAGACCCTCAGCTCGGGACATTCGCCTCGCGAACATGTCGTCGATCAGTGTTCGATCGCGCGGACGGATGCCGCTCGTCATTGCTTGGAGCTCCATCCACTCGACGGCCTCGGTCGCCGCTTCGCCCGGAAGCCATGTGTGCCCACCCTCGAAAACCACCACCCGATGCGGACTTCTGAGGGTGCGGTCGAGATTCAGCACTTCCAGGTAATTGAAATCGTCCGTACCGGCCGTGGCGAAGATTGGAAACGCGACCGATTCGCGGAACTCCCCAGGCGGAAAACCGGCGCTCGACGCAAACACGCCGGCGATTCCTGGATGGATACGCCCAGCGATCAGGTCCGGGTGGAGCGCCACCATCATCGCCACGCGCGCACCGCCCGACATCCCCGCCGTGTATATGCGCTTGAGGTCTACCGGAAATCGCCCGGTGAGGTCCGCAGTCATGGCCCTCGCTGCGTCGAGACTGAGCTTCCACGGTCCATTTCTTGAATTGTTCGATCCGGCCACGATATAGCCGTAGCGCTCTGCTCCGGCCTGGTAGCGCTCGACGCCCCGCCGGCCGCGCCCGCCTGCGTCGAATGCGAGAATGATGGGCCACATGCGGTCGGTTGTGAACTTCGACGGCAGATAGAGCGAATAGTGCTGCGCCGGGTCGTCGTTACACGCGACGTCATCGATAATCTGCCCTCGCGGCAGATCCAGCGCCGATCCCGTCACGCCGGCGAACAACGCACCAAGTAAACAGCTCAGAAGCTTCTTCATGGTTCGGACCACGTTCCGAGCCTGCTTCCTGCTGTCAGGTGCTCTTCTGAGCCGCGCACTCCTTGGCGCGGTCCACTCAGGATGTGTTCATTCGGATGTAGCGGCGAGGCCATGCTGTGAACTCGTTGCGAGCACAGCGTGATCACCGGGTCCGCGCTTCGGATTCGTGCGCTTCCGGACGATCAGTTCGCAATGCCAGCGCAGTCGGGTGGCAGGCGGACACTGGTGGACACGACGACCTGTGGCGATCCGGGCTGTGAACGGACCTCTATCGGGTGTGGTCGGATAATCGACCTTCGGTTAACCGTCCGGATCTACCCGGAAAGGGCCCTGAGAGCCCTGTCGTCATCGGCCGCTTATCAGGCCTGCCACCAGTCTGTCAGGGCCGACCTGCTCATTTCTTCCGATCGGGCACCTGGGCTTCAAGCACGCGAGCGCCGCGAAGGACGCCGGCCAACGCATAGTTGCCTTCATGACACGCGTACTCGTACAGCGGTTCCTCGGTAGCCAGCCACGGGTACTCCCCCGTCCACGACCGATCCCATGTTGTCGGATCTTCGACCGTGAACCGGTACAGGATCGTCTTGTCGCCGGTGCGCGTGAACCGTTCGATCACCTTCAAGTTCTCGCCCGATCCGCGGAACTGCGTCTTCTCGGTGAAGTTGGTCGTCTCGACGACGAGCGTGTCGCCTTCCCAGCGGCCAGTGGAATCGCCCATCCAACTTTTGATGTGCGCGGGAGGATGCGTGCCGCCGATACGGATGATGCGCGCGTCGTGAACCATCTCGTTGAGAATCATGACGGTGTCGCGCGTCTGCACGATCTGCTTCAGGTTGTTGTAGAAGTAATTGGGAAGCGTGGGCGGTCCAGACGTCGAGCCAAAACCGAGCAGGCACCGCTCGGCGAGCGGGCGCGCTTCGGGACCGTCGTACTGTCCTGATGGACCGCCCGTCGCGCCTTCGGCCGCGTCTGGACTCAAGCGCCGGGCCAGGAAAGCAGCGTTTCGCTCGCGCGCTTCCGGCTTCATCGGCGGCACCCGACCGTCTGCAGGATCGATGATCAGCGATGTTCGGCGCTGTCCATCGACGGTGACGACACGATCGCCGGGGTTGATCCAAATGAGGTTGTAGCCACCGACCTGCCCGCCGCCCGCGCGGAACAAACCCTCGAGAAACGATTTCGTCGGCGTCTTGTCGCCACCAACCGGAGGAGCCGGTCGGTGCGGATCGACCGGCTCGAGGTCCTTCTCGTTTCGCTTCACCTCGTAGAGCTCGATCGCCGCGGCCTCGGCGTCAGTCATGGTCAGCCGACCGCCGAACTCCGCGGGCCGCTCGAGCGGCGTGATGGTGGCGACGTTGTAGAACCCCGTCAGGTCGGGGCGGCCGTCCGGCGTCCGCGGCGGTGCATAGGCCTTCGCCTTGGCCCGAGGCGCCGTGCCTTGCGCTGCAACGGTTCCCGCATAGATCCATGCGGCCGCGGTCGCGATGGCAAGGCTTCCGAGGAGAGCGAGCAGTCGGCTGTGCATGCACGAGTCTCCGGCCCGCCATTATAGCGTGAGTGGATGCCGATTGACTTCAGACTTCGAGTCGGGCGTTTCTGTTGAAGGCAGTGGTGTCAGCCGTTGCGCTGCTGATGGTGGCGAAAAAATCCGACGTGCCGATTCTCGTGACTGTCGACGTACCCTCGCGCGGCCCCGCCTGTAAAAGCATTGACGCGCGGCGGTGCAACGCAAAGAAGTGCTTGTGGAGTTGCGCGGTTCCGGAACAGCGACTATAGGTCGTCTTCTTTGCGTACGAATACGCGGGCGCGGTTCGCAACGTCTACATGACCGGTGCCGCACCCTCGTCGGTGGATTCGTGGATGGGACAGTAGGTCGGCCGATGGGATGGCGACACGCTCGTCGTCGAAGCGAGCGGCTTCAACGGTCAGACCTGGTTCGATCAGATGCGGGAGTCGCTGTCTCGTACGAACGACAACTTCCTCCCGACGACGAACTGGCGGCTGCTGGTGAGTGAGTAAGGTGGTGAGCGACTCGCCACGGTATGTGGTCCTGCGCGACACCCTGACCATCTCGCGCATCATCGCGGTCAGTTGTAAGGCGCGTATTTTTCACGAAAGCGTCGGTGCGTCCCTCCGTTGTCTGGTCCTGCAAGGGCTTCCTGTGCATCGTTCAGCCTGGATCTGATAACACTTCCGGCGGTATCGGCCTTACTTGAACAGTGACAGGTCAATGCACTCGCCCATGTGCACATAGCCGCGGTCACTGGGGTGCAGACCATCGCCGGAGTCATAAATCGGAAGCATCTTCCTGGGGTCCTTTGGATCGGACAGGCACTTGTCAAAGTCGATCACCGCATCGAAGGCACGGCTGGTCCGAATCCACTGGTTGATCGCTTGGTGCTTCCGCCATTTCTCATGCGTCCAGTTGTCGTTGGTAAATATCGACTCCCACCAAGGCACCAGGGTTCCACCGTAGATCTTGATGCCTGCCGAGTGTGCCCGCAGGATCATCTGTTTGTAGCCGTTGATCACGTCATCAGCCGTCACGACCGTCGTGGGATCGTCGGGCGGCGGCCCGGAATTCCGAAGGTCGTTT
>DASYQV010000192.1:0-12576 GCA_036005125.1 Vicinamibacterales bacterium
GCCGTCGAGGCGGCAACGCGGAAGCTCGTGCAGCAGCGCTTCCTGCTGCAGGAGGACGCGGACAGATACATTCAAGCCGCCCGGCAGTCGAATCCGTTCGTCCAGGATGTGACCTTGGTCCGGTAGGGTCAGAACGGGGTCAGATCGGGGTCAGAACGGGGTCAGACCCCGGTGATGGGGCATGTAACCCATTTAGTCGATCCGTGTTAAGGCCTTGAGTCGATCCGTACTCGGGGTCTGACCCCGGTCTGACCCCAGCGGGCGAGCAGGACCACCGTACGTACGCATGGCAACCCGCAGGCCGCGATCCGAGAAAGCGCCCGAGCCCGACACGCCGTCGTCCACGCGTGAGGCGGCGAGCTTTGCTCTCGCACCGCCAATCGAGCCGATGCTCGCCAGGCTCGCCGACGAGCTTCCCTCCGGCGGAACGTTCGTGTACGAGCCGAAGTGGGATGGATTTCGCGCGATTGTCTTCCGCGGTGAGTCGGACGTCTTCATCCAGAGTCGCGACCTGCGGCCGCTCGATCGCTACTTTCCCGAGCTCCACGAGGCGTTTCTCGCCGGACTGCCAGCCGGCTCCGTCGTCGACGGCGAAATCGTCATCGCGACCGCACGCGGCCTCGATTTCGACGCGCTGCAGCTTCGGCTTCATCCCGCAGCCTCGCGCGTCGCGAAGCTGGCGAGCGAGACGCCGGCCGCCTTTGTCGCGTTCGATCTGCTTGCCATCGACGGCCACGACCTGCGGGACGCGCCGCAGAGCGAGCGCCGCGCCCGTCTCGAGCGCGTGCTCGCGGACGCGACGCCGCCAATTCACCTGACGCCGATGACCCGCGATCCCGCCATGGCGGCAGATTGGCTCGCGCGCTTCGAAGGAGCCGGCCTCGACGGTGTCATCGCAAAACCGGAACATGGGACGTACGAGCCGGGCAAGCGCGCCATGATCAAGGTTAAGCACGCACGGACCGCCGACTGCGTCGTTGCCGGCTTTCGTTGGCACAAGGGCGGACACGGCCTGCGTATTGGTTCACTGCTGCTTGGTCTCTACGACGACCGCGGGAGATTGCAGCACGTGGGCGTGACCTCGTCGTTCACGATGGAGACGCGCAGGCAGCTTGCATTAGAGCTTGCGCCGTTGCGTGAGCGCGCCTTCCAAGAGCACCCCTGGCGGGAATGGGCTGAGGCCGCCGGAACCGAGATGACGCGTATGCCCGGCGGCCAGAGCCGCTGGAGCGCCGGCAAGGATCTGTCGTGGGAGCCGCTTCGGATCGAGCGGGTGTGTGAGGTCAAATACGATCACATGCAGGGCGATCGGTTCCGCCACGCGGCGATCTTTCTGCGCTGGCGCCCGGACAAGAGGCCCCGCGACTGCACCTACGACCAGCTCGAGATCACGACGGCTTACGAGCTCGAGAAGGTCTTCGGGGCGGCGCGCCTCGAGCGCTGAAGCTGCTCCAGTCGTCGGGGGTCTCGTCAGGGTCGAGGGCCTCCTGCGCGGGTCTCAGCGCGACCGGGACATTCTGAAGGTTCACCCGGATGCGCGTCCACGTGTGGAACCGCCCACGCATCGAATCGACGAGCACGTCGGCAGGAGCCAGGTGCGCGGCCGCATCGGGATGTCGCGCGCGCCAGCGTTCGAGGCCTGCGAGCGCATCGTCTTTCCGCTGCGCCCGCCCGATTTCAATCAGCGGACGGCTGGGCGTCCGCCGCCGCGACGGTTGCACGCGCGGAGGTTCGTCGGGCTTCTTCTCATAATGAGGGGGCCATGGCGCGTCACCCAACCCCTCGCGCTCGTGGCGTTCCGACAATTCGAGCAGGCTCGCCAGCGAGCACCGATGCTGATCCATGGCTGCATGCAGGTGGCCCAGCCTGGCAAAGCGCGAAGGCATGGTGCCGAGCGTGAAGTCTCCGGGGTCACACACGTCAATCTCGTCCCAGGTGACCGGAGCCGACACGCGAGCATCGGGCCTCGGCCGCACGGAGTATGCGCTGGCGATCGTCCGGTCCTTCGCGTTCTGGTTGTAGTCGAGGAACACGCCGTGCCGCTCTTCCTTCCACCACTTGCTCGTGGCAAGGGCCGGAGCGCGCCGCTCGACCTCGCGCGCCAGGGCGAGCGCGGCCCGGCGCACCTCGTCGAACGTCCAGCGTCGCTCGATCCGCACGTATACGTGGACACCGCGCGAGCCGGAGGTTTTCGGCCAGCCCACGAGACCGAAGTCGTCCAGGGTTGCGTGCAGCACGCGCGTCACCTCCTGGAGCTGGGCCCACGCGACGCCAGGTACCGGATCGAGATCCACACGCAGCTCGTCGGGATGGTCGAGATCGTCCGCGCGCACCGGGTGCGGATGAAGCTCGAGACAGGCGAGATTGGCCATCCATGCGAGCGTCGCCGCATCGCGCGGCACGACCTCCTCGGCGCTGCGGCCGGAGGGAAAACGCAACGCGACCACCTCGACCCACGCAGGCCGCGACTGCGGCGCTCGCTTTTGATAGAAGAACTCGCCGTCGATGCCGTTCGGGTAACGAACCAGCACGTTGGGACGGCCGCCGGCGGCTCCGAGCGCCCCTTCCGACACTGCCAGGTAATAGCGCACGAGGTCCAGCTTCGTGTATCCCGCCTGGGGAAACAGTACCTTGCGTGGATTCGAGATCGTGACCTCGCGTCCGGCGACGGTCAGAAGCTCTTGTTCAGCATGGTTCGGCATGGGGCCTGGCTGTTGGTTACAGGTTCGGTGTCTGGCGATAACGTCCCGCGAGAAACGCCAGAGCGGTGTCGACGAACAGCGGCGCCGCAGCACCGAACACCGGACCGTGCCCGCCGTTCGGCACGACCCACAGCCACGATCGACGTATCGCCTCTTTCAGCTCGAACGCAATCGATACCGGATACAACGGGTCGCGATCGCCGAACACGATCAGGGTATCGGCGTCGATCGTCGCGAGCTGTTCCGGCGTGAAGTTCGGGTCATCGCCGTCGGCGAACGCGCGGGCCTGGGCGAAGAGCAATTCCAGTTGGCCATCGCGCTGATGGCGCTTGCGCATCCGGCCGCGCTCGGCCTCGCTCAGCATGGCCTCGGAATAGACCCGCTGAATCGCGCGTGCCTGTTCGGGGAACGCCGCCGGCGCGCTGATGACGACCATTGCCGCGACCCGTGTCGGCTGGCTGGTCGCCATGTGGAGCGCGGTGATGCCGCCGCCGCTCAAGCCGATCACGTTCACGCGATCGATCTTCAGATGGTCGAGCAGTGCGAAAACGTCCAGCGCCGATTGCTTGAATGAGTACGTCCGGGATGTGCCTGTAGAGCGTCCGTGGCCGCGCAGGTCGGGCGCGATGAGCCGATAGCCCGCAGGCGGCTCAGTGAAGATGTACTTCCAGTCAGCGCCGAGACCCATTCCGCCGTGCAGCCACAGCAACGGTTCGCCCTCGCCATGGATGTCGTAATGAAGTTGTATGCCGAGGACATCGAGCATCATCGGTTGCGGTGGAGCCGGCTCACTCATGCGTGAGCCGAAAGCTGCATTCTAGCGTGACGCTCCGCAGGGCACGCGGCGTCGCTGATATCATGAGCATCGCGGCATGGTGTCCGACCATGACTACAGACGCAGCATTTCGCTCCCACAAGCTCGTGGCTTTCGTCGCGACCTCGAAACCGGCCATATCGAGAAACTTCTATCGGGACACGCTCGGACTGCGTCTTGTCAGTGAGGACGGGTTCGCCCTCGTGTTCGACGCGAACGGCACGATGCTGCGCGTGTCGATCGTCAAGGACGTGCGCCTGGCTCAATACACCGTGCTGGGGTGGGAGGTCCTGGACATCGTGGCAGCCGCGAAGAGGTTACAGGAGGCCGGCGTGCAACTGGAACGCTATCCGGGGATGGGCCAGGACGAGCACGGTGTCTGGAAATCGCCCGGTGGAGCCGCCATCGCGTGGTTCAAGGACCCGGACGGCAACACGCTGAGCATCACGCAGTTCTGACGGCGCCATCAACCTCGGGAGGCGGCGGCCAATCGCCTCCAGGACGTCGCGCCCCGCGGTCCCATTGCGGCACTGCAGAGACGCTCCCCGCGATAAATGCAATTCAATGGTTGCATGTCGTGCGGCAGGTCGGCTATCATTACGCAACCATGAGGTTGCGCATATGATAACGAGCACCGACCGCATCGAAAAGGAAGTCTATCTTCGCGCGCCGCGCTCGCGCGTGTGGCGCGCGATCGCGACGCCCGCCGAGTTCGGCGCCTGGTTCCGCGTGAAGCTCGAGGGCGCCTTCGCGGAAGGCGCGACCGTCCGCGGAACGATTACCTACCCGGGCTACGAGCATCTGACGATGGAGATGGTCGTGGAACGGATCGAACCCGAGCGCCTCTTTGCCTATCGATGGCATCCGGGGGCGACCGATCCCGACGTCGACTATTCGTCCGAGCCCATGACGCTCGTCGAGTTCCATCTCGACGACGCCGACGGCGGCACCATCCTGCGGATCGTCGAATCGGGCTTCGATCGCATCCCGGCCGCGCGTCGCGACGAGGCCTTCCGCATGAACGACGGCGGCTGGACCGAACAGACGCAGAACATCGAGCGTCATGTCACGCAGCCGTAGCGCGTCGGTGGCGAAAGTCGCTGGGGCGGCGCCGGTCTTCGCCGCGCTGGGCGACCCGACGCGCCTCAGGCTGGTCGCGCGCCTCTCGGTCGACGGTCCGCTTTCGATTACGCGTCTCAGCGAGGGTGCCGGCGTCACGCGTCAGGCGATCACGAAGCACCTCGAGGCGCTCGCCGATGCCGGCCTCGTGCAGCACAACTGGCGCGGGCGCGAGCGGATCTGGGAGCTCGAGCCGAGACGTCTCGAGATGGCGCGTCGATGGCTCGATCGCATCTCGGATCAGTGGGACGCGGCCATCGGTCGATTGAGGGCGTTCGTCGATGAGTAACAACCAGGCAGGGGCTCTGCCGGGCTGTCGATGGCTCCGGGCTGGAGCCTGGAGTCCGCAGCCCACCAGCCGCCAGTGCGTCAGGGATGCGGGTCGACCGGCTGAATCGACAGCAGTTCCTGGCGGGCCAGCTGGCGTCGCCGTGCCCGCACGTCGTCGCCGCGAATCTCGTGCAAGGCGTGGGCGACGAGGGAGCGGACCATCTTCTTTCGCCAAACGAGCTCGAAATCGGTGTTGTCCATCGGCTTGGCGACTTCGCTCGCGGCGGCAGCGGCCGTCGCGATCAGTTCGTCGGTGAGGTTCTCGTCCGCGAGGAGCGCCTCCGCCCGCCCCGCTTCGAGGGGTCTCGACGCGACAGCGCCCAGGACGATTCGAGCTTCGATGACACGCGTGCCGTCGAGTCTCGCGGCCACGGCCGCCGCTGCGACCGGGAAGTCGAACGCGCCGCGGCGCCGCAGCTTCCAGTAGGCACTGCGCCAGCCGTTGGAAGGCGGCAGCGCAATCGAGGTGAGAATTTCGTCCGGCTGCTTCGTCAGATAGTGTATGCCGTCGTTTGCGTACAGATCGGACACCGGCAGCACGCGTCGTCCGCGTGTTGAAACCAGCGTCACCGTCGCGCCAAGCGCCTGCAGCATCGGGGCCGTATCCGTCGACGACACCGCCAGGCACTTCGGACTCGACGTCGCGACCCAGCAGGTGCTGCCGTCCTTCTTCATGCAGAAGTCGATGGATTTACGCCACTCATAGTTCTGGTCGTAGTAGGTGCAGCGCGTGTCGAGACAGAGGTTGCCGCCAATCGTGCCCATGTTGCGAAGGTGGGGCGTGGCCACCTGCGCGGCCGCCTGCCACAGCCCCGGGTACGATTCACGGACGCGTGGAACGGCGATCACGTTCGAGAGCGTCACTCCGGCGCCTACCGTGAGGCCATCCCCGTTGCGGATGGCGGAGAGCTTGCCGCGAACCGCGCGCAGTCCCACCACCGTCGCGGGGACCTGCTGTCGCCGCTTCATGTTCGGAAGGAGATCGGTTCCGCCAGCGAGGATCATCGTGGTGTCCGGATCTTCGGCCAGCCACGCGACAGCATCCTCGATCGTTCGCGGAGCGCGATAGCGGAACGCGGGCAATCGCATCATCAGCGTACCCCTGCGGTGGCTTCGATCCCCGCCTCGGCCTTCCGCCGGGACCGGCGTGTCGGCTCGTTCGATGCTCGTCCGTCGCCGCCCTCCCACGGTGGCGCAACGAGCAATGCCTCCGGCCACTCGATATCGGGAAAGTCCGCCGGGCCCAAGCGCGCGGGCTTTCCCGATGCCTTGGCCTGAAGGGCTCGCAGGATTTTCTCCGGCGTGATCGGAATCTGGTCGATGCGTACGCCGACCGCGTCGTACACCGCGTTGGCCATCGCAGGCATGATCGGCAGGAGCGGCCCCTGGCCGACCTCCTTCGCACCGAACGGTCCGGCGGGATCCGGATGTTCGATCAGATCCGTGACAATCTCCGGCATGTCGAGGCTCGTCGGGCTCTTGTACTCGAGCATCGATGGAAACTTGTGGACCAGCGCGTGCGACAGCCGGGCCGGCAGCCGGCGAAACGCCTGCTCCTCCATCAGCGCTTCGCCGAGCGCCATGTACACGCTGCCCTCCACCTGACCGCGCGCGAGCGTCGGGTTGAGCGCACGGCCGATGTCGTGCGCGATCCACACCCGCGGAACGGTGATCCATCCCGTTTCCGGATCGACGTCGACTTCGACGACGGCAGCTGTGTATGAATACGTCGGTGACGGACCGACACCGCCGCCCTTGAACCTGGCGGCCGATTTCGGCGGCGTGTAAGACCCTGTGGTGCCAAGGGTGCCGAAACGTGCTTCGGCGATGCAGACGGCTTCCTGGAACGTCACACCTGTGCTGGGATTCCCGCTGTCGAAGACCCGACGATCGGCGAATACGAGTCGATCCGACGGCATGCCCAGACGCGCGCTCACCGCCGCGGCGAGCATCTCGCGGGCGCGCTCGGCCGCCTGAATGGCGGCGTTGCCCATCATCAGCGTGACGCGGCTCGAATAGGAACCGAGATCGACCGGTGTCAGATCTGTGTCTCCCGTCACCGCCCGCACGTCGAAGGGGTCGATGCCGAGCACCTCGGCGATCGTCGCCACCAGCACATCGTCGGAACCCTGACCGATCTCGGTGGCGCCGCAGAAGACCGTGACGCCGCCGCTCCGATCCAGCTTGAGCTGCACGCCGGTGTGGGGCAAATCGTTCCAGTTGATTGGCAGGCCCGCGCCAGAAAGGTACGACGAGCACGCCAGGCCTACGCCGCGGCCGAGCGGCAGCTTGCGGAACTTCTCTCTCCAGTTCGAACGCTCGACCACCCGACGGATGCACTCGGCAAGGCCGATGGTGCCCACGCGCATATAGTTGGCGGTCAACGAGTCCGGCGGCGCGACGATGCCGAGGCGCAACTCCGCGGGGTCGACTCCGAGTCGCTCTGCAATCTTGTCCAGCTGCACTTCCTGGCCGAAGCGTGACTGCGGCGTGCCGTGACCCCGCTTCGGGCCGCATGGCGGCTTGTTGGTGAACACACGGCAACCGCGGAACCGGTAGCGGGGGATGTCGTACGTCACGGTCTGCAGCGCGCCGGTATAGAAGGTGCTCGCCACGCCGTAGGATCCGTACGCGCCGCCGTCGAGCAGCGTCTGGAGATCGAGCCCGGTGATTCTGCCGTCGTTCGTCACACCGGTGCGGAAGCGCATCAGCACGGGATGCCGCCCGCGATGGCAGTAGAAAACCTCCTCGCGATTCAGACAGATCTTGACCGGCCGGTCGAGCAGCAAGGCGGCTTTGGCGACGACGATTTCGTGGTTGAAGGGGTCGCTTTTGCCGCCGAAGCCTCCGCCGTTGGGCGTGGCGATGACGCGGATGTGCGCCGCGGGCATGGCGAGCGCCTTGGCCAG
Source organism: Vicinamibacterales bacterium (assembly GCA_036005125.1). Classification (GTDB taxonomy): domain Bacteria; phylum Acidobacteriota; class Vicinamibacteria; order Vicinamibacterales; family UBA2999; genus DASYQV01. The sequence goes on from DASYQV010000192.1 coordinate 7,875, forward strand.
CGCCCGATGCACGTAGTGCGGCGTCTGCGTGCTGGAGTAGACGACGAGCTTGCCGTCGCCGTCCTTCAGCGCGACGGCGGCGTGCTGTTCGAGCGGCAGGTGCGTGTTGCCCTCGAAGAAGAACACATCGTCGAAGACGTGATCGGCGTCCGCGATGGCCTGGTCGACATCGCCGAACTGCAGCGAGACGATCTTGTGCACGTTGCCATGGTCGCCGTAGTCGTGGATCCGCGGCTCCGGATACGCGAGGCTGTCGGCAGGCGACGCGAACGTGCGAAGCGGCTCGTACTCGACGTCAATCAGGCGGATCGCCTGCTCGGCGGTGACCTCGTCCCGCGCAATGACGGCCGCCACGGGATCGCCGACGAACCGGACCTTGTCGCGGCAGAGCGCGTGTTCATCATGACTGACCGGCAGGATGCCGTACGGAATCGGAAATGACTCGCCCGTCAACACCAGATGAACGCCTTCGACTCGCGCGGCCTCGGCCGTGTTCACGCGGACAATTCGCGCATGGGGCTGCGTGGAGCGCAGCAGCCGGCAGTGCAGCATGCGCGGCAGGACGATGTCGTCGGCGAAGCGCGTCTGCCCGGTGACCTTGGCGCGTCCGTCGACCCGTCGTCGCGGGTGTCCTATCACACGCATACGGGAGGTCATCGCGCTCACCCGGCCTTCGTTTCGGATGGCATCAGTCGGGCCGCGGCCTCGACGGCTTCGACAATCTGCAGGTACCCGGTGCAGCGGCATAGATTCCCCGAGAGCGCCTCGCAGATCCGCTCACGGGAAGGATGCGGCTCCTGTTCGAGGAGCGCCTTCGCGGTGACGAGAATTCCGGGCGTGCAATAGCCGCACTGAGCGGCGCCGAGGTCGGCGAAGCACTCCTGCAGGGGATGAAGGCGGCCGTCTGCGGCGAGGCCCTCGACCGTGATGATGTGCCGCGCGTCGCATTCCGCTGCCAGCACCAGGCAGGAAAGCACCGGCTGGCCGTCAAGGAGCACTGCGCACGTACCGCACTCGCCAAGCTCGCATCCGTGCTTGGTACCGGTCAACTGGAGATCTTCGCGCAACACCTCGAGCAAGGTCTTGTAGCCGTCCACCAGGACCTCGACGGGCTCGTCGTTGACGGTACACGCGAAGCGGACCTTCATCATCGTGCCGTGCCCTTCGATCGTTCCGTACGGACCACCGAGAACGCCCGCGGAGCGGCCGGCGTACGGCTGGCGATACCGCGCACCAGGAATCGCGTGATCACGTCGCCGACCGCGGCGGCGGTGTCCGCTCCTTCCGGACGGAACCACGTGACGGTCCAGTTCATCGCGCCGAGCATCGCGCGGGCGACGATGGCCGGGTTCATGTCGACCAGCTCGCCCGCCCGGATGCCGTCGGCGATCATGCGGCGCAGCGCGTGTTCGTAGCGATCGCGCTTCCTGATGATCGCGGTCCGGAGCGCGGGCGGGAGCGACTCGATTTGCAGATGCGCGGTCGCTCCCTCGATGTCGTCCAGCAGCGTGCGAAGGTGCGTGGCGAACACGAGCCGCAGACGTGCGGCGGCGGAGGGCGACGAGCGCCGGGCGGATGCAACCGCGTCGAGCATCCGGTCGAGCGCGCGGTCCTGGCAGTAGAAGAGGAGCTCGTTCTTTCCGTTGAAGTAGTGATACAGGTTCGCGGCGGAGAGGTCTGCGGCCGCCGCGATGTCCCGCATGCCGGTGTCCGCAAAGCCATGTTCGCGAAACAGCCTGGCCGCCGCGCGCAGGATGGCGTCCCGCTGGCGGTCACGCCGGCGGTCTCGAGGAGTGCCGGCCTCTTTCAAACCGGCGTTCGGTTTTTGAACCATGGTTCACATTATCGCTTCGATCGCCGCGATTGGACAAGCGTGGCCGGAACGGGAAGCCGGCGGGACATCGGACCGGCACGGGCCTGCGGACCACAGTCCTCGCCGTCGGTCAGTGGCGACGTGAGGTGCCGGTTGGCTGCAGCTCGGTCTCGGCCCCACGCGTTGATTCAGCCTGCGTGCGCGCGCGATGTGCCCGCGACGCGTGAGAGCGACAAGCGTCTTCGCGAACATGCTGATTTGCAGAGCGTTCGAAGGCGGCTTGCAGGTCGGTTCCTGGTCTAGTGAGAGCGGGACCGGGGCAGGCATCTTGCTTGCACGGGAGACACGGGACAGCCGCGAGAGGTCGACGTGGATCCATATCAGACCGAACGACAGCCTTATAGAGATCGCCGGCACGCAGGAGTTGAGCTCGCGGCGCGTCTCGACCGGTTCAAGGGCCGAAACGACGTCGTGATACTGGCCCTGCCCCGCGGCGGCGTACCCGTGGCATACGAGGTAGCTCGAGCGCTCGAGGCGCCGCTTGACGTATTCGTGGTCAGAAAGCTCGGCCTTCCGGGCTATCCCGAGCTGGCGATGGGCGCTATCGCTTCCGGCGGTGTCCGCGTTCTGAACGACGACATTGTGACCTGGTGCAGGATCCCCGACCATGTGATCGAGAAGGTCGCGCGCGAGGAGCAGGCTGAGCTCGAACGACGCGAGCGCGAGTACCGGAATGGCCGGCCCCTCCTCGAGCTCAAAGGGCGCACCGTCCTCCTGGTGGATGATGGCCTGGCCACCGGCTCGACCATGAAGGCCGCTGTTGAAGCCGTACGGGCGCACGCGCCGTCACGGGTCGTGGTCGCGGTGCCCGTCGGTTCGCCTGACACCTGCCACGAGTTTGCGAACGTCGCCGACGAGATCGTCTGCGCCCGGGCGCCCGATCATTTTGCCGCCGTCGGACAGTGGTACCGCGATTTCTCGCAGACGACCGACGAGGAGGTCCGCAATCTCCTGGACGGCGCGTCACGGGCTGTCTCGAGGAGCCGATGAAGATGGATCCCGCGGCTGACCTCGTGCAACGCGAGGCGCTCTGGTTCGAGCCCACGGCTGATGGCATGGGCCCGCTCCTCGAGGCGATCGGCGATGCACGACTCGTCCTGATCGGCGAGGCGACGCACGGGACCCATGAGTTCTACCGCGCGCGCGCGGAGCTGACCAAGGCCCTGATCTCGCGCAAAGGGTTCAACCTCGTGGCCGTCGAAGCCGACTGGCCCGACGCGTACCGCGTCAACCGATGGGTGCGCCACCTATCGTCGGAAGCGCGAGCCGAGATGGCGCTCGAGGGGTTCACACGGTTTCCACGGTGGATGTGGCGCAATCGGGATGTCGTCGACTTTCTGCGGTGGCTCCACGCGCACAACGCGACGCTGCCGCCGTCCCGGCGCGTCGGATTCTACGGGCTCGACCTGTACAGTCTGCACGCCTCGATCGACGCCGTGCTGTCCTATCTCCGCAAAATCGATCCAGAGGCCGCAGAACGGGCGCGATATCGGTACAGCTGCTTCGAGGACTTCGGTGAAGACCCGCAGGCGTACGGCTATGCGGCCAGGATCGGCCTGTCGCGCTCGTGCGAAGACGATGTGGTCGAACAGCTCCTGGAGCTTCGCCGGCGCGCAGCCACGTACGCAAGCCGCGACGGACAGATCGCCGCCGACGAGTACTTCTTTGCCGAGCAGAACGCGCGCCTCGTCCGCAATGCCGAGGAGTACTACCGATCGATGTTCGGCGGGCACGTGGAATCGTGGAATCTCCGCGATTCGCACATGCTGGAGACGCTCGAGGCGCTTCTCGCCCATGTGCGCCAGACCGCGGGCGACACCCGTGCCGTGATCTGGGCGCACAACTCGCACCTCGGAGACGCGCGTGCGACCGAGATGGGCGACATGGGGGAGCTCAATCTCGGACAGCTCGTTCGGCAGACGCATGGCGCCGAGGCGTTTCTCGTCGGATTCACGACCCACACCGGCACCGTGACCGCCGCAGCGAACTGGGACGAGCCTGCCGAGCGCAAGCGTGTGCGCCCGTCGATCGCGGGAAGCTACGAACGACTCTTCCACGAGACGGGACTGAGCCGGTTCCTCCTGCTCCTGCGAGAGGGACCGGTGCGGGAAGCAATGCGGGATGCGAGGCTGGAGCGCGCGATTGGCGTCATCTATCGTCCCGGGTCCGAGCGCCTGAGTCATTACTTCCGCGCACGGTTGTCCGACCAGTTCGACGCCGTGCTGCACATCGACGAAACGTCGGCGCTCGAGCCGCTGGAACGCTGGGCGCGGGACGAAATCGATCTTCCCGAGACGTATCCATCCGGAATCTGAGCGCGTCATCGCGGATGCACGGCCCGCTCGATCCTGCTTCGAACCCAGCACCATCAGGAGGAAGCCAATGCCACAAGAACTGCACGAGTTCGTGAGCTTCACGAAGAACCTGGCGCTCATCGGCGGAGCCGCGTCTGCGGCGGCGAATCACGAGCCATGGCCCGGCAGCGTGCGGGCGATGTGATGCGCGGAGGTACGTCACATGAGCGCGCGTGAGATTCCCATAGCAGAGTGGCCCGAATTCCTGGAGCAGTTCAGCCGCGACCATCATGCCTGGCTCGCGACCGTCGATCGGATGAATGCGGACTCACCCAGCCAGGTCGACGCTGTCGAACGTCCCCTCGGCTCTGTGGTTCCACAGATGAATGCCCGCAGGATCGAGCGGATCGAGGTTCGATTTCAGGAGGACCCGCGTGCGCGCGAGGCCATTCGGATCGAAGCGCCGACGAGTATTCGCGTCGACGAGACAGCCGAGGGTGTCGCGCGGGGCCTCGAGATCGTCGACGAAAACGGA
>DASYQV010000193.1:0-19840 GCA_036005125.1 Vicinamibacterales bacterium
GAACATGTTCGACGCCGGACACCACACGAGCCCCGCGCCGCTCGCCGTCACGCGGTTCCAGCCCTCCGGTGTCAGAGCGACGCCGTGCACGAGCACCGTGTTCTCACGCAGGCAGCCGAGCGCCTCGAGACGCGGCAGCTCACCGGCGGCCGCAGCGTCGGTGCCTTCCCCAAGATGAAGGATGAACGGCACACCGGGCGGCGTCGCCAGGCAGCGGTCGCGGATGCGCCCTCCCGGCTCGCCGCGGGCGCCGACCGGACCTTCTTCGAGCATGAACGAGTGGGCCCACCCGTAGCGCTCCACCACGCGCACGGGGAAGCCCCTCCCGATTTCCCGATAGCGCGGGTTGTGATGCGCAACGGTCGTCACGCCCGCGAGCACGCTCTTCAGCGCGCCGATGAAGAGCCGGGCAGCCAGCGGATGTGCGGTGTTCGCGCGGATCGTCGCATCCCCCCTCAGTGCCGGACGCAGATCGTCGATCCAATCGGACGCGTTCTCGTATCGCTCGCGTCGCTTGAGCCGGCCATAGTGATTGAGCTCCAGGTGGTCGTGCGCGTTGATGAGGCCCGGCAGCACGAACGCACCCTCGAGATCGACCACGACGTCGCCGTCGCGCGGCGGCGTATCGACGCCAAGGACACGGGAATCGAATCGAATAGAGGTCGCAACGCCGTCCCGGGCGGCAACGCGCGCGTTGACGAGCGCAACGCGCTTCTTCCAGCTCAGCATCGGGTGGCAGGCCCGCTCGATGCGGACTCCGGCTTCATGGCATGGAAGACCACGACGATCGGTCGCTCGCCCGGGTCGAGGCGCGGTTCGCGCACCGCGCGCACGAGCAGCGCCGACCGTTCGAGCAGCGCGACATGGCGCTCGATCGCGTGCGGAAAGAACGACAGCTCGAACAGACGTCCCTCGCTCGTCCGGAACGTCCGACGCCAGCCCTTGGCTGTACCATCCGGGTGGAAATCGGAGTACACAAGGTGTCCGTTCGGCGCGAGGACGCGCGCCGCTTCGCCGATCCATTCGTCGAGGTGCTCGACGTCGCCGGCCATCAGCGACGAGCAGACGAGGTCGAAGCTCGCATCGGGAAACGGCAGGCACCGAGCATCACCGCACACGCGCGCCCGCGCGTGGAGATTGTGGCCGAGCATCGGCAGCGACAGATCGACGCCGATGACGGTCCGCGCGCCCGCGGCCGCCAGGAGCGGCAGGTAGCGTCCGGTGCCGGTTCCCACGTCAAGCGCGCGCGTCGGATGGAGCGAACGGATGATTGGTTCGACGGCCGACTGCTCCAATTCCATGAGCGGGTTGTGCGGTCGGGCGGGGTAGGTCTCGGCCCAGAGCGCATACGCGTCCTGAGGCGCCAAGGGTCGCGCACCGAAACCTAGCAGCCGGCCGAGCATTCTCATCGGCTTAACCACCCGCGTTTCACGTGAGTTGACATTCTGTCTTCAGAGCCGCATCTAAAGATGCGGCCTACGTCAACTCACCCCGTCAACTCACGTGGCTCAGAACCCGGTCGTCTCCGGCCGCTGGTATTGCATCACCCGGTGCAGCGCGCGCAGCTCGTACGGCGCGGCGTACATGCGGAACGCGTAGCGCCACGAGCTCATCGTTCGAAGCAGCGCGCGACGCGCGCCGGTCAGCCGCCGATCGGTGACCGTCGGGTAGAACGCGTTCAGCACCCGCTCGAAGTTGCGCACTCGACGGCGGATCGTGGGGTCCATCCACGGAATGCCGGCGCCGCGGCGCATCATCAGCTCGCGCCACCCGTCGGAGGCCCACTCGTCGAGCGTCGCGGGAAATGCGAACCCGAGGCGGGAGGCTTCCGCGTACAGCGTGCCGTCCATCGGCACGGGCGTGTAGGTGTAGAGCACGACCTCGGTTGCGGGGTTTATCCGCTTCAGCCTGCGGATGAACTCGAACGTCTCGGCCAGATCGCCAAGCGGATCGGGAGGCGATCCGAGCACGAACGAGTATTCGGGAATCACCCCGTAGGTCCGCATGCGCGCGGCGAGCTCCAGCGCGAGCGCGGCCGATGCCTTGCCACCTTTGTTCATGGTGGCGAGAACCGCGTCCGAGGCGGACTCGGCACCCGAGAAGACCATCTTCAGACCCGAGCGCACCATCTTCTCCCACGTCGCATCGGAGTAATGCATCAGCGTGTCAATGCGCCCGAGCGCCCACCACCTGATGCCGGCCGACGCGAGGCGCTCGGCGAACTCGGCCGTGCGCGCCTCCGAGATGAAGAAATCCATGTCGTGCATCTGCACCGCGTCGACCTCGTATCGCCGCACGAGGTCGCGAACCACACGCTCCATCCGCGCGGGGCTCTGCGCGAGCCATCGCCGGTTGGACATCGCAACCACCGCGCAGAAGCTGCAGGCGAACGGGCATCCGAACGACGAGTTGTGCGCAACCGTACGCCGGCCCAGATAGGTGGGATGGATATAGTGCTCCATCTCGACGCGGCCGTACGGCAGGTCCGGCAGATCGTCGAGCGGCGCCATCGCGCGGACAGCGTTGTGCACGATACGGCCGTCGGACGTCTTCCACGACAGACCGCCCACGTCGTCGAACGCACGCCTGCCGGCAAGCGCATCAACGAGCTCCAGCAGCGGCTGCTCGCCCTGGGAGCGGACGACGAAATCGACGAAGGACGATCGCAGGATGACGTCGGTGTGCTGCGTCGGGAAATAGCCGCCCCAGACGATCGGCACGCCGGGCAGCGTGTTGCGCACCGCGCGGCACACGGGAACGGCTTGCGAGAGCTGCGGCCCGGGCATCACCGTGACAGCCAGCAGGGGCGGCGCTGCTGACGACCGCGACGACAACCGCTCGACGATCGCACCGGCCGGTTCCGTGATCACATTGCCGTCGACGAGCGTCCACGCCTCGCGCCCCTCGAGCACCGCGGCGAGCGACATCACCGACAGCGGAAGCGGCTGCTTCCCGGGCGTCGTCGACAGCGGGTTGTAGAGGACGATCATCGCGCAATCCAGACGCCGAAGGCGGAAGGCGCGCGCCTCAGCCGCAGCCACGCGAGCTGCCGGCGGACCCGCCAGTCGAGCGACCCTCGCGAAGGTACGAAGCGTCCTTGCAGCCCAAGACTCCGGGTCGCACGGTCGAGCGCGTCGAAGGTGAAGAACCCGACGCCGGGGCGTGTGATATCGACACCCGTCTCGTCCTTGATGCGCGCCTGCTCGTCTGCGAGCATCGCCGCCCCATGGCGTTCTCTGCTGAACATCGGCGAGTCCATCACCACCAGCACGCCGCCGGCGGTGAGCATCCGGGCCGCCTCCGCGAGCGTCGCCGCGGGGTTCGGCGAGTAATGGAGCGAACCGTTGAACACGGCGAGATCGAACTGTGCGGGCTCGAAGGGCAGCGCGTCGAAGTCGGCCTGAACCGTCGTGAACGTGACGGGATAATGGCGGCACGCGCCGAGGCCGTCGACCTCGTCATCGATGCGGTCGAGCGCAACGACCATGTGTCCGAGCGCGGCAAGCCGATGCGACATCCATCCGCTGCCAGCGCCCAGATCCAGCACCCGTTTCGATCCGTGGCCGTTGGTTCCAAAGACGTCGCGCTGCAGATGCGCGAAGCTGTCGCGCCGCACGCGCCATTCGTCGGCGCGGGGATCCGCAGCGGCCACACACGGCAGCATCCGGTAGTACTCGGGCACCGGCGACCGGTAGCCGTGGCACGCGCGCACGGCGCGGTACTGCTGGAGGAAGGGCCCGGCCGCTGCCGCCCGGTGCGGCGAGAGAAACTGGAAGATGCCTCGCTCGTCGCGAGCGTAGCCGCGCCCGCATCGATCGCACGCGAAGCCGTCCCCCGCCGGACGGACTCGCCTCCGACACTCGGGGCACGCGAATCGAGGCGGCCACCCGTCGGTCACGTCTTCCTCAACACCATCAGGAAGTGATCGCCCCACTGTCGCAACCCGGGATAGTAGCCGAGACGATCGTCAAGCCACTGCAGCCGCGCAATGAGCGCCGGATGGCGTCCGGCAAAAGCCTGCATATACGGAGGTGGCACGAACAGGCCCAGCGCCCGCAGCGAGACGCGCGCGAAGCCGGCCGAGACGAAGGCGCGCTCGAACGCGGCTGGCGTGTAGTAGCGGGTCCACACGGTCCGGCCGCTCAGTGGAACCGGCACCGCGTCCTCGACGAACCGCACGCGCAGCCGACCCCAGTTGCGCCGCCAGGAGTACAGCGCCAGCTCCCACGGACAGACACGACCGATGACCGACGCGACGAGCACGCCGCCGGCACGAACCCGCTCGGCGATCAGGCGCGCGCTCTCCGTCAGGGACGGGACGCAGTTGAGCGGTCCGAAATTCGAGCAGGCGGCATCGAAGACGGCAGGCCGCAGCCGGTCGAGCTCGTGGATCCCCAGGTGGTACACGTCCACGCGGTCCTCGAGCCCCGCGCGCTGAATCCGGCATCGAGCCTCGGCCACCATCGCGGGCGACCAGTCGATCGCGGTCACCCGATGCCCCTGCCGCGCCAGCACTTCATCGTCGGACCCCGGCCCACAGCCAAGATTGAGAATTCTGGCGCCCGGCCGCACCTGCGCGGCGAGCGCGGCCAGCGTCCGCTCGCGCATCGCACAGAGCAGCGGGTTCTCAAGGTTCGACCGATGATAGTCGGCCGCGACGCCGTCGAAGGCCTGCTGCGTCTCGAGCAGCGCGCGATCGATCACTGCCACGGCGCGCCCCTCCACCCGGTCTTGATCGAGCAGACACATCGTGTGCACACAGGGTTCGTGCTCACGTCGAGCGTTCGCCGGAAGCCGGGCAGATCGCGCGTGACGATGACGTCGAGCGGTGTGATTCGGATGTTTCCGATCGCTTCGTGGAAGAAGCAGGGCCGGACGGATCCATCCGCTTCGATCACTACCGAGGTCCACGGCGCGTTGCAACTGACGGGCGGGAAGGGAGCGATACCGGCAAGCGCCGCGTAGTACTTGGGCAGGCGGCGCAGCTTGTCGGGCGGTTCCATGACGAAGCGTGACTCGAAGTCGTCCTGGTGATCCGCGATCGTCCGTTCGACCACGGATTCGAACTCCGCGATCTCGGCGGCGTCGAGCACGAGCGCGTCGACAGGTGGCAGCGCGTGGCGGCCGAATGCGGTCGATGACACGTCGGCCGGCAGGAAGGAAATGCCATCGAGCGCCATGGCCTTTGCGTGCTCGATGAGACGTGGCAGCTCGCGGAAGTTCAGCTTGTGCAGCGTCGCGCGCGCCGTGACCGGCAGACGAGGCGCGACGCTTCGAAGCTTCGCGACGCCTTCTTCGACCACCCCGAGCGCCCTGATACCGCGCACCGCGTGGTACAGCATTTCGGTGGGCGCATCGAGCGACACGATCACGCGCGTGAACTCGCTGGCCACTTCGTCGGCGCACCGCTCGAGCAGCACGCCGCTCGTCAGCAGGTGCAACGCCAGGCCTTCGCGCCGGAACAGGCGCGCAACCTCGAAGACGTCGTGGCGCAGCAGCGGTTCGCCCCCCGAGAATGCCACCACACGCGTGCCGAGCGGCTGAAGCGCCTGTGCGAGGCGTGCGATCTCGTCGAACCGGAGGTCGGTGGCGCCGCTCGATCGCCACCAGTCACACGAGACGCAGTGGCTGTTACAGCGGCTGGTCGGGTAGAAAATCACCAGCGGCACGGTGAACGTCCGATTCGTCACCTCGCCCAGGCGTACCCATGCCGTCGTGGCAAGCGCGGAGGCCACGGCTGCACCGGACCTCATCACGCGCCCCGCAACCATTCGACCACCGTCTTCTCGACGGGAAACGCGTAGCGATCGCCGCGACACCGCCAGCGTGCAATCGCCTGCAGCGGCGCGCGCCAGCGCGTCGGCCGTGCCCAGCCGATTCGCTGATAGAAACCGAAGCGCTCAATCAGCTCCGCTTTGTCGGGATCCATCCACGGCGACGCCCCGCCTGGATCCTCAATCGCTGCCCACTCGTCGAGCGTGTGAGGGAGCGGGTGCCCGCGCCGCGCGAGATCTTCGGTGATCGGCGTGCCCGGATAGGGTCGGTAGTGAAAGAGCGCGATCTGAAAGTCTGGCCCGAACGCGCGGAGCCGCTTGGCCAGGTCGAGCGTGGCCGTCATGCTTTCCGCAGGCTCGTCGGGGAAGCCTACGATCAAGTTGAAGAGAACGGCCACGCCGTGACGCCTGCACTTGTCGGCCGCGGCGAAGACCTGCGGAAGCGTGATGTCTTTCTTCATCCAGTCGAGCATGTTCTGTGAGCCCGACTCGATGCCGATCATCACACGACGCAGTCCGGCATGACTGCATGCCGACAGCACCGCCTCGTCGAGGCGCGCACCCTGGTCGGCCCGCATCGTCGCCATCCACGAGAAGCGCAGGCCGCGTCGGCGTATCTCTTCGGCCAGAGCGGCCACCCGGCCGCCATGTGTGAAAAACGTCTCGTCCTGGAAGCCGACGTCGGTGAACGCGTGCCGTTTCCAGAGATGTTCGAGCTCGTCGCCAACCCGGCCCGGCTCGAGACCGAACCACGCGCGGCCGTACACCGTTGGATCGGCGCAGAAGGTGCAGCGGAAGCGGCATCCCTGCGACGTGATGTAGTCCAGCTGCCGCTGGCCCTTCAACGCGAAATAGTGATTCACGTCGATCAGGCCATAGTCGTGTGCGGGGAACGCGTTGATGTCGCGCGTCGGACGCGGCGGGTTGATCGAGACCCCACCCCAACGCGCCAAAGACGCGCGTTGGGGGCCCCGGATCGACGCCTCGCGATCGGCCGCCTCGTCCACCGCGCCGCATCCCGCCACTCCCTGAAAGGGCTCGCCGGCCGCAATTCGATCGACGATCTCGGCGAACGTATCCTCACCCTGCCCGATCACGACCGCGTCGACACCGGACTCACGCAGCGTGTCGACGGGAAAGAGCGACGGATGCCAGCCGCCCCAGAGAATGCGGCACCGGGGGTGTGCCGCACGGACCGCGCGCGTGACGAGCAGCGCGTCCCGAATCGGCGTGCCGGTCAGCACCGTCACGCCCAGGCACACGGCGTCGGCCGTCTCGACAACGACGCGGCCCACAGGGTCGGCCTGCGTGCGCCCGTCGACCACCACCACCTCGTACCGTTTTCGGTCCACGGCCGATCCCACCGCGAGGAGCGCGAGCGGCATCGTGAAGTACGGCGCGCGAGGGTTGTACAGAACGATGCGAGGGCGACTCATCGTGGTTGCTCGCTCGGCACCGCCGCCGCCTGAGGGCTCAGGATGGGAAGCACTGACACGGAGGGCTGCGCGGTTTGACGTGCCAGACGCCCGGCGCGCCTCCGCAGAATCGGTACCCGCGAGGCATGGTAGGCGCCGCCCGCAATCTCGCGGGCCAACCGGCGCTGGATGTTCCACGGCCGGCGCATCGCGCGCACCAGCGTGTCGAACGACCGCCGCATCCTGAATTCCGCGTGCGCAAGCGCGTGCAGAACGCGGTAGAACTCAGGGCCGTAGGCGGCCGGGTACATCATCGCGAGGTCATCGGAGTCGACCCAGTTCCGCTTCTCACCGAGCTGCGCCTTCACGCGCTCGTAGAACGGGGTGCCGGGCAGCGGATACGACACCGACACGCCGATGTCATCGGGACGGCAGTCGCGGACCATCCGGAGCGTGCGCTCGATGTCCTCGCCGGCCTCGCCGGGATATCCGAACTGGAGGAAAAAGCCGACCTCGATGCCGACCGCATGCAGCCGTCGAGTGGCCATGACGATCTGATCGACGCGGGTGCCTTTCTCCATCGCGTCGAGAATCCGCTGTGAGCCCGATTCGGCGCCGATCCACGCGGTTCGGCAGCCGGCCAGCTGCAGCGAGCGTGCGATGGCGTCGGTCACGCCGTCGGCCCGCAGCAGACACTTGAACGGCACCTTGACACCTCGCTCGACCGTGAGCTGCGCAAAGCGCTCGATCCAGCCGGGCTTGAGACCGAAGATGTCGTCCGCGATCCAGATGTGGTCGGGACGATAGGTGCGTGCCAGCCACGCGATTTCGTCGACCACGTTCTCGGGCGATCGCGCCGTGTATCGCTGGCCGTAGATCGGCTTTGCGCACCAGTTGCAGTGATACGGACAGCCACGGGTGGTCACCACGTTCATCGAGAAGTAGCCGTGCCTGTGCTGCCAGACGCGACGGTAGCGATCGATGTCCACGAGGTCCCAGGCCGCGCGCGGAAGCGCATCGAGATCGCGGATCACGGGCCGCGACGGTGTCGTGACGAGGCGGCCGTCGGCACCGCGGAAGCAGACACCGGGGACAGTGCTCAAGTCGTTCGGGATGCGGCCCATCAGAGCATCCATCACCTCGACCAGCGTCTGCTCGCCTTCGCCGATCACAACCAGGTGCGCGCCGCGTTCGAGATACAACCCCGGGTGATCCGTGGCATCGGATCCGGCGACCACCACGGTGATCTCGCGGGCGCAGGCGGCGTCAATCATCGCGAGAGCCGCCTGCCGCATGCGCAGCAGGCACATCTTGCTCAGGTAGTTGAAGCTGTCCTCGTACAACACGGCGAGCCGCGGCCTGCAGCGGTCGAGCGCCTCCGCCCAGTTCGCCTCCGATTCCGCGAGCATCGCGTCGAAGAACGCCACACGGTACCCGCGCTCGCGCACACATGCTGCGGCATACATCGCGCCGAGCGGCGCGTACGGCTGTTGCGCGGCCCAGAGCTTGGGATCGAATCGCAGGAAATAAGCCTGCCCGAACAACACTTCGGTCGCTGTCTCGATCTGCACGGCTGCGGGCGCTGCCGGTTCGGTGGCGGCGGCAGGCTGACGTGCCACTTCGCGGTACACGGCCAGCGTCTCGCGCGCCGCACGCTGCCATGAGAATTGCTCCGCCCGCTCCAGCCCGAGCCTCCTCAGGCGCTCGCGGTGTTCGCGATTGCGGGCGAGCGCCACCATCGCATCGCCCAGCAGCTCCGCGTCGAGCTGCTCGACCCGCTCGAGCGCATCCCCTCCAACTTCCGTGAGCGCGGCAACCGGTCCGGTGATGACGGGCGTCCCGCAGGCCATCGCCTCGACGACGGGAAGGCCGAACCCTTCGTAGACCGATGGGTAGACGAACATCTCAGCCAGGCTGTAGAGGACCGGCAGATCGTCGAACGGAACGTAGCCGGTGAAGCTCACGGCCCTGGCCACCTGCAGCCGTTCCAGCCGCTGCTCGAGATCGCGGCTCAGCCAGCCGTACGGCCCCACGCAGACGAGTTGATGCGGCAGGTCGCCGCTCTTCCAGCGTCTCGCGAAGGCGTCGAAGAGCGTCGGCAGATTCTTGCGCGGTTCGATCGTGCCCACGTACAGGACGAAGCGGTCTGGCAGCCGGTATTGGCGACGGACGCGCTCGATCTGCGCGGAATCGGCGATCGGTTTGAACGATGGCGCAGCGGCCTCGTGGACCACGTGCACGCGCGAGGGCTCGAGGCCGTAGAGCCGCACGATCTCGCGCTTGGCCGTCTCGGAGACAGTGATGATGGCATCGGCGCGGCGCGTCGCGAGGTTGACGAGTGGACGATTGAGCAGCACGCGCCGCAGCGGATGGTACCGCGGATACAACGTGAGACTGATGTCGTGGATGGTGACAACGGTCGGCACGGTCGACCCGAGCGGCACCATGCCGTTTGTGAAGTGCCCCACGTCGGGACCGAGCCGCTCGAGCACCCGCGGGGCCATGGCCTGCAGCCACACCATTCGCGGCAGATGCCAGGATGGAGTGATCACACGCACATGGCTCGGCAGCGGCCTGGTCGTATCAATCGGCCGGTTCGACACGACGATCAACTCGTCGTCGCGTGTCTCCGCAACGAGATGATGGAGCAGATGCTCGGTGTAGTACCCGACACCGGTTCGCCCCGGCCGGAGCGTGGATCCGTCAAAAGCGATTCGCATGCTCGTTCAAAATGCAGGAGAAAGGAGAAAGGAGATAGGAGATAGGAGAAAGCGTGAGAAAGAGTGCGCTCTATCTCCTTCCTTCTTCCTCCTTCCTCCTGTCAGACGTGCCGCACGTCGACGCAAGCGCAAGAGTAACCGCGATGAGCACATAAGTCGGCGTGAAGCTCAGAAACGAATCGAGCGTGCCGTGCAACGCAATGGCGGCGCATGCGGCCGCGATGCCCGCGGCGGCCATCGCCTCCGCTCCAGCGGCTCGACGCACGGCGTCGAGGAGACCTCGCGCCGCCCGCCACACCAGCCAGGCGAACGCGAGTCCTCCGACAATGCCGCCACCGGCGAGCACCTCGAGATACATATTGTTGCTGTGCACGCGGGGGTCCGCCGGGACGAGGCCGCTGTAGGTGCCGTACAGCAGCCGGTAGTTGTCGGGGCCGACGCCGAACAACGGATGCTCGACCATCATCTTCGCGGCCGCCCGCCACAGCACCATCCGTCGAGGCCGCACCACCCTGCGCGGGAGCGGCATCGACGAGACGGGCCCTATCCGTCCGGTTGCCTCCCCGACGATCGTGGCGTGGGAGAACGCGAGAGTGCTTCCAGGCTCCGTGCTGAACCACAACCGGTGTTCCTGCTCGACGTCCCAGAGCAGCCGGTATCGGCCCGGCACACGCGGCGCCTCCACGAGCGCCTGGAGACTCACCGTCTCGCCCGGAGGAACGGCCGCCGGAAACGTGGTCCGCAATCCTTCCCAGCTCACTACCCGATCCTCGTCGGGCAGCAGCCAGTGATACGAAAAGAGGAATGGTTGTGATGCGTCCGGGTCCCATGTCTTTCCGCCCGTATTCGTCAGCGCGACGGGAACGGTCATCCTGGAGCCGGTGCTCATCGTCAACTCTTGCGGCGCCTGCACGTCCGCGCGATACCACTCCTCGAGTCCTTCAGTCGTCCACCGGAGCCGCAGTGACTCCAGCGAGCGTGACGTCAGCACCTGCACCGCGATCAGCAACGCGATGACGATCAGCACCTGGACCGCGCGATCGATCCCCCGTTGTCGATACCTGAGGGCGCCGACGATGCAGAGGGTCGAGACCATGGCCAGCAGCCCCGCACGTGTGAACGTGACGATGATTGCTTCGGCGATGAGCACGACCGCGGCAACGACGAGCGCGGCGAGACCGCGACGGCCGCTGTCGAGCGCGATCGGGAGCAGGCAGAGCGCGAGGGCGAAGGTCACTTCGAGATACATGGCCGCAATGGTCGGATACTGAAACGTCCCACCCGCCCGCACCTGCCCGCCGATCAGCGCAACGTCGGCGCGAAACAGCCGGAGGCCCCGAAGCACCGGACCGACGCCGAGGTACTCCAGCACCACGAGGATGGCGGCCAGTGCACCGGAAGCGGCGATCACGGCGATCAGAACGCGGCGACGGGCCGGCGTGATGAGGCCGTTCACGCCAACCAGATAAATCGTGAAAGCAACCGCCAGCCGTCCGACCATGTGAAGCGCATTCAGGCGGTGGACAGACAACACCGCGGCGACGGACATCGCGAGCAGGAATGCAATCCATGGCGCGGCGAGCGGGCTGCGCCATCGAGGCAGGACGCGGGACCAGGCGACCGATGCGAGCCAACCGCCCACGACCGCGAGCAGCGCAAGCTCCACGCTGCTCAGCTCCTGGAACGGCAGCCTGAGTACCGGATTCCTCGCCTCGAAAGGCGCCGCGAGGACCAGGAAGCAGATGCCGATCCACGCCAGACTCGAAGCGCGCTGCATCGGGCGGGCCGCGGAGAGGGCTGGATCGCCGGAAGGCACACCATCGGCAACACGTGCCGGGGATCCGACGAGCCAAGAGCCCTCCCCCGGATGTCCCCTATCCATTGGAGCGGGTTGGTCCGTTATGCGGCCCGTAACGGGGGTGCTGTTCACGCTGTTGGACCGCATAACGGACTAGGCGCGCCACGCGCCAAAAAGATACTGCGAACCAGGCAAGGGCTCTGCCCACACATGACTCTGACGATAACGGGATGTCGGTAGACAGAGCCCTTGCCTGCTGAGTCCAAGAACTCTGCCACGTCTGCGGGGGCGCGACGCGCCGACAAGGGCCGACAAGGTACGTGTGCTGCATGGGCGCCCCTGCACGAAAAAACCTCGGTTGCTCGCGGCGAGCGTTTACTACACCATGAGGCGCGGCTTTCGGCAACGGAAACTCATTTCGGCATGCGAAATCATCGAGCCTAACCTGATCGGGGGCTCACTTCATTGAGGATCCACAGGGAGGTCAGGGAGGTCAGGGAGTAGGGTCTTCTCCTTGATCTCCCAGATCTCCCTGTGAATTTAATGCGGGACAAGACCGCAAGGCTCATTACGTATCGGACGCTCTCCGAGGTCGCCGGCAAGGCCGCGTTCTTCGCGGTGACGGTGCTCGCGGCACGCCGGCTGTCCCGGGAGGCGTTCGGAATCATGTCGCTCGGGACCACGCTCGGGTGGATGGTCGCCGTCGCCACGGATTTCGGCATCCAGATGCACCTGGCCCGCGTCGTGGCGCTGCGACCGGGCGAGGCTCGATATCTGCTCGAAACGTGGCTCGGGGTGCGACAACGAACGGCCGCGATCGGGCTCGCGCTGCTTGCGGTCGCCATCGGTGCGACCGGCATGGGAGGCGCGCATGCCCTGGCGCTTCTGATCTTCGTCGCGACGTACGTTGTCAGCGGACTGATCGAGTTTCTGCACTACTTTTACCGCGGGCTATCGCGGAGCGACATAGAATCGACGCTCACGCTGGGCTGGCGCGGGACGAGCCTCGCGTGTGCGGCGGCCGTCCTGTGGTGGCATCCCGACGTCCTCGTGCTGGCCCTGGCGCTTCTCGTTCCCGCGTGCGCCACCTTCGCGGTGAGTCTGAGGCGTGGGCGGCGCCTTGCGCCTGCGGAGGATCACGGAGAACGGCGCGCGAACGCTGCGGGAGGCGTCTGGAGCGAGCTCGGGCGCGACGTGTGGCCGATCGGCGCCGGAATCGTCCTGTCCGCAATATATTTCCGGGTTGACGTGCTCCTCATCGAGGCCTGGCGCGGAACGGAGGCGGTGGGCCTCTACAACGCCGTATTCCGACTGGTGGACGCGCTGCGTCTGTTTCCCGCCGCGGTGCTGGCCGTCGTGCTCCCGTCGCTCGTTCGCGCCACGAGCGCAGGCTCGCTGTTTCAGGTCTCGGCCGGTCTCACGGGCTTCGCCGTCGCCGTGGCACTCGCGCTCTGGCCGCTCGCCCGCTGGCTCGTGACGCTTCTCTACGGCGCCGCGTACGGCGACGCCGTTCCGGCGTTTCGCATTCTGCTGTTGTCGTTTCCGCTCATGTCGTTGAACTACGCCCTGACACATCAGTTGATCGGGTGGCAGCGGCACCGTGCGTACGCCGCGATCTGTGCGATGGCGCTCGTCTTCAACCTCGCGTTGAACGCGCGACTGATTCCCACCCTGTCGATCGTCGGGGCGGCGTGGGCAACCGTGGGGACGGAGTTGGTGGTAACGTTCGGGAGCGCGGCGGTCCTTTGGCGCGCCCGAAGCCGTCAGCGCACACAGCCGCTCGTCGCTTTCATTCATGATTCGTGATTCATGATTTTGGGTGGCCGGAATCAAGAATCAAGAATCAAGAATCAAGAATGACCCTAACTGGGAGTTGAGGCGGTTTGATGGCGGGCAGAACCAGTCTCGGACCGGAGGAGGTCGCCATTGCGCGCAGCGTGCTCTACGCGGCCATCTTCGAGTACCCGTTGACGCTGGCACAGCTCCGGCAGACGCTGGAGCTGTCGCTCACGCCGTCGCGGATTCTCGCCGAGTACGAACGCAGCCAGGCGCTGCGCGCGATCATCGAGCATCGAGACGGATTCTTCTTTCCCCGCGGCCGCGACGAGTTCGTGCGCGAGCGGCAGGGACGAGAGGCGCGCAGCCGGGCGTTCCTGCGCGGGAACCGGCGCCTGCTCCGGTGTATCTGCGCGATGCCGTACGTCCGGATGGTGGCGCTCTCGGGCAGCATCGCCCATCTCAACCTCGATCACGACGGCGACCTGGACCTGTTCATCGTCACCCGCGGACGGCACGCGTGGAGCGTCACGGTGGCCGTGGTGCTGCTCGCGAAAATCATGAGGCGGCGGCGCGCCGTCTGCGCGAACTATACGGTTGCCGACTCGTCACTTGCGTTCGATCAGCAGGACCTGTTCACCGCCAATCAGGTCATCCACCTCAAACCACTCATGGGTTGCGACGTCTACCAGGCGCTGCTGGCCGCGAACCCGTTCGTGTACCGCTTCTATCCGAACTTCCACCATAGCGGTTCGACGTCACTGGCCCGTCGCCGGGGAGTCGTGCTCGAGGGCGTCAAGACCGCAATCGAGATGCTGGTCGCTGCGCCGGCCGCGATCGCCGAGATCGTGTGTCGCATCGCGTACGGATGGCACCTGAGACGACGAGCGGCGCTGTGGCGATCTCCCGAGCAGGTTTCCCTGCGGCCCGACAGCCTCAAGCTGCACACGCAGAGTCATCGGCAGTCGGTGTGCGATCGCTTCGACCGCAGTGTCGAGGAGGCGCTTCGCGAGGCAGAGCGTGCGGTACTTCGAGACCGCGCGCGTGCGTGAGTCCGCGGTGACTCCATGACTCCCACCAAAACGTGGCGCTGGGCGTCAGCTGCGGCCGTTCTCGTCGCCGGCGTCGCGGCCTTGCCGCCGCCAGCAGTGGATTCGGGGCCCACGACCCGGCAACCGCGGCGCAACACGATCGCCGGCGCGTTCCACGTACACACGAGCCGCTCCGACGGCGCCGGAACGATCGACGATGTGGCGGCCGCTGCTGCCCGCGCGGGTCTCGACTTCCTGATCCTCACCGATCACGGAGACGGCCGGCGCGTGCCCGATGGGCCGTCGTACCGATCGGGTGTGCTCGTCATCGACGGCGTGGAGATCAGCACGGCCGGCGGTCATTACGCCGTCATTGGAATGGCCCCGTCGCCCTACCCCCTTGCCGGCGAAGCGCGCGACGTCGTGGAAGACGTCGCGAGGCTTGGCGGGTTTGGCGTGGTATCTCATGGTGATTCGCCGGATCCCGAGCTGCGATGGACGAACTGGACCGAGGACGTCGACGCCCTGGAATGGCTCAACCTCGGGACCGTCTGGAAGCAGGCGACCGGCGTGCAGATCGCGCGCGCGTCAATCAGCTACTGGTTCCGGCCTCCCGAGACGCTTGCGCTCCCGATGGCCAGGCCGATCGCGATGTTCGAGCGGCTCGATCGACTTGCGCGTACGCGCCGCGTCGTCGCCCTCGCCGCCACCGACGCTCACGGCCCCCTGCCGCGTTCCTACGATGCGTGCTTCAGGACCATCAGCACCCGCATCGAACTGGACGTGCCTCTCGACGGTCATGCATCCGACGATGCACGGAAAGTCATCGCCGCGTTGCGCGCGGGCCGGCACTATAGCGTGGTCGATGCGTTGGGCGCGCCCGCCGCCTTCGAGTTCGTGGCACGTCGCGGCAGCGCGATCGTTCGCGCGGGCGATATCATCCCGGAAGGGAATCCCCTGACGCTCGAGGCGCACGTGGCCGGGCCTCCCGGCGCCAGGCTCACGTTGCTGCGGGACGGAGCCCTCGTACATGAGACCGGCGATTCGCGAATGATGTATCAGGCTGACGGCGGTCGAGCCGTGTACCGAATCGAGGTGCGAACGTCGAACGCTCCCGGACAGCCGCCCATACCGTGGATCGTCAGCAACCCGATTTTCGTGGGAACGCCAACGCGATCCGTTGCGGCCCCATCACCCCCGGCCCCGACGCGGGTCGACCTGACCGAGCCTGGAGGCGGGCCCGTCTGGCACACCGAAGCGGATCAGGCATCGGTCGCGACGCTGACCGCCGCTGCCTGGGACGAGCGCCCCGCTCTCGATATGCACTTCACGCTTGGTGCTGGACCAGCGAAAAGCCAGTTCGTGGCGCTTGTGCTGCCGATGCCGCCAGATTTCGCCAGCCGCGACCGCATGACATTTCGTGCATGGGCCAGCGGACCGCTGCGCCTCTCCGTGCAGCTCCGCAAGCGCGGTCACGAGGATCCGCCGCGCTGGCGACGCTCCGTGTATCTCGATCAAACGCCACGTACAGCGACGGTCGTCTTCGACGACATGACGCCTGTGCCGCCGAACCTCATACCCGCGCCACCGCGAGAATCGATCGGGGATCTGCTGTTCGTCCTGGACACCACCAACACGGCGCCGGAAGCGACAGGTGAGATCGTCTTCACGGACGTTGCGTTGGAGCGGACGGGGAGGTAACGGTGATTCGTGATTCGTGATTTGTGATTCGCGATTCATCACAGTTGCCAATCAATCACGAATCAAGAATCACGAATCGCGAATCGAAGTAGGCGGGTACATCGCCGCAGGCATGGAAACCTGCGGCAACTTGCGACAGCTGGTGGTGGTCGTTACTTCTTGCCACCCTCGGTGATCTCGAGTCGGCGGCCCTTGGAAGCGGGCGGCGCCGGCACGGTGACTTCGAGCACGCCGTTGTTGAAGCGCGCCTTGGCCTGCTCGGTAATCGTGCCTTCGGGCAGCGGGATCACTCTGTAGAAGCTGCCGTAGGTTCGCTCGCTGCGATAGTAGCCTTCGCGGTCCTCTTCCCGCTCGCGCTTGCGCTCACCGTGAATGGTGATCGCACTGTCGGTGACCTCCACGGAGACCTCGTCCTTCTTCAGCCCTGGGAGGTCGGCTCGGATTGTCAGCTCGTTGTTGTTCTGTAAGACTTCGACCTCGGGAGACCACGCGTAAGCGCCAGCCTCGCGCCCTGTCGGCGCGTTCCACCACGTCGGCGCGTTCCATCGCTGTCCAAAACCGAAGTCTTCGAACATTCGATCCATTTCATCCGCGAAACGCTGCAGCGCTCCGAACGGAGAGCCACCCCATCCAAACGGCCGGCCTCGAACGGGGCGCCGCTCCTCACGTACAGGTGTCATTGCGGACTGTCTTTCGGGCATATGCACTCCTCTGTTTCGTACGTCCTTCGTGAATGGTGGAACCGCGCGTCCTCGTGCAAACCATGAACCACGACCGATCCGGCGATGTATGCGGTGAACTCACGCATCCTTCGCAACGGTCGTGTTTCAAAAGCGCCCCACCGCCGTCAGTTTTTCCGACTTGTGATAAAACGCCGCGCGCGCACGACAGGCGTGCCGGTTGCATCGCGCGCCACTGACCGGAGCGCGATCGCCCCGGCATGAGGCTGCCCATGATTCGCAAGCTCAAGTCGGGTGAATATCGGCTCTATTCGCGGAAGGTGGACCCGAAAACCGGCAGACGGCGGAACCTGGGAACGTTCAAGACGCGCTCCGCCGCGGAAAAGCACGAGCGCGCGATCCAATTCTTCAAGCGGCACTGATCATTTGATCATCGCCGACGAACAAATGATGCGTCAGAACCGAAAGCCTCCGCCGACCGCGAATCGGAAGTCGTGGCTGAAGAACCCGTTCTCTTCCGCCGTGCCGTCGTGGAGGACGGGGCCTGGGTACCGGAGAAGCCGGTCGCCAGCGTCCACGCGAAGAAACGTCCTGCGTGTCGTGAACACTTCGAGGCCGCCGCCGATGTCAAGCGCGAAGAGGGTCTCGCCCGCGCTGAGCGCGCATGGAAGCGGCGGCGGGAAGGTGAGGAGGATACAGGCGAGCGGCTGCGGCGCTTCGCGAAACGTGATGAAGCCGGGCCGCAGCCTCGCGAACGGCCGTACGCGACCGATGCCGGCGCCCACGGTGACGCCGAACAGTCCTTCCAGACGACCGCGACTGAACGCGGGCGCATCCGGAAAGTCGCCAGGATAGACGGTGATCTCGCCTTCCAGTCCGACGAGGCCGGTGGGATACCACGACAGCCGGCCGCCGAACCCGGTGTCGGACCGATCGAACTCGCTCGAGACCGCCGACGTCATGTGGACGCCAAGCTCCGCGCGCGCGTCGTTCGATTGTGCGATGGCAGCCAGTGGCCGGACGGTCGCGAGGACGATGATGGCGATTACCCTCGCCAGTCGTTTCATGCCGGGGGTCACGACGTCGCCGCCGCCGGTTCGCGCAGGGCTTTGACCAGCGCGTCGGCATCGAGCCCGCGGCGCTCGCCGATCTGTTGACGCCACATGGCGTAGTACAGCCCTTTCTGCTCGACGAGCTCGGCGTGACGGCCCGTTTCCACGATGCGGCCGCGCTCCAGCACGTAAATCCGATCCGCGTGCAGAATCGTCGAGAGCCGGTGCGCGATCAGGATCGTGATGCTGTCGCCGCTCGTGGCGACCTCGCGGATCGTGTCGACGATGCCCTCTTCGGTCAGTGAGTCGAGCGACGAGGTGGCTTCGTCGAAGACGAGCAGATGCGGACGCCGCAGCAGGGCGCGCGCGATCGACAGGCGCTGCTTCTCGCCTCCCGAGACCTTAACGCCGCCTTCGCCGATGACCGTATCGAGGCCACGGGGCGCCCGCGCGAGCAGATTGTCGCAGGCCGCCTGCCGCAGCACCTCGAGGCACTCGGCATCGGACGCCTTCGGGTTCACGAACAACAGGTTCTCGCGAATCGTTCCCGAGAACAGCTGCGTGTCCTGCGTGACGAACCCGATCCGCTCGCGAACGCCCTCGAGATCGATCTCGGCGCCGGGAATCCCGTTGTAGAGAATCCGTCCGGCGCCGGGTCGATACAGTCCGACGAGCAGCTTGACCAGCGTGGTCTTTCCAGCGCCGGAGGGTCCGACAAAGGCAATGGTCTCTCCGCGACGTACACCGAACGAGATGTCGCTGACGGCGGGCAACGACGCGGACTGGTGCTGAAAGCTCACGTGCTCGAAGCCGAGCGTTCTCAGGTCGGGCAGCGGCCGCGGGTTCTCCGGCCTCGGCTCTCTGGGGATACGGAGGATGTCTTCGTACGTGTTCAACGACGCTTCGGTCTCGCGATAGATGTTGATGATATTCCCCAGCTCCTGGAGCGGCCCGAAGATGAAGAAGGAGTAGATGAAGAGCGAGAAGAACTGCCCCACCGTAATCGCGCGCGTGTAGATCAGATAGAGCATCAGGGCCATGATGCTCGTGCGGAGGAGATTCACCAGCGTGCCCTGGATGAAGCTGAGACTCCGCAGGTATCGGACCTTCCTCAGCTCGAGGTTCAGAATCTTGGCGGTCGTGCTGTTGAGACGCGCGATTTCCTGCTGCCCGAGCCCGAGGCTCTTCACGAGCTCGATGTTGCGAAGCGACTCGGTCGTCGATCCGGCCAGCGCCGTTGTTTCCGCGACGATGACCTTCTGGATCTGCTTGATGCGGCGGCTCAGCACGGCGCTGAGCAGCCCGAGCAGCGGCACGGTCAGGAAATAAGCCGGGGCGATCACCCAGTGCACGCTGAAGGCGTAGACCATCACGAAGACGATCCCGACCAGGGAGGTGAACAGGACGTTGATTGAATTGGTGATGAGCTTCTCGACGTCGGTTCGAACCTTCTGGAGCTTGCCGAGCGTCTCGCCGCTGCGTTGATCCTCGAAGACGGAGTACGGGAGCTCGAGCGAATGCCGGATGCCGTCGGAGTACAGCTGCGCGCCGAGACGCTGCGTGATGACGTTGATGAAATAGTCCTGAAAGTTCTTCGCGACGCGCGAGACGAACGCCACGCCGACCGCCGCGCCGAGCAGAAGGCCGACGCCGCGGAAGAACTCGCCGGTCGTGTATTCCTGGAACCGCGTCGCGTACCGGTCGATGACGTAACGCAGGATGAGCGGATCGAGCAATGAAAAGACCTGGTTGATCGTGGCGAGCACGAGCGCCACCGCCACCAGGCCCCGGTAGTTTCGCAGATAGCGGTATAGAAGCTTCATGATTCCAGACTTGGCGAATGGTATTGCAATGGTGCCTTGCGTTCGGCAGGGAGGTCAACTGCGGCCCAGC
>DASYQV010000194.1:0-15277 GCA_036005125.1 Vicinamibacterales bacterium
TCGACATCGAATTGCGGCACGACGATGAGCGGCGTCGCCCCGCACGCACGCGCCAGATTCACGGTGGCGCGGAGCACCTCGCGTGTCACCGTGATGCCGCTCTCGACGGTGTCGTCGGACCGGTACGGAACGAGCAGAGCGGCGAGCGAGGCCAGCTTTCCCTGCTGTTCCGCCGGAAGCCAGACGAGGCCCGGCCCGAGGTGCGGCCGATCATCGTCCAGGTTCCGACCGAAGAGGGCCGTCATGAACAGCGAGACGACGGCCACCGGTCGGCGAAAGCGCGGCAGCTCCATCTTCAACCTCAGATACGCCTGGTCGCTGCCAAAGCCGTGCACGGCGAGGTTCGCGCTCTGAACCCCGAGCATCGATCCGACCTGCGCCGGCACGCTCTCTTCCCACGTCAGCCCTTCGCCGAACATGACCGACTCACCCGTGAACAGGATCGTGGGCTGCTCGGGATCCACCGGCTCGTCGACGCGGCGGACACGATATCCGGCTGGATCGAACGAGTACTCGATCACGCGTCCGCCGATGGAGTTGTGCCCGGTGCGCGCCGGCACGAACGTCCAGCCGAGCAGCGGGTCGCGGCGCCGGCGCGGTTCTTCGTCGCGCACGAGCCACTCCGCGGAGGGAGAGTGAACGCGGCGGAGCACCAGTTCGCCCGCGCCGAGCGCGAGGATCGCCGCGATCGCGCCGTGGAGCACACGGTCCGGCGCTCGCGCCACGAAGTGTCCGACGCACGACCGCGCAACGAGCGCCAGCCACACGCCGCAAACAGCCAGCACGATGCGGACCGTCGATTCAATGAGCACGTACCATTGACGCGGCACGAACCACGACGGGAGGAAGTGTCTGTCGAGCCAGCGCTGACTGGCGGCGGCGCTGCAGACCACGAGCGCGAGCCCGATCGACGCGACCGCGATTTCGGAAATCGTATGCGCCGAGGCTTCAGCCCGACGCGCTCGATCCCCCGAGACAAAACCAGGTTCAACACCCACCAAAGCCTATGCTAACGTGTTTCCCGGGATGGCCGTTGTCAGGGGGTCGCGCGTGGACCGGCTGCTGCGCCCGGTTCACCGGTGGGTGTGGGGCGATTTCGATCGGCGTGTGCGCAAGCTGATCGCGTTCGCCGCGGTTGAAGGCGATGGCGGACGCGATATCCTGCGCGCTGCCGAAGTCACCTCGGACCCGCTCCTGCGCCGACTGTATCTGGAACACGCGATCGACGAGCTGCGCCACGCCGACCTGTTCCGCCAGCGCAGCGCCGCTCTCCTCCGGCTGCGACCGACTCGTTCCAGAGTCCTCTTCGACATGAGCCCGCTTCCCGGCGGCCACGGGCTCGACGACCTGTCCATCAAAGGAGAACCCGACCACGTTCTGCTTGCCTTTCTGCACGTCGCAGAGAAGGCCGCCGCCGGCCGGTTCGCCGTGTATCGCGATGTGGTGGGTGACGATCCGTCGACGCGTGCGATCTTCGAAGAGATCCTCCGCGATGAGGTGTTCCACATGAACTACACCTACGCGCAGCTCGCCCGCGTCCTGCCCGAGACTCACCGCCGGCAGGTGTGGCGCGCGCGCGCGAGCCGTTTGTGGAAGCGATACCTGCGCATCGTCGCGGCGGTGGCGAACCTGCTCGGCATTGCCGTCCTGACGATGATCTACTTCGTCGTGCTCGGGCCGTTTGCGTGGCTGGCCAAACGCGCCGAACGCCGCGAGCCGGTCGGGTGGACGCGAGTCGCACAAGAAGACCACAAGTCGCCGAGAAGCCTGTATTGACATGAAAATCCTCGGCATCTCCGCGCATTACCACGACTCGGCCGCCGCGCTCGTTGTCGATGGCGTGCCCGTCTGCGCCGTTCAGGAAGAGCGCCTGTCACGGCGGAAGAACGACGCGGCGTTTCCGCTTGGCGCCATCGAATGGTGTCTGGATCATGCGGGCCTCGATCCAGGCGACCTCGACGCGGTGGTCTTCTACGAGCGGAGCATGCTGAAGTTCGATCGCATCCTCACCTGTGCGCTGCGGACGTTTCCCCATTCCTGGCGGTCCTTTCCGCAGGCGATCAAGAACTCACTCGGCGAAAAGGTCTGGGTACGCGGCATCATCTCCTCGTATCTCGGCGTGCCGCGGTCGAAGATCCTGTTCACCGGCCACCACCACTCGCACGCGGCTACGGCCTTCCTCACCGCTCCGACGCCGCGCGCGGCGATCCTGACCGCCGACGGCGTGGGCGAGTGGGCGACGCTCACCGTCGGTCACGGCGAGCGGAGGCCGGACGGCGGCACGACGATCAAGCTTCTTCGCGAAATCCGATTTCCGCATTCGCTCGGCATGTTGTATTCGACGTTTACCGCCTACCTGGGCTTCGCAGTAAACGAGGACGAATACAAGGTCATGGGACTGGCCGCTTACGGACGTCCAAACATGACCGAGCAGGTTCGCAAGTTGATCCGGCGCACGATGGATGGCGCGTTCGTCCTCGATCTCGATTACTTCAGATACCACACGACGGCCACGCAATCGTATTCGCCGCGCTTCGTTCAGCTGTTCGGCCAGCCACGCAATTCGTACGAGCCGATCGACCTGGAGACGTCGGAAGGCCAGCGCTTCGCCGATTGCGCCGCCAGCGTGCAGCGGGTTCTCGAGGACACGCTCGTGGCCATGACCCGCGCGCTGCATCAGGAAACCGGCTTGCCGGATCTCTGCCTGGGCGGGGGCGTCGCGCTGAACGTCGTCGCCAACGCGCGAATCCTTGCCGAGTCGGGCTTCGAACGCGTGTTCGTCCCACCGGCGCCTGGCGATTCGGGATGCGCGATCGGGGCGGCGCTCTATGCCGACCGCATTTACTTCGGCAATCCGAATCAGGACGTGCCCGATCATCCCTTCTGGGGCCCGCAGGTCGATGCGAAGGAACTCGCGCAGGCGGCGCGCGAGGATGGCCAGTCGGTCGAAGAGCTCGATGACACGGCGCTCGTCGAGCGGATTGCGGACGAGCTCGCCGGCGGACGCATCGTCGGTTGGATGGATGGCGCCTCCGAGTTCGGACCGCGCGCCCTCGGCCATCGCAGCATCCTGGCCGCGCCGCACTCGGGCGAGATGCGCGACCGACTCAATCGCGACATCAAGTACCGCGAAGAGTTCCGGCCGTTCGCTCCGGTGACCCCAATCGAGGAGGCGGACCGGTATTTCGAGCTGCCGCCGGGTGGCGCGCGGCTGGCTCGCTTCATGTCGGGCGTCTTTCCCGTGCGGCAGGAATGGCGCGGCCGGCTGGCCGCTATCACGCACGTGGACGGTTCGGCCCGGGTCCAGGCGCTCGAGCGCGACATGGCGCCGCGGTTGTACGCGCTGCTCGAGGCATACGGGCGCCGGACGGGAATTCCGGTGCTGCTCAACACGTCGTTCAATGTGGCCGGCGAACCCATCGTCAACCGTGCCCTCGAGGGCTACTCGACCTTCCGGCGCTGCGGCATCGACACGCTCGTCGCGGGGCCGACCGTGGTCACCAAGCGCGCCTCGTCATCCCAACGGGGCTAGGGAGGAGGTCGCATGATCAAGAAACGTGGCCAGGTGCGTCGCCGGCTGATCGTGCTCGGGAGCGCTGGCGGATCGATCGCGGATCTCGTGCGCGGGTTGTGGCGCAGCGACTCCGGCAAGCGCTGGCTCGTACCGCTGGCTGTTTTTCTCTGTCTATTTGGCCTGGTGCTGATCCTGGCAGCGACCGTCGAGACACTCGCTCCGTTTATTTACGCGATCTTTTAAAGGATGGTCGATTTCCGGGAACTGCTGGCGTGTCCGGCGTGCGCGGGCACCCTCACGGCCGCCTGGTCGTGCCGCGGCTGCGGTGCTCGCTTCGAAGCGCCGGATGGCATTCCCAACCTGCGAGTTGCCGGCGAGGCACGCACCGATGCCGTGCGCGACTTCTACGAGCGCGCGCCGTTCCCCGGTTACCCGCCGCGCGACAGCCTGCAGGCGCTTCATGCGCGTGCGGAGCGAAGTGTATTCGCTCGCCTGGTCCATCAAGCGATTGCCGGAGACGCGCGAATCGTCGAAGTCGGATGCGGAACCGGACAGATGTGCCTGTACCTTGCCCGCGCGGATCGCATTGTCATCGGGGCGGACCTGACGCGCGCTGGGTTACTGCTCGCCGCCGAAGCGGCCGGACGCTATGGGCTCGACCGCGTGCAATTCGTGGAGACGGATCTGCAGCGCCCCGGTCTGAAGGCGGGTTCGTTCGACGTGGTCTACTCGTCGGGCGTCCTGCACCACACGCCGAATCCGCGCGCGGCGTTCGCCCGTCTGGCCGGGCTCGCGCGACCGGGCGGGTTCATCGTGCTCGGGGTCTACAACGCGTTTGCGCGCATCCCGTTGCGGCTGCGCCGTCTCGTTGCGCGCGTGTCGTGTTTCCGGCTGATTCCGTTCGATCCTGTGCTGCGAGATCGACAAAACGAACCCGCGCGGCGGGAGGCGTGGCTCCGGGATCAGTATCACCATCCCGAAGAGCACCGTCACACGCTCGGCGAGGTGCAGGACTGGTTCGCCGACAATCACGTCGAATACCTGCGGACATATCCGAGCGCGGTACTCGACGAGGAACCGGACGACCTGTTCTCGCGCGCACCCGACAACTGGCGGCCCGAGGGGTGGTTGGCGCAACTGGGGTGGATGCGCACGCTCGGACGCGAAGGCGGGCTGTTCTTCACCGTCGGCCGGCGCACATGATTCTTGATTCTTGATTCTTGATTCACGATTCACGATTCACGATTTCCGGTTGGATCGGAAATCAAGAATCAAGAATCACGAATCACGAATGAACCACAGCGCCCCGCGCGAGGGCACTCGTAATCAGCTCGTATCTCCGCGCCGCCACCTTTTCCCACGTGTACTCCTGCGCGCGGGCACGTCCGGCCTCGCCGAGTGCGCGGCGCACGTCGGCGTCGTACGCCATCCGCCGCAGCGCAGCGATAAGGTCCTCCTCGGAGTGCGGATCAACCACCAGGCCTTCTTTCTCGTGCCTGACGACGGTTCCCGCGCCCATCGGAGACGTCACCAACGGAAGCCCGACGCCCATCGCCTCGTAGATCACGAGGGCGCTCCCTTCTTCGAGCGTCGGCAGGGCGACGATGTCCGCGGATCGGAAGAACGGCGCCGGGTCGGGGTTGAATGGCACGCAAATCACATCTGGGCGGTTGAGCAGGTGCGCGCAATGGGTCGCCACGCGAGGCGCGATATACCCCAGCAGAACCAGACGACCGTCGATGCCCGCGCGGCTCCACGCCCCGAGAAGGAGATGCGCGCCCTTGCGCTCGCAGACGGTTCCCACAAACAACACCGTGACCCCACTGATCTCCGGAAGCGCGCGCGTGTGTCCCCTGGTGAATCTCTCCGGATCCCAGCCGTACGACGTTGACAGTATCTTGGTTCGCGGGGCACCTAACTCGAGCAGGGAGTCAGTGACTGCCGGGCTGGGGCTGAGGATGAAGTCTGTCGCCTCGACCTGCCTCAGCTGCAGATCCAGATCCGCCTGCAGATCCTGTGGGCTGACATCGTGCTCGACCGGCCACCCGGCGCGCCGATACGCGTCCTCGAGGATTCTGGTCACCGTGTGTCCCATGGAGTTGCTCAGCTCGAGCACGATTGCCGTGCCGCGCGCCTTGAGCGCCCTCAGCATCCGCATCGAGCAGCCGCCACGGTAGAACACGTGCGCCACGTCTCCCGGTCCGAGCCCGCGGATGTAATGAGCCTCGAGAATCCGGGTGATCCAGTCGTTCTCCGGCTGAATCCTGCGATTCGCGCGAATGGCGCGCGACACGGTCCGGAACATCCTGTCGGGCAACGCCGGGCGAACGAACATCGCCCTCGCCTGCGGCCCCCGTGTCAGGACCCAGAGCTCGGCCTCGAGATCGGTCCGTGAGAGGAACCGCGTCAGCGCAAACGGAGGATGGCTGCTCCAACTGTCGTTACAACGCCATGGCCAGATCGTCCGGAGCATCCGCACAGCTCCCCCTCCGCTTGATCAAAAACGCTGAGGAGGGCTCGAGCGTACACATCGACGGCGTCGTCTGGCCACGACTCACCACGTCGAGCTGCTGCGACGTTGATCCCGCTTCAGAGCGTGCGGCCTCGTCGGTCATGCGGTGTGTCGCGGTCGCTTCGCGCGACGCCGTGTATCATGAGGAAACGGAGCGGGCGAGATGCGGGGCTCATCGAATCGACCACTCCCTCTCAATTGCCATGGCTGAAGACAAACCGCTCAAGTCCGCTTACGAACTGGCAATGGAACGGCTGCGGAAACGCGACGAGGCCGCGGGTGTCGAGCATCGGCCGCTGACCGACAAGCAGAAAGCCGCCATTGCCGAGGTCCGGACCTTCTATGAGGCAAAGATTGCCGGACAGGCAGTCCTCAAACAATCGCGGCTGAGGAAGACGTTCGATCCGGGCGAGCATGACACCATCGAGGCGGAATTCCGCGCCGACCGCGAGCGGCTCGTCGCGGAGCGGGATGCGAAGATCGAGAAGATTCGCGGCGGCGAGCTCGATTGACCATTCTTCGGCTTGTCGGATCAGAACTTGCCGTAGCCATGCGCGCCGCGCCGGTTGAACTCCGGATGAAACGCGAAGCTCTGGAAGCCGCGCTCGTTCCCCATCGACTGCACATTCACGCCCCACGTCGAGCCGTTGATGTCCAGATACAGTGTGACGGTCTTGCCGTCGTAGCTGACGCTGTAGAGCGGGCCCCGCATCGTGAGATTCCTCACCCTCTGTCCGTTTGAACGGCAGAGTCAAGGGACGAATCCGTTCGCGCACGTAGGCCGGGTGTTCAGACCTGGCGCCGGGCCGCATCTAAAGATGCGGCCTGCGTGAGACCAACAGGGTAAACTGAGCGCAGGTAGTCATGATACAGGTCGAATGCTATGCCGGCCATCGCGGCGAGGAGACGCCGCGTGCGATAGTCATCGGTGACCGCCGGGTCGAGGTCGTCGAGTTGCTCGACCGCTGGCTGGCGCCGGACCATCGATACTTCAAGCTGAGAGGTCACGACGGAGACCTTTACATCGTGCGTCACGATGTGACGTCCGGCCTCTGGGACCTGACGATGTACGAGCGTGCCCGGCATGCGGCCTGGCACACGGAAAACGATCGCGTACGATGAGAACATCGATTCGCTTGTTCTTCTACGGAAAAGTACTGAGAGGTCGGTGAGGAGCGTTGGAGATGAGGCGACCGGACGGCGCGGCCACCACGCCGTCCTCGTGCGGACACTGCAAGCAGCTGAGCGACTACGGGCAGGTCGCCGATACCATTTTGATGGCTGTGATCTTCATGTAATGATCAGCCTTCGGTGGCACCGGCTTCATCATCTCCGCTTCCTTGGTCGGCACGGCGGTACCCGTAATGTCGATCTTGTGGCCGACGTGGGGCGCCAGATTCGCCTTCGACTCCACAATCCCGATCATTTTTGGACCTTTCCCCGCAGTGTTCATCACCACGCCTTGGTTCGCCGTCGCGCCTTTCTCCACACACCCCGTCATGGTGTGCTCTTTCGGAGCCTTCCCTTCCTGCCGTGCTTCAACGGTCAGAGCAAAGGCAACGGCACCCGACACGATCAACGCCGCAACGATTGAAGCCCTCATTAGCACCTCCCGCATCGAATTCTGGCACGCGGATATTACCATTTCGGGGCCGGCCGACATCCCGATATTCGAGGGGATCCATCGGGTTCGGGGCAAACCCGGACCGCCCGCCGGGCTAACCTCGGCTGTGACCCGCCCCGGCGCATCCCTGGCCAGGGTTCCAAAATAGGGATTCGGCTCGCTGCGACGCGAGCTCTACAGTATGCAATCGCTGGAGGGGGGCCGTCGGGGCAGATCCGCGGTCGGGTGGGTCAGGGACTCGTCGGGGGGGACCCTGCCTCGATGTCCGGACAGGGTCCCTCAGAGGGAGCGATTACTTTTTCGCCTTCTCCGCGGCGGCCTTCTCCTCCGCCCGGGCACCGGCGAGGATGTGTGGCATCGCGTAGTTGCCCTCATGACAGGCGTACTCGTAGATCTTGTAGTTGGGCAGCCTCGGCATCGGACGGATCGCGGTCCAGGGTTGCGTGTAGATGGTCGGATCGGTGATCGTGAACTGGTTTTCGATCATGTTGTCGCCGACGCGGGTGAACCGCTCCACCGAGCGCGTGTTCTTCGATGCGGGGAATCGCAGCTCGGTTTTGTCGCTGTAGTTGGCCGTCTCGACGACCAGCGTGTTGCCCTCCCAGTGACCCCGCGACGAACCGTTCCACTGACGGATGTTCTCGCTCAGCTGCGGACGCCCATCGAGAGGGATGATGCGGACGTCATGGATGTTCTCGACGAGGATCGCGACGTATCCGGGAGCCTGCAGGATCTGATACGTGTTGTTGTAGCCCGTTGAAATCGGCGGCACGCCATGGTACGTGATGCATCGATCCCACGGGACTCGGTCCAGCCAGGAGTCGGCAGGGTGCGCGCGCCTGTGCTCCGCGCGGGCCGCAAGCATCTTCCGCGCGTCGGGTGTCAACGGAAGCCTGCCGTCCTTCGGGTCGACGATCAGTGACGTCCGCATGTTCGCCGCGACTTTTCCGCGGTCGAACCAGTAGGCGTTGTAAGCACCCACGTCACCAGGTCGGGGCGGAGCATCGACTTCCTGGGCTGCCTCGCGCGCGGCCGCCTCCTCTTTCGTGAAGAACTCTCTGTCCTTCATGTTGGCGGGTCGCTCGAGCGGGGTGATGGTGCCATACGTCCAGGTGCCCTGCAGATCCGGGTCGCCCCACGGAGTCTTTTTCACGACATACGTCTTGGTGTCACCGGTCCCGTTCGTCCCCGATGACGAGGCCTGGCCGGCGAGGGGCACGGCTGCCAGCCACACCATCGCGACGAGCGCCCCGAGCATGCTCATGACAGCGACGAATCGGTTACGCATCTGAATCTCCTGTTCTGACGCAGTATACGCCTTGCGGCTGCGCGCCGCGACGGTTAGTTGCCTGATGTCCCGCCTGGATAAAGCACACGGAAAATCGTGCCTTTTACCATGTCGGCAATGTAAAGCGATCCGTCCGGAGCCTGCGCGAGCCCGCCGGGGCGCCTCTCGGCGTCGCGTTGCGCCATCAGGGGATTCCTGCCGGCGAAGTTGTCGGCGAACACCTCGTACGCCCCGGCCGCCTTGGCCCCGTTCATCGGCTGAAAGACCACTTTGTATCCACCCGCCGGGAGTGGGGCCCGGTTCCAGGAACCCTGGAACGCGATGAACGCGCCGCCCTGATACTTCCTGGGGAACTGCGTGCCCGAGTAGAACATGAGGTCACCGGGTGCCCAGTGACCCGGATAGGCTGCCACCGGCAGCGGGTACTTGCCGCAGTCGCCAACCTTCTTGCCGTCGCCTCCGTATTCCGGCATCTGGAGGCGCCTGCCCTGGCGCCAATCGTGGTAGCAGTACGGCCAGCCGAAGTTGGCGCCTTCCTCGACGCGCTGGAACTCCTCCGACGGCAGCTCCGCGTTGTCCTCGGTGGTGTAGTAGTCGGGAAACAGGGTGTCGAGCTGGTCTCGACCGTGCTGCACGAGAAAGAGCGCGCCCTGGTGCCAGGCGAGCGCGTAGGGCTGGCGCATTCCGGTCGCGTAGCGCCGCCCTCCGTGTTCCTGGGTCTGCCCCCGTGTGTTCTCGTCGAAGCGCCAGATGCCGCCGTGCTTCTCGAGCATGGCGCACGGATTCTGCGCGGGGGACCCTTTTACGCGATCCTTCTCCTGGCACGCGTTCGACGGCGCGCCGACATTAACGAGCAAGCCGCCCTTGCCGTCGAACGCGAGTCCCTTGGCCCGATGCCCCGTCTGATCCGGCAGCGTGACGATGACTTCGGCGGGGCCTGACGGCTTGAGCTCACCGTCCTTCATCGGATACCGGACGACGGCGGTTTCGGTGGCGAGATAGAGATAACCGTTACGCAAGGCGATGCCGGTCCCGCCGTCCTCACCGAACTTCTCCCGCACGTCGGCGCGGCCGTCGCCGTTCGTGTCGCGCAACGCGATGACGCCTCCCCTGGTGTCGGCGTCCTCGTTGCGAATGGACACGAAGAGATCCCCGCTCCTCGCCACGGCGATGTGGCGAGCGATCCCCAGATCTCTGGCGACAACGAAGGCGCAGAAACCAGCCTGCAGCTTCAGCCCCCCGTTGTCCGGATCGCACGTCGGCATCGCCGATCTGCCGTTCTGAGCGGTGACCGCGCCCGTGAAGGCCACGAGTCCGGTCATCGCGATTCCGATCAGCCAGGCATGCGCGCGTGCGGCGTGTTGCATACGACCTGCTCCCTGAAAGTGGCGGCAGAATTGTACTCGAGCACGCGTCCGTTGCAGGCGCTGCCGGTTCGAGATAGGGTTAGCGGCGCAACCGGAGTTGAGCTACGCTGCTCTACCGTCACGGAAACGCAGAAGGCGCGGAGGTGGATGCGACGTCCATCCTCCGGAAGGAGTAGAAAAACATGCGCTGGTTCATGGCCGTGCTCGCTGCGCTCTCTCCTGCCGTCCTCGCGAGCGCTGCCGACCGGTTCCCGGCCACCGGCGGCGACATCGAAATCACACCGATCATCCACGCCAGCGTGCAGATCGAGCACGCGGGAAAGGTGATCCAGGTCGATCCCTGGAGCGTCGGCGACCTGTCGCGCGCAAAGCGCGCCGACCTCATTCTCATCACCGACGATCCCGGACATCACCTGGACGTCAAGGCGATCGAGCGCCTCCGCAAGCCGGGCGCGCCCGTCGTCATCGCGTCGAACGGGAAGTCGCGCGTCCCGGACGGCATCGTGCTCGCCAATGGCGAATCGACGGTCGCCGCCGGCGTCCGCGTCGAGGCGATTGCCGCCTACGACATCAAGCCCGGGCCGCCCGAACACCCGAAGGGGGAAGCAAACGGATACGTCATCACGCTCGGAGGCAAGCGGATCTACTTCGCCGGCGTCACCGAATGCGTACCCGAGATGAAGGCGCTGAAGAACATCGACGTGGCATTCATGCCGATGAATATCCCGGTCGAGCGGATGATGCCGGGCGCCGCCGCCGCCTGCACCAAGATCCTCAAGCCGAAGGTCGTCTACCTCTACCACTACGATCAGGACTACACGGCACGTCTGACGAACCCGAAAGCGCAACCCCGGGGGTTGCCAGGCGGCATCACGGTCGCTCAGAGCCTGCAGGCATTCCGGGACGCGATGAAGGGCGAATCAACCGAAGTGCGAATGGGCGCGTGGTATCCCTAGACTTCAGGCTTGGGGCTTCGGTCCTGAATCTCCTGCACGAGGCCTAAGCCGAAGGCGTGCCGTTCCATCCGTCGAGCTGGCTTCGCGACCTGGGCGTTCAGGGCTGGCAGCCTGCTTGCACCAGCTTCACATGGGGGTCGCTATGCTTCACAAAACGAGCAAGTTGACCGGGTATCACATTCATGCCGCCGACGGAGAGATCGGTCACGTGGACGATTTCCTCGTCGATGAAGAGTGCAGGCTGCGTTACCTGGTCATAGACACCAGCAACTGGGTTGGTGGCAAGTCGGTACTGATCTCACCGACCACCATCGAGAAGGTCGACTCACCAAACAAGGAAATCTGGGTTCGGTTGAACCGCGATCAGGTCGAGGGCAGTCCGAGGGTGGAGAACGCGAACATCGAGCTCATTGAGACCCTGCCTCCCGTACTGATCATGTAGTTGCCGGGACGAACGGGGGCAAGAGGACCTTGCCCCCGGACACTGAAGGTGCGGCGGGGAGTCCGGCTCCTAGGAGAGCAACCCGATCAGTCGTCCGCAAATCGGCACGACCGTCCACATCGCGATCGAAACCAGCCCCACGAGCATGCGCCACACGGGGCGCACCCGCCCTTCCGCCGCCTGCGCAACCATCCGGCGAACGGTGAACGTGTAGATGATCGCGATGGGCAGGATTTCCATTTTGAGCCAGAACCACTGGCTGTAGTACTGCTTGGTCGGCGTCAACAGAATCTGAGGAATGCCGGTGGAGAGCATCAGGATCAGGCTGCCGATCAGCCATGGCTGGGCGTCGCGCGCGACCTGCGCGAGCGGTTGCTTCTTGATCCCGCCACCGAGCAGGCGCAGGTCGACGATCAGGATACTTCCAGCGAATATCACCAGCCCGAGCAGGTGGATCACGTTCACCACGGCGCTGAAATACGGGTCCTGGCGCATCACGGTACTGATCCTGGAGGCCTCGATGGCCTCGACGACAGGCAACAAGGACATGGGGGTCAACTCTCCTTTTTTGCTTACCGGTATGTCAGCCAGTCGTAGGCGGTCAACCGGCCGGTCGCCACAACAGCCGCCCAGAGCACGAGGGAAATAATACCCGCAAGCCTGACATTCATTGGCGGCGTGATATCCGTGTCCCACTGAGACACCGAGCGGTACGTCCTCAGATGGAAGTACAGCAAGTTGAGGAGCGCGAGAATCATCATCGCGATCTTCGACCAGTAAAACACCTTGCCGTAGTAGCGCATGGGCTGGCCGTAGAAGAGGAGGACGCCGGTGATCGTGGAGCCCACCATGCCGAGTGTCTGCCACGGAAAGAGCCGTTTCTGAATCTCGGAGATCGGCGTCTTCTTGTTACCGAAACCTGCCAGCCGCACGTCCATCATGATGACCAATCCCGCGAACAGGCACATGCTCAGAACGTGCGTCGTCAGCAGAGCGGTGTAGCCGTACACCGACTCGCGCAGCGCGATGCTGCTTGGCAGAGCATCCACGAATTCGAAAAGAGGGCGGAACATTGTCTAGTCCATTCTCAATCCAGGGTTAAGAAGTACGAATACGATTACTTCTTCGCTTTTGGTGTACACCGGTCGGCGTCGGTCGGCGTGTCGCGATAGACTTCGTGACACGCGGCGCACGCCTCGGCGACCGTGTTGCTCACTTCGATCATCTGCTCCTGGTTCTTGGACTGCGCCGCCTTGTAGGCGGCCAGTCCGGCATTCACGAGCCCTTGCGCGGCCTTCTGGAAGTCCTCCTGGTCGAGCGGAACCGGCTTGCCGTTCTGACATTTACGACCGGGGATCATGATCAGGTTCGCCGTTTCAGCAAGGGCCAGGGCGCTGTGCTCGACGAGTGGCCACCCTTTATAGACGCCCGCGAATGTCGCCGTTGCGCCACCGCCACCCCCCTCAGCACTTTTCTTGTCCGCCTCGTCGGGATTATGCGTCTGCGTGTCGAAGATGATGTTCGACGACGGGAAAGGGAGGGCGCGCATGAGCTGAGCCAGGTTCGCGTAAGGCTGCGTCTTCGGTCCGCCCGATGGCGCAGCCGCACCGGGCGCGGGAGTTGTGCCGCCAGTGCCGCCGGCGGGTGGCGCAGACGAACCTCCGCACGCCACTGCTGCGGCGGCGACGCCCAGGGCCAACATGGCGAGAACTCCCCTCACGATTCGCATCTCTCGTACCTCCGTATACAACGTTGCGCGGACGCTACGGGCCGCCAACGAACGATACCAGAGCACCGGAGCGCCGCCACGAAAACCAGTCAAGGGCTCTGACCTGGATATCCTTGCAGCGCCCTTGCCTGGTTAACGCACTGTCTTTCGGCGCGCTCCGCGCGCCCAATCCGTCTTTCGGCGCGCTCCGCGCGCCCAGTCCGTTATGCGGTCCGGCAACGGGTACAAAGCTGCCGTTGGCAGCCGCATCACGGACGAATGACGTCGAAACTTTGGGCGGACTGTACACGACGGCCAGAGGCAAGTCAAGAAACGTGCCCCGCGAGAAACGCCCGTTAGCGCACGGTTTCCCCCGAAATCCGCCAGGGTGTCGCGGCCACGATGGCGATGCGTCGCGACGCGCGCCGATCGACCTCGACGCGTACGGTATACTGCCCGCCTTCCACGACGAATTCGAATTCAGGAGGATTGAGGTCGATGATGCGTTCCCTCTCGACCCCGTGTGCCGTTCTGGCGCTGGCTGGCTGGTGCGTGACAGCCGGCTCGTCACGTGGGGTCTCCGCCCCGCTCGTTGCAGCGGAGCTCGCGCGGCAGAAGAATCCCATTCCGGCATCCGAGGAGTCGGTGAAGGCGGGCAGAACGGTGTACTCGCGTTTCTGCCGTTCATGCCACGGTCTCCAGGGAAAAGGCGACGGCGTCACTGCGCCCGCCGGCTCCAAGCCGGCAAACCTGGTTGATGCCACGTGGGATCATGGCGGCACCGACGCCCAGATCTTCAAGACCATCAAAGAGGGAATCAAGCGCAAGCCGCCGGCCGATCCGCCGTATTTCATGGAACCGTGGGGCGGCAAGATCAGCGACGAGGACATCTGGAACACCGTCAACTTCCTCCGCGACCTGGCCAAGCGCGCCGCCGCGAAGAAATAATCAACTGCTGCGCTCGAATCGAATCGTGGGACGTGACATGCAGATGACGTTTCTGCGTGTCCGGCCCATCCTACCAGTAAATCGGACACCGAAATCCTGAAGACATCCTGAATTCCTCGACAGGATCCGGTCATGCGGATGAGCGCACCGCGGTCTGTGCGGATCCCGGAGCGGCTCGGAATGGGATAATTCCGTCATGCGGCCGATGTTCCTGGCTCTCCTGCTTCTCGCGGCCCCGGACCAGCAGGCCCGACCACTTCCCGATTACGAGACGTTTGCCGCGCAGGTGAAGAAACACCTCGCCACCGATGAGGAGCGACAGAGCGGCTACATGTTCACCGAGCGGCGCGTCGACCAGAACATTGACGCGGCCGGACGCGCCAGGAGCGAGGAGGTCACGGTCTCCGAGGTCTACCCGGGTCTGCCGGGCGAAGGTAACTATCGCCGCGTGATCGAGGAACACGGCAGGCCCGTCCCCGCCGACAAGCTGGCCAAGGCGGATCGCGAGCGCCGGGAAAACGTCGAGGCCTATGCGCGGAAGCTGTCGAAAGACCCAGAGCGGAGAAAGGCGACGCGGGAGCTGCAGACGGAGCGCCGGAGATATACCGACGCGATCGACGACCTCTTCCGGATTTACGACATCCAGATGGTGAAACGCGAACCCATTCGCGGCCACGACACCATTCTCGCGGTGCTCACGCCGAAGCGCGATGTGAAGCCACAGACGCCCGACGGGAAGATCATGCGCCATTTCAAGGCGCGGGCCTGGATCAGCGAATCCGACTACGAACTGGTGCGCGTCGAGATCGAAGCCATCGACGACCTGTCAATCGGCCTGGGCCTCTTCGCACGCATTCACAAGGGCACCGTCGCGATGTACGAGCGTCAGAAGGTGAACAACGAGACGTGGCTCCCCGC
>DASYQV010000195.1:0-5482 GCA_036005125.1 Vicinamibacterales bacterium
GGGTCGACCCTGACTGGCCGAAGATTCCGAACAACTGGATCTTCGGGCCCGTCACGTCAATCCGCGTCGACGAGGACGATCACGTCTGGATCCTGCAGCGTCCCCGCAGCGTCCGGGCCGATCAGAAGGCCCACGCGGCTCCGCCGGTCCTGGAGTTCGACGCGGCGGGGAATTTTCTCCGGGGATGGGGCGGCCCGGGCGACGGATACGACTGGCCGGAGAACGAGCACGGGTTCGATCTGGATCCCAGCGGCTTCGTCTGGATCACCGGCAACAACCCCAACTTCGGCCGCTCGCGGCCGAATCAGACCTACGACGACATGCTGCTCAAGTTCACGAAGAGGGGCAAGTTCGTGATGCAGATCGGTGGACGGAACAGGAGCAGCGGGGCGAGGGATACGAAAAACGTCCACGAGGCGGCCGAGTGCGCGTTCTCGAAGAAGACGAACGAGATCTTCGTGGCCGACGGCTACGGCAACCGGCGCGTGATCGTCTTTGACGGCAGGACGGGCGCGTTCAGGCGGATGTGGGGCGCCTTCGGCAGACCACCCGAGGATCACCCCGCGGGGGTGCCATACGGCGAGCCGGGAAAATTCGATGGCGGCGAGGGTCCCGAGCATTTCGGAATCGTGCATGCGGTTCGCGTGTCGAACGACGGACACGTCTATGTCGGCGATCGCGACAATCGTCGTGTCCAGGTTTTCAGCCTGGACGGCAAGTACATCACACAGGTGTTCGTCAACATGGCGGCCGGCCCTTCGCGTACGGCGTGCGGCATTACGTTCTCGCCCGACGCGCAGCAGAAGGTGATGTACGTCTGTGACTTCGATCACGGACGCATCTTCATGTTCGATCGCGGAACGCTCGCGCTGATTGGAACCTTCGGAACGCAGGGAAAGGGCGTCGGCGAGTTCGTTGACGTGCACTACATCGCGACCGATTCGCGGGGCAACCTGTACTCGGCGGAAACAGCAGGCGGCCGCCGCGCCCAGAAGTTCCTGCTCAGGGGGACCTCCTGAAATTGTTTGCGTGTTTCGCCGAAGACTCCTGATCGTCGACACGCGCGGGCTTTCAGTCCGTACCGCCACCTTAAGTCTTCCTCCTGTATCGTGTCGCGCTGGCGGATGTTTTACGGTGGGAGACGTTTTCGTTGCGGGGAACTATCAGGGGACGGCCCGCAAACTGTCGCGGTCTGGGTAGACCCGAACTGGCCAGGCGACACGATCTTCATCGACGTGCACTGTCGATAGGCCATCGCTGCTCGAGTCAGGTATCGGGGCGGATCCGTGTATCCGCCCCGGTACTCCATCGCTCGTCACCGCCGTGATCGCGAGCTGGCGCCGGCGAGCGAGCCCAACGCGCCCCGCAGAATCGCGCGACCGACAGCCGAGCCCATCGTCCGCGCCGCGCTCTTGGCCGCAGACTCGAGCAAGCCGTCGCGGTGACCGCCGCGCGGTCCCGTCGTTCCGAAGAGAAGACCGGAAAGTGCGTCCGACAGGCCGGGGGCCTGACCGCTGGTGGCCGCTCCGTCTGAAACGGTTCCGGAGCCTGCTGCCGCCGTGCCCGGGATCGCCGCAGCCGACCTGCTGGCGCGCGCCTTCAGCTTCTCATAGGCCGACTCGCGATCGACGGTCTGTTCGTAGTGACCGTACAGTTCCGCCGATGCCGTACGGATGGCCGCACGCCTGGCATCGTCGATCGGCCCGATCTGCGACGAGGGCGGCAGGATCCACGCACGTTCGGTGACCCTCGGACTGCCTGCTTCGTCCAGCACCGAGACGAGCGCTTCGCCAACCGCGAGCTCGGTGATCGCGCGGTCCAGGTCGATCGCGGGATTGGGCCGCAAGGTTTCGGCGGCCACCTTGACCGCCTTCTGATCACGCGGCGTGAAGGCGCGCAGCGCGTGCTGCACGCGGTTGCCGAGCTGACCGAGGACAATGTCGGGAAGATCGGCCGGACTCTGCGTGACGAAATAGACGCCGACGCCCTTGGATCGAATCAGCCGCACGACCTGCTCGATCTTTTCGACGAGCGGGGTCGGCGCGTCGGTGAACAGCAGATGCGCTTCGTCGAAGAAGAAGACGAGGGCCGGCTTGTCGCGATCGCCGACCTCGGGCCGCCGCTCGAAGAGCTCCGCCAGCAGCCACAGCAGAAACGTCGAGTAGACCTTGGGCGCTCGAACGAGCTCCTCCGCGGCGAGCACGTTGACGACGCCGCGTCCGCGGCGATCCGTTTGCACGAGGTCGTCGATGTCGAGCATCGGCTCGCCGAAGAAATGTTCGCCGCCCTGCTGTTCGACCTCGAGGAGGCCGCGCTGAATCGCGCCCACCGACGCCGCCGAGATGTTGCCGTACCCCACCCGGAACTGCGCGGCGTTGTCGGCGGCGAATTGCAGCATGGCCCGCAGATCCTTCAGATCGAGCAGGAGCAGCCCGTTGTCGTCGGCGATCTTGAACACCAGCGTCAGCACACCCTGCTGTGT
This sequence comes from Vicinamibacterales bacterium, assembly GCA_036005125.1. Taxonomy (GTDB): domain Bacteria; phylum Acidobacteriota; class Vicinamibacteria; order Vicinamibacterales; family UBA2999; genus DASYQV01. The sequence continues at coordinate 2,483 of DASYQV010000195.1, forward strand.
CGCGTTCAGGCTCAGCAGTCGGCCGAGCAGCAACGGCCCGATGTCAGAAATGGTGGCGCGAACCGGAATGCCGCGACGCCCGAACAGGTCCCAGAACACGACCGGATTGTCGGCCCATTCGGGTTGAGGCACGTGCAATGACCGCAGCCGGGCGAGGAGCTTCGGCGTCGCGGTGCCTGCGGCCGCGAGGCCCGAGAGGTCGCTTTTCACGTCGGCAACAAACACGGGGACGCCCAGCCGCGAAAACTGATCGGTGAGATGCTGAAGCGTGACGGTCTTGCCGGTACCCGTGGCGCCGGTGATCAACCCGTGACGGTTGGCGAGCTGAGGCAGAAACGAAATGTCGCGACCGTCGGCGGTCCTGGCCAGAACGAACCCATCGCTCATTGAGTCAGCCTCCGTCCACGTCTAAACGCCGAGCACGCGGAGAACGATCTAAACGCCGAGAGCGCCGAGCACGCGGAGACTGTACAGGAAAGACTCAGCGGCCTCGGTGAGCTTTGCGTTTGAACCGTCTCCGCGCCCTCCAGAGCCCGAAAATGCCTTGACCGCTATTGGACGGCAGTTTTAGACTGGCGGCGTTGTCGATGGCGATAGTGTGTACCATGGCGGAGGCTATCGTGATGCCGGAGAGCATGAGGCGTTCCTGGCCGAAAATGGCGCGGATGGCCCTGACGGGCCTCGTCGGCGCGGGCGTGCTGGCTACGGCTGGCCTTGCGGCTGCGCAGACCGACACGCCGGCGCGCGTCACGTTTACGAAACACATCGCGCCCATCCTGCAGCGCTCGTGTCAGGGCTGCCATCGTCCCGGGTCAATCGGGCCGATGCCCTTGATCACGTACCAGGACGCTCGACCCTGGGCGAGAAGCATCAAGCTGAAGACCTCGCAGCGAGAGATGCCGCCCTGGTTCATCGAGAAGAACGTCGGCATTCAGAAGTTCAAGGATGACCCGTCGCTGAGCGATGAAGAGGTCGCGCTGATTGCGAAATGGGTCGACAACGGTGCGCCGCAAGGCGATCCGGCGGACATGCCGCCCGCGCGCGTGTTCACCGACACCTCGAGATGGACCATCGGCGAGCCGGACCTCGTGGTCACATCGCCGGAACACACGCTCAAAGCGGTTGCCGCGGACTGGTATGGTCTGCTCGATTCGTCGCCGATCGGGTTGACCGAGGACCGCTACATCAAGGCGGTCGAGGTCAGGGAAGTCAGGCTGAAGGAGGCGGCGGTACGACGAGCCGCCGGCGATCTCAGCCTCTTCCTGGTCCATCATGCGGTGATCACCTCGCGGGAGCGGCTCCCCGACGATGTGATTGTCACGCAGACACAGAGCTCGTCGCCCCAGCGGCGCGGCGACAGCGATGCGTTCAGCATCACGTACGAGGTGGGACAGAACGCGACTATCTACCCGGATGACCTCGGCGTGAGGCTCAAGGCGGGCTCGTCTCTCAACTGGGATTTGCACCTCCACTCGATGGGCATCGAGATGCCGTTCAAGATCGAGGTCGGGTTCAAACTGCATCCGCCAGGCTATCGGCCGAAGTACACCGAGACCGGTGGGCTGGAGAGCTTTCTGACCTTCGACCTCGACATCCCGCAGGGCGAGCCGAACGTGAAGCTCGAAGGCATCATGCGGGTCGCCAAGCCCGGTATGCTCGCCACCTTCGAACCGCACCTTCACTCGAGCGGGAAGAGAATGTGCGTCGACGCGATTTATCCGAGCGGGTTCGCCGAAACGCTCAATTGCGCCGGATACAACCACAACTGGGTCAAGGTGTACGTGTACCAGGACGATGTCGCGCCTCTCCTGCCGATAGGTACGCTTCTGAAAGTCACGGCGTGGTACGACAACACGGCGAGGAACCCGAGAGTGGTCGATCCCAGAAACTGGAAGGGCTACGGGAACCGCTCGATCGATGACATGTTCCTGAACCTGTCACGGTTCGTCGCGATGACGAACGAGCAGTACAAGGAGGCCGTGGCCGCGCGGCAGGCGAGACAGCGCGTGCGCCAGAGCACCGCCCAACAGCAGCCGTAAGCTGATTTACGTAGGCCGCATCTAAAGATGCGGCCTACGTACATAGACGTACGTAGGCCGGGTCTTCAGACCCGGCGTGAGTACTCAGGATGAGGACTCTCAAGCGATCATTCGTGCATGCGGCCGCACCGGCCGTTATTGTGCTCGGTGTCTCGTTCATCGCCGTGCAGTGGGCCGGTGGTCAGACCGCTTTCCGGAGCGGCCAGGACATCACTCCAGCCTTTGACGGTTGGGAGGAGAACCCCGACGGTACGTTCAACCTCGTCTTCGGGTACTTCAATCGCAACTGGGATGAAGAGCTCGACATCCCGGTGGGGCCCGCCAACAACGTGGAACCGGGAGGGCCGGATCAAGGTCAGCCCACGCATTTTTTCCCCAGGCGGAACCGCTACGTGTTTCGCGTGAAGGTTCCAAGCGACTTCGGCAAGAAGGAGCTTGTCTGGACGCTCACCATCCGCGGAAAAACCAACAGGACATATGCGTCGCTGAAACCGGAATACATTACCGACCCGCAACTGCAGCAGTTCGATATCGGCGACTTCGGTCACAACAACGCGAGGCTGCGCGCAAACACGCCGCCGGTTGTCAGCATCGAAGGACCTCTGGAGCGAACCGTCAAGCTCGGGGAGCCCTTGAAGCTGGTCGCAGAGGCGGGCGATGACGGAATCCCCCCGCCGATGCCGGCGCCGACACGGCTCGTCGGCCGACACGGCGCGTGGGGCCTCAGGGTGGCATGGTTCGTCTACCGGGGTCCCGCCAGGGACGTCACGTTCGATCCCCCGCAATTCAACGTCTACCCAGACTACCGGCCTGAAAGTAACACGCCGTGGACGCCGGGTTGGCTTCCGCCGCCGCTCCCGTCGGACGGAAAGTTTCCGGTGACGGTCACGTTCCGCACGCCCGGTACCTTCACTATCCGGGTGATGGCGCACGACGGCGGCCTCAACGTCACGCAGGATGT
>DASYQV010000196.1:0-29124 GCA_036005125.1 Vicinamibacterales bacterium
GCGGCCGCGGACGTGGTGCAGATGATCGAGCCCGGCGGTGATGCCGCCAAGTACTGGCCGCGCTGGCGCGGGCCGTCCGGACAGGGCGTCGTCCGCGCCGGTGCATACCGCGATCGCTGGTCCGGTCGCGAGGGCGTGACATGGAAGGTGGCGGTGCCCGGTCGCGGCAACTCGTCGCCGATCGTGTGGAACGATCGCATCTTCCTCACCACCGCCTACGGTGGCGGACGCCGATTGTCGCTGCTGGCGTTCCGACGAAACGATGGCACGAGGCTCTGGGAAACGTTCGCTCCTCAAACCGGGGTCGAGTACGCGCATCCGAAGAACGGGCATGCGTCAGCCACGCCGGTCACCGATGGCCAGCGCGTCTACGCTTCGTTTGGCGCACAGGGACTCGTCGCTACCGATCTCGAGGGCAGGCTGTTGTGGCACGCCACTGTCGGCCGCCTCGACAACTATCACGGCAGCGCGGGTTCGCCCGTCCTCTACAAGGACATGGTCATCGTTTACCAGGACGCCGGGTCCTCCTCTTTCGTATCCGCGTTCGATGCGCAGACGGGAAAGGTGCGCTGGCGCGCCGAACGGAGCGAGACGGTCGGATGGGGGACGCCGGTCGTGATTCGCACCGGCGATCGCGACGAACTGATCGTCAGCAGTCAGGGAAGGGTGTACGCCTACGATCCAGCGAGCGGCCGACAGTTCTGGCGAGCATCAGGTCTCGGCTTCGAGGTGGTCCCGACGCCGGTCGTCGGACATGGTCTGGTCTTCTGTTCGTCGGGCCGCGCCGGCCCGACGCTCGCGATTCGACCGGGCGGCAGCGGCGACGTCACCACGACGCACGTCGCATGGTCGACGCCCAGAGGATCTCCCTTCGTGCCCTCGGGCATCCTCGTGGGCGATGTGCTCTACCTCGTAAACGACATGCAGAGCATCGTCACGGCGTTCGAGGCCAGGACAGGAGCGGTGCTCTTTCAAGGCCGTCTCGGCGTTGCGCGACGCGAGGGCTTTTCCGCATCGCCGGTGGCCGTCAACGGCAAGGTGTTCCTCACCAACGACGACGGGGAGACGTTCGTGCTTGAGGCAGGGCGCGAGTTCAAGCTCCTGCACGTCAACCCCCTCGACGAGCCGACGCTGGCGTCGCCGGCGCTCGTTGACGGCCGATGGTACTTCCGCACGGCATCCTCGCTTGTTGCCATCGGCAATTAAGCCTGGTGTCAGCGCACGTGTCGACAGCCGCCCGGCACACACGCGCGCGCCTCAAGGCTCAGCTATACGGGCTCGCCGCGAATCACCCTGATCAGCAGGAAGATGATCGCGATGACCAGCAGGATGTGGAGCCAGCCGCCGAGCGTGTACGTGGTCACCATTCCGAGGAGCCACAAAACGACCAGCAGGATGACCAGAAAGAGAATCACATCCACCTCCGAGCTGCTCTGCTGCGAAAGCAATGCCAGGAGGAGACGGGAAGCGACCGCAACGACGTAGATTGTTACGAGCCTTGCTGGTTCATGATTCCCACCAGCGCAGGCGCCCTCAAAATGCGCCTTCGCCGCGGGCAGGTGAGTGAGGAAGGGAGCGGGCAGGCAAAGGGCAACCCATCCATCGGAGAGCGTCGCCCATCGCCCTTTTCGTCGCCGGCTCGAATGCGCCCGGAGCCCCTACCGCTCCTCTTCCAAATCCTCGTCGTCAAGAAATGGATGCGGCTGCGGACCAGGCACAATGCCGGCGATGTCGGGATCGACCTCGCCGGGCTGGCGCGCCGAGCCAGGCCGGCGCCCTTTCGCATCCTGGCGACGGGCGGCCTTCTGCTGGCGTTTTTCAATGAGCGCCTTCTCGCGGGCGCGCTTGGCTTGCGTCGGGCGCGAGCGATTGACCATGGTCCTCCTAGGGCTACATGTCGTCGGAAACCGGGAGGGCCAATCTATATGAAGGGCCCTCGACACTCATTCGCAGTGCCGGTGAGAGTGGAATATTTTTTCCTCGTTCGGGCATCTCCTGAGCGCCTCAATCTTACCAGCGAGGCTCGCGTCCGCGATTGCCGCCTCGACCGCCGCCACCTCCGCCACCGCCACGCCCGCCACGGAATCCTCCGCCGCCCCCGCCGGGACCGGTTGGCTTCGGACGCGCCTCGTTGACGGCCAGGCGGCGTCCGCCGAGCTCCGACTCATGTAGCTCCGCGATGGCGCGTTGCGCCTCCTCATCGGTCCGCATCTCCACGAACGCGAACCCGCGCGGCCGCCCCGTCATCTGATCGCGGACCACGTTAACCGATTCCACGTTGCCGATTCGAGCAAAGAGCTGCTCGAGGTCTGTTTCGGCGGTTTCAAACGGCAGATTGCCCACAAAGAGCTTGCGGCCCATCTCGCGACCTCCTGCGCCCGCTGGCGGGCTCACCCGTCATGCGGGAAGAACGACGAAAACCAGCCTGAGTGGCGGATTCCACTCCCGCTCGGCGAGCACGCAGGAGGAACGAGTCACAACGGCTCGAATCGATCTGGGCGCGGGCGAAGCGTTGTGGGCTAACTTCCGATCATTAGCAAGTGTATACCGCGAGGCGACTCCGGCCAACCGGGTTCTCGAGTGGCGAACCGTCAACGGGCCCCCGATCCGTTCACAGAAATGCGAACGAGGGGCAATGCGGTGCGCTTCGGCACCGGATGTGGCCATTGCGGCGCCCGCGGAACCTTGGCAGAATGCCGCGGTGCGGGGCACTCGCCCGGGCGAGCCGGTTGCGCTTTCGCGCTATGTCGAGTTCACGCGCGCGGAGTGGGCCCGCCTTCGAGCATCCACGCCGCTGCCGCTCTCGGAAGCACAACTGCGTCCGCTCGTCGGCCTCAACGAGCAGGTCTCGCTCGGCGAGGTCACCGACATCTATCTGCCGCTTTCACGCCTGTTGAATCTGTATGTCGCGGCGACACAGAACCTTCACACCGCGACCGATACCTTCCTCGGAGGACTGGGGCAGCGGGTGCCATATGTCATCGGCATCGGAGGCAGCGTGGCGGTGGGGAAGAGCACGACCGCGCGCATCCTCCAGGCCCTTCTCGCCCGGTGGCCGGGACACCCGCAGGTCGACCTGATCACAACGGACGGATTCCTTCTGCCGCGGACTGTGCTCGAAACAAAGGGGCTGATGGCTCGGAAAGGGTTCCCCGAGAGCTATGACGTCCGCCGGCTCGTGCGCTTCATGGCCGATGTGAAGGCCGGCGTGGAGGAAGTCACGGCCCCCGTCTACTCGCATCTCGCCTACGACATCGTTCCGGGTCAGTTCCAGGTCGTCCAACGCCCGGACATCGTCATCGTCGAGGGACTGAACGTGCTGCAGACGCGCGACGGGCGACCCGGACGGCCGATGCGGATGTTCGTCTCGGACTTCTTCGATTTTTCGATCTACGTGGACGCGAACGAGGCTGACATCGAGCAGTGGTACATGGAGCGTTTCCTCAAGCTCCGGGAAACGGTCTTTCAGAATCCGTCCTCGTATTTCCATCGCTATTCGCATCTCTCACCCGAGGAGGCGACCGACGTGGCGAGGAACATCTGGCGGACGGTCAACCTCGTCAACCTTCGCCAGAACATCGTGCCTACGCGCGAGCGGGCGCACCTCATTCTCGAGAAGGGACGCGATCACGCGGTGCGGCGCGTGAAGCTGCGGAAGCATTAGCAGCAGAGCGCGGGTCTAGCAACCAGTCGCGGGCCCCGCTGGACTGGGGTCCCCAACGCGCGTTTTTCATGTCGCGGTCGCTCGCGACCGCGACCGGCAAGCACTGGTTTCGCGGTCCGCCGGCGGCGGACCGCCGGGGTGGAAGCTATCAAGGGCGGAGCCCGTGACTGGTTACACTCGTTTCTTGCGGGAGCTCAGGGCTTTCGCGGCCAGGTATATCTCGGCCGCGAGGACTCCGCCGGCAATCAGCCAGTCGGAGAAGCGTCGTGCGGGTGGCAAGAGCCGGCGAGTCGGCGGCGTGGAGACCATGGCGGTCGCTGGAACTGGTACGGGAGCCTTGCCTTCCACCACCTCGCTGACTTCGTCCGCGCTCGGCACCTTTTGGCCGCGACGACGGCGGCGCGCGATCCACGCACGCATCGCCATGGTGCCAATCATGCGCTTCTGTCCAGCCACCTTTTCGCCCGGATCCTTGCCGTGCGGCGAGGCATGCTCAATGACCGCGTTCATCTCCGCGCCGATGAGGATGACCAGCCCGGAGATGTAGAACCAGAGCATGAGGACCATGACGCCGCCGATGGCGCCGTAGGTCTCGGTAAATTTGCCCATGTTCGCGACGTAGAACTTGAAGCCAAGCGTCGCCAGCAACCAGAGCAAGGTCGCAAAGACCGACCCCGGGGTCAACCAGATCCAATCCTGCTTCACATCCGGCGCGAAGTAATAGATCAGCGCGATGCCGATGCTCGCCAACGCGAAGACAATCGGCCACTGCAGGATCTTCCACGTCCACTCGAACGCCGGACCGAGGCCCCACACATTGGCCAGACGCTCGGCGACGGTCGGTCCCGCGACCACCAGCGCAAAGGACACGAGGATGAAGAGCGCGACGCCGACGGTCAGCAGGATTGCTGTCAGACGCACCTTCCACCACGGACGACCCTCTTCGACGTCGTACGCGCGGTTCAGGGTGTCGATGGCGGCCGTCATTGCGGACGAAGAGCTCCAGAGCGCCGTCAGCACGCCGATCGTGAGCAGTCCGCCTTGCTGGCCTTCAGAGATCTTTTTGATCTGGTCGGTGATGATCGACAGAATCTCGGGCGGCACGAAGCCGCCCAGCAATCGGAACATGTCGTCGATCAGCGTGTCGAGCGGAAAGTAGCTTGCCAGGGCAATCAGAAACAGCAGGGCCGGGAAGAGCGCGAAGAAGAAGTAGTAGGCAAGCTGGGCTGCCAGACCGAGGCAGTTATCCTTCCAGAACGCCTCATGGAGCGCGCGTTTGAAGACGTCGCGCCATGTCAGCGGTACCTTCAGATAGGCGAGCAGGAAGGCCATGACACGTCAGTGGCTATGCGAAGACACTGGACCCGTGTTGCCCGTCCACGACGGGGCATCGCTGGCCGGGAACGATTCCTCCGAGGCTTCATGGACCAGGTCGGCCGGACGACGCGGGAGGGCGGCCCGCAGTGAGTGGCGCCGCACGCGGCGCTCTTCGCTGCCCGTTGCAGCCCACCATGCGAGGCAGCCGGCGCCAGCCACAAGCAACCAGCCTGGCAACGACCGCCGCTTCAACCCGATTACGAGGAGCGCCCCCGCGCCTAATGCGAGCAACCAACGCTCGGTATCCCACTCCTTCCAGCCCGCAGGGCGATTCCAGACATTCGGCTCGCTGCGATGCTGTACCAGATTGAGCGTCATTGATAATCTCCTGCCCCATAACCGCTGCAACCGATGTGCCCTAAGGTCTTTGCCCGGTTCGATCCGGACCCTGGGGGAGGCGACCGGAACTGATGTCTTTCACTACAGACGCCTGTCAGGCAAACTACACCTTCGTAGGCGAAAAATAGTGGGTCGGAAAGGATGGCAAAAACTGCAGAGCTCTAAGTTCTTCCTTTCTTAGCGGTTACAACTCCGAGTCGGACGGCAGGATGGAAAATCCCCGGTGGCACATCGGTTGCTCCAGCACAGGGGACCAACTTCAGTTCGAGTATACGGATGGGAGCTTTGACGATGCCCGTACAGAAGCCAGCGCTCGACGATGTCCTCCAACGTGTTCAAGGCGAATACATCGAGATGCCGGGTCTTCGTCTGACGACCGCGCAGGCGCAGCGGTTGTGGAATCTGGATCGCGCCGCCTGTGATGCGCTTCTGGGAGCGCTTGTTGATGCGAAGTTTCTGTTTCGAACCCGTGATGGAGCGTTCGTGCGATCCGAGCCTGTCGCTCGGGCCGCGAGATAGATGTTGAAATTTGTGCCCTGCCAGGTCTGATGGTAAAAGTCCTGCCTCACGAGCCGTAAGACCATCGGGCCGCCCTCTCCTGCCATCTCCATCCCGGGCGGTCGACACGTCGCCGCCCGCGGCCAGACTCTGGGTGATGAACGGAGAACACAGCAACGCGTTCTCCGTTCTTCGTCTTCACACATTGAAATGGCGTAGGCCGTGTGTACGTAGGCCGCATCCTTAGGCCCTTAGGCGGCCACACACGCGAATTTTGTACTCGTTGTGCGACCGCATAACGGGCGAGGCGCGCGGAGCGCGCCAAAAAGACACTGGGTCTAACCAGGCGACGAGGGCTCTGCCGGGATATCAAGGACAGAGCCCGGCAGAGCCCTTGACTGGTTCGATGCGGCGCAGCGTGGTGCCGGGTCTAAAGACCCGGCCTATTTACGCAGGGCCTACGTACGCAATGTCTCGAGCCAGCACCGAAGCGCTCTGAACGCGTGGCCGCGATGGGCCACGCGCAGCTTTTCCTCCTCCGTGACCTCGGCAAGCGTGGCCTGGTAGAGCGGATAGTAGAAGATCGGGTCGTACCCGAAACCCGCACGGCCGCGCGGTTCGGTTGTGATTTCGCCGTCGATAGTACCGGTCGTCTCGAACATTACGTCGCCGTCGCCGACGACGGCACGTGCACAGACGAACCGCGCGGTACGCGGGCGGTCGGGGTGTTGGGCCAGACGGCGGAAGATCTCTTCGAAGCGTTCAGAGTAGGTGGCGTCAGGCCGCAGAAACCGGGCCGAACGTACGCCAGGTTCTCCGTCGAGCGCGTCGATCACCAGACCGGAGTCCTCGGCAACGGTGAGCATGCTCGACGCGGCGGCGTAGTGACGAGCCTTCAGGCAGGCGTTCTCCTGGAACGTCCGACCGGTTTCCTCGGGCTCGGCGATTGGCGGCAGCGCGTCGGGGCCAATCAGCTCGACATCGACGCCCGCCAGCAGCCCCCGAATCTCGCGCAGCTTGTGCGGGTTCGTCGTGGCGACGAGCAGCCGCCTCATTTGCTCAACATGTGACCGACGAGGTTGCGCTGGATCGCGATGAGCTGCCGAACACCTGTATCGCCAAGATCGAGGAGCCGGTTCAGTGCCTCACGACCGAAGGGAAGCGCTTCGGCCGTGCCCTGGACCTCGATGTAGAGGCCTCCCCCCGTCTTCACGATGTTCATGTCGACCTCGGCCGTCGAGTCCTCCTCGTATGCGAGATCGAGCATGGGAGTGCCATCGACAATGCCGACGCTCGTGGCCGCGACAAAGTCGGTCACGGGCATGGTTTTCAGCAGGTCCTGCTCGCGGAGCCGCTGGAGCGCGAGCACGAGCGCCACGAAGGCGCCGCTGATCGCGGCGGTGCGGGTCCCGCCGTCGGCCTGGATCACGTCGCAGTCGAGCGTGATGGTCCGCTCGCCGAGCTCCTCCGTCCTGGTGACCGCGCGAAGCGAGCGGCCGATCAGCCGTTGTATTTCCTGGGTGCGCCCGCCGACGCGGCCGGCGGTCGATTCGCGCTGCATGCGCGTTGTCGTCGCGCGGGGCAGCATTCCGTACTCCGCGGTGACCCACCCCTTGCCCGTGTTCCGGCGAAATGGTGGTACGCGGTCTTCCACGCTGGCCGTGCAAATGACACGCGTCCGCCCGGCCTCGACGAGTACCGATCCTTCGGCGTGTATGAGGTAATTGGGGGTGATGCGAGTCGTGCGAAGCTGCTCGGGCAGGCGACCGTCTGCGCGCATATAAGGAGTCTATCCCTCGGGTTGCACCAGCGATTCGTTTCGCTGCAGCGGACGCCGTAGATCCATGTGTCCGGCGAGCGTGTCCACCTCTTTTCCGTCAAGGAGGATCTGCACGCGCATGATCGCGGGCAGATTCGCCGTGACGGCATTTACAATCGCGTACACGGTCAGCAGCTCGGCTGCCGACCCGCCGGGATGCATCGTCGATGCCTCGGGGCTGAGATCGACGTACGCTTCACCCCGATCGGTGACGTAGAACGCACGCAGCGTCGTGCCGGTCGGGATCGCCGACACAAGCGGCGCTGTCGCGGGCTCGAGCTGCGCCAACATGATCTGTTTGCCCTGCTCGACGGTCCCCTCGGCCAGGGGCACTTCTCGCCGAACGGGTACCAGATATCGGCCGTCCTCGGACGTATAAAACAGGGTCGCGGTGATATGGGGGACCGTGCTCGGCTGTTGCGGCTCGGTTGCCGGCGCATGTGCTTCGGTCGCCGGACGCATCAGGAACTCGAGACCCCGCGTCAACGCCCAGGCGCCCGCCACAACGACAACTACCGCCACGACCACCGCCGTCAGCCATCTGCGGGTCATCGTCGGCCTTCGAGATACGTGCGGAAACGAAGAACCACTTCATAGAGCGCCTGGGTCAACGCCGTCTGGAATTCCACCGACGTGAGCTGCTTTTCCTGCGGGGCGCTGGTGAGATACCCCATTTCGACGAGGGCCGCCGGCATGTTCGCGCCGACGAGCACACGCTGGGGCGCCTGTTGAAGCGGCCGCGGTCCCATCGGGACGCGGGTGCGGAGCTCTTCCTCGAGCATCGAGGCGAGCACGGATGACTCCTCGATGTGTGCCGCCTGCGCCATGTCCCAGCGAATGACGTCGATAAGCCGTGTGCCCCCGCCAAGCACCGGAAGCGCCACCGAATCAGTTTGCGCAGAACGGCGGGCCTCCTCGCCCTCGCGATCGAGGCCGAGCGCGAACACTTCGGCACCCGAGACCGTTGGTACGAGCGCCGCGTTCGCATGCAAGCTGATGAACAGATCGGCCTTGCTGTTGTTGGCCACTGCTGCGCGCTCATCGAGACGGACCCGCCGGTCCTCGTCGCGGCTCAGAATCACACGGATGCCGAGCCGGGTCTCGATCAGCGTGCGGGCGCGCCGGCCGACGTCGAGCGTCACCTGTTTTTCCAGGGTGCCGTTCGGACCCTTGACGCCACTGTCGTCGCCTCCGTGACCGGGGTCGATGACGATCGTCTGCAACACCGGCCGTGACGCGGCAAACGGTGGCAGCGGGTCCGTGGACAGGGGCGGCGGCGGAGGGGCTGAGACCGACTCGGGCGCGCCGGCCGCGGGCACGTCAATGGTCGCCCTCGTGCCGCCGTCGAATGAGCCGATCGTCGTCCGCGGCGTTCCGGCACCCCCGCGTAACTGCACGACGAGCGTTCCCGGCTGGTCTCCCGCGCGAATCTGTTCGACCAGTCCAGCGCCCGCGGTGGGCACCGTCGGATCGATCGCATCCGCGTCCACGCGAGCCATCAATCGCGGCCCGTCCTGCGCCACCGTCACCGTCGCGGCTGGCGTCGCCTCAACCGTTACCCGTGTCGGCGGGCCCGGGCTTTCGATGCGCGCGACCACACGCGGGACCCGCAGATCCCCGACGATCAGCAGCCTCGACGCTCGTCGGAGTTCGATTTTCGAGTCGTATATCGGCGCCAGCGCGCGGCTCAGAAACTCGACCGGGACCAGCCAACGGCGGCCGGCATGGACGGCTGGCGCCGGCAGCGCCACCACTTGTCCGTTGACCGACGCCATCGGTTGGTCGGAGGACAGAACGATCGTGCGCCCCTTGTAACCGACAGTGACCCCTCCGGCCAGAGCATCCTCGCGCACCGATACCTGGAACAGATTCGCCACGTCATCAAGGGCGATGAGCTCCTGTCCACTGAGCATGGTGGTCGGCACGGGACGTCGCCCGTCCCGCGAGACGAGGACCAGCGGGGCCGGCGGCGGCGTCCCCTGTGCAAGGAGCAAGGCGCCGGTCACCAGCGCTGCAATGAATGCGAGGGGAAACGGCAGGCGTCGCAACAACAGGTCTAATCATCGCACAACCAAACCAGCCAAGGGTTCTGCCAGTGATAGTGGGCTCAACCCTTGGCTGGTTGGCGCAGTATCTTCTGGCGCGCTTCGCGCGCCTAGTCCATGACTTTTCGGACCCCCGCGACCGCGATGATCAGGAACACGATGAACAGCACGAGGAACAGCCCGGCGAGAAATTTGGCAATGGCGAACGATGCGCCGGCAATGCTTGTGAAGCCAAGGAGTGCGGCCACGAGACCTATGACAAGGAACGTGAGCGCGAGATGCAGCATGTGTCCTCCCCGGTCCGGTCCGGACCGACCGCACGACGGAACCAGTCGGCTCTGCCCTTGATACCCCGGCAGAGCCCTTGACCGGTTCGATCAGCCTCTTTGGCGCGCTTCCGCGCCTAGCCCGTCATGCGGTCTACACGAGTCAAGATTCACGTTGGGGCCGCATAACGGGCTCGCACCGAGCCCATCCTGAGGCTCCGTTCTGCAGCGATCTCGTGCCAGATCCGTGCCTGTCTTGTGTAACATGACGGTGCGCGGGCAGTACGTTCCGGTTCGTGTGTGCCAGACCGCGCTGGGATCTCGTGACTCGAGCGTACGGGGCATCTAATGGGTGATTCGGCAGTTCCCCGGCCGTTGACCGGTTGGCAGCGAACACATGTGCTCGCGGCGGCGGAGTACATGCGCGAAATCCTGCTTCGAACGCCGGGGGATGCGAAGGCGCGCGCGGTCTACGATGGGTTGCTCGACTTGCTGGAGCCCACGCGACGTGGCGCGCGGGAAGGGTCTGACAGCTCGGGCGGGCCCGCCGCGTTCGAGCTGCGTGCGGACAAAGACCGCCGGTCGGGAACCGATCGGCGCCGCGCGAACGCCGGGCCGCCCGCCGGGGTCGAGCGGCGTCGGCGGGAGCGCCGCGTCGCAGACCGTCGTCGATGAACAGGACGAGCCGAGGCTCTTCCCTTTGATGGCCAAGCCAGGCGGCCCCTGGCTGCGGTATTCAACCAGGCCCACCTCAGACATCCCCTAAGGCCGATATCGTCTCGAATGAAGCCCGTTTCCCCGAAAGGCCTTAGGAGATGTCCAAGGCCCCGCCGAGCGGGGCCACAGAAATGAGGCGGAGCGTCGCTCGGAGCTCACAACTCGTGGGTTTCGTCCTCTTCCTCTTCCATCGGGCCGCCGCCGGTCCCATGCTCCCCGGCCCCGGTGCCCCATTCTTCGGTCATCACATCAGGGGCCGTGCGCGGTGCACGGCTCGTCGCTCGCCCGCCGCCTGCTGGCGCCGCGCTGGCACCCGCTCCAGCAGTCTTGCTGGCACCGGCTGCGCTCTTACGGGCGCCGCTGGTCTTCCGGCTCGAGGTCGTGCGCTTCCGGGCTGCGGTCTTGCCCGACCCGGCCGCGCGGGATGTTTTCTTGCGAGAGCCGGCCGCTGCACGGCGTGCGCTCTTTCGGGCGGTGCTCTTTCGGGCGGTGCTCTTGCGGGCGGTTTTCTTTGCGGCGCCTCGGGCGCTGCTCTTGCGGCCACCCTTTCGCGCCGCACCCCGGCCACCGCGCGAGCTGTCCGCGGCCTCCGAGGGATCCGTGTTCGCCGTCTGCGCCGTCGTCTCGTCCGTCCGTTCGCTGCGGCTCCGATCAGACTTCTTGATCGGCTCCTTCTGCCGTGCGCTCTTGCTACCTGTATCCACGCCACGTGGCATACGCTTCTCCTTCCGCGAGCACTTCGCTCGCAGTCGCGGCGTGAGTCTAGCAAATTCGCTGCCCGTTGTACGATCAAGTTCGCGCATATCCGCGTATCGATTTCCGTCGTGCGCGATGTCGACGCGCAGTAACGGCGATGATCGACGCGCAGAGTCATCGCAATCACCGGAGGCCTTCGAAGCGGCAGGCGGCGGGCCGACCCAATCTAGACGTTGTCAAGATGCGCGCGGCGCCCGTATGAGGTAAGGTCCCGACGTGCAGCGACACCGGACTTCGCGGGGGATGCGGCGCGGTCGCGCTCATCGTACCGCCGGTGCCGCCGGCCGGTCCGCGCGGCGGCGCGACTACCACCACGGCGACCTCCGCGTGACGCTGCTCGACACCGTCGGGCGCATCATTCGCGAGCGCGGCATCGCGTTCGTCTCGATCCGGGAGGTGGCGCGGCGCGCGTCGGTGTCGCACGCCGCGCCGGCTCATCACTTCCGCAACAAGTCGGGGCTGCTCACGGCATTTGCAGCGCAGGGCTACGACCGCCTTGCCGAGGCCATGGGCGACGCGGTCGCGAGCGCGCATGCGACGACACCGCCGGATGTGCTCGAGGCGATGGGACGTGCGTACGTGCGCTTCGCATTGGACAACCGGGAGCACTTCGGGATCATGTTCCGCGCGGAGCTGCTCGATTCGCACGACGAGCTGTATGTGCGTGCAACCGGTCGCGCGTTTGCAGCGGTTCGCGACACGATGGCGCGCGCGGCGTCGGATGGGTATCTCAACGGCGCCGACCCGATGGTGACGGTGGCCTCGGCCTGGTCACTCGTCCACGGCCTTGCTGCGCTCTGGCTGAGCGGCCAGATGCAGGACCGCACGGGGTCTTCCGATGCGGACGCATTCGCGGCGGCCGTCACCGCGTTCTTCGTTGAGAAGGTGATGCGCCAGCGGTGAGACCACCATTGAGGCGTGAGCCGCGCAGACCGCCTCCGGAGCACGTGAGCGTGCCGCCGAGGGAGCGTCCGATGGGCAGGCCGCCGAACCCCCGCAAGCCGAGGCTCGTTCGCGACGTGCACGGGGGAGGGTTCATGGACCTCTTCGACATTTTTCCGGACCTGCCGCGGCCGCGCCGGCCCGCACCACGCGTTCCGCTGAGCCGGCGGCGGCGTCACCCATAGCGCGCACGTCGCGCGTCATCGATTCGTGATGTGCGGAACGCAATGCCGGTGTCACCGGATCCATCGTCGGGGAAGACGAGTCAGGAGCTTTCTGGTAGCATCCGTTCGGCTTGTGCCCGGCGCACGCCGGGCCGATCCGAGGCAGTATGGACAGAGGCTCCGTTTTTTCCGTCGTGGGCGGCAGATCCGACGTCGCGGGACGGATTGCCTGCCTGAAGGCGCTGGAGGAGAAGGTTCTCTGGCTTGCCGTCTGGATGATTCACCACGCCAATCACGTGCGTCAGAAGCGCGATGGCCTGAAAGTGGGTGGCCACCAGGCCTCCTCCGCATCGGTCGTCACGCTGATGACGGCGCTGTATTTCGATGTCCTCACGCCCGACGACCGTGTCGCGGTGAAGCCGCATGCCAGCCCCGTCTATCACGCCATTCAATATCTACTGGGGCGGCAGTCGCGCGAGAAGCTCGAAAAGTTCCGCGCGTTCGGCGGCGCGCAGTCCTATCCATCCCGCACCAAGGACAGCGACGACGTGGACTTCTCCACGGGATCGGTGGGCCTGGGCGTGGCCATCACCAGTTTTGCGGCTCTGGTTCAGGACTACCTTCGCCTGAAGGGGCTGGTCGACACCCGGGCTCCTCGCGGCCGCATGATCGCGCTCGCGGGCGATGCGGAGTTCGATGAAGGCAACATCTTCGAGGCGCTCTTCGAGGGATGGAAGCACGACATCGCCAACGTCTGGTGGATCATCGACTACAACCGGCAGAGTCTCGATGCCGTCTGCGCCGACCGCTTGTACCGCCGGTACGACTCGGTTTTCCGTGACATGGGCTGGAACGTCGTCACACTCAAGTACGGCACCCTGCTCGAGCGCGTCTTCGCGCGGCGGGGCGGCGACGCGCTTCGTGACTGGATCGACGACTGCTCCAACTCGCTGTATTCGGCGCTGACCTACCAGGGCGGCTCGGCCTGGCGGCGGCACCTGCTCGCCGATCTGGGCGATACCTCCGGCATCCGGGAGATTCTGGACGAGCATGACGATGACGCGCTGCAACGCCTGATGACGAACCTGGGCGGACACGACCTCGAGACGGTGCTCGATGCGTTACACGGCGTGACCGACGATCGTCCGATGTGTTTCATTGCCTACACCATCAAGGGCTACGGTCTTCCGTTTGCCGGGCACAAGGACAACCACGCCGGACTGATGACACCCGAGCAGACGAGCCTGCTGAAGTCGAGGATGCACATACGGGACGGCGAGGAGTGGGAGCCGTTTGCGGGCCTCGACATGCTGGCCGATGACCTCCGGTCGTTCATCGCGTCGGTGCCCTTTGCCCAGCCGGCGGAGCGGCGACACGACGCGCCGCACGTCGCCGTGCCGGCGCGTCTCGAGCCGCCGGCAGGGGGACGCACGTCCACGCAGGAAGGGTTCGGCCGGTTGCTGGCGAGCATCGCGCGCCAGCATCCCGACCTCGCCGACCATATCG
This sequence comes from Vicinamibacterales bacterium, assembly GCA_036005125.1. Taxonomy (GTDB): domain Bacteria; phylum Acidobacteriota; class Vicinamibacteria; order Vicinamibacterales; family UBA2999; genus DASYQV01. The sequence continues at coordinate 14,094 of DASYQV010000196.1, forward strand.
TCACGACCTCTCCGGACGTGACGGTATCGACCAACCTGGGCCCATGGGTGAACCGCCGCGGCCTCTTCGCGCGCCGCGAGCACGACGAGCTTCCCACGAACGTGCGTGTCTCGTCGCCGCAGAGCTGGACGATGTCGCCGCGCGGCCAGCACATCGAGCTCGGCATCGCGGAGAACAATCTCTTCCTGCTCCTCGCGGCGCTCGGCCTGGCCGGCCCATTGTTCGGGGCGCGGCTGCTGCCGATCGGCACCGTCTACGATCCATTTATCAGCCGCGGTCTCGATGCGCTGAACTACGCCTGCTACCAGGACGCACGTTTCGTTCTGGTGGCTACGCCGGCCGGCGTCACGCTCGCCCCGGAGGGCGGCGCGCATCAATCGGTGGTGACGCCTCTCATCGGCATCGGTCAACCGGGTTTGACGGCATTCGAGCCAGCATTCGTCGACGAGCTGACCGAGATGCTGCGCTGGAGCTTCGAACATCTCCAGGACGTGAACGGCGGCTCTGTCTATCTTCGACTCTCGACGCGGCCGCTCGATCAGATCCCGCGCGAGCTCACGTCCACGCTCGCGCAGCACATTGTCGCTGGCGGCTACTGGTTGAGGGCGCCCGAGGACGGCGCCGAGCTCGCGATCGCGTGCTGCGGGCCGGTCGTGGCCGATGCAATCGAAGCGCATCGCCAGATTACCGACGACGTGCCCGGTGCAGGCTTGCTCGTCGTGACCTCGCCGGATCTCCTGCACCGCGGATGGAGAGCCGCCCAGAAGGCGGAGACACCGGGCTCATCGCATGTCGAACGATTGCTGGAGCCGCTCGCCGATACGGCGGGTCTGATCACCGTGCTCGATGGCCATCCAGCCACGTTGTCGTGGCTTGGTGCAGTGCGACGACACCGGGTCGTCGCGCTCGGCGTCGACCGGTTCGGCCAGTCAGGCGACATCGTTGACTTGTACCGGGCGTATGGCATCGACGCGGATGCGATCGTCGACGCGGCCGCAAAGCTATTCGTGATTCATGATTCATGATTCGTGATTCATCTCGCGATTCAAATCACAAATCGCGAATCACGAATCACGAATAGGAGTGAAAGTGCCCATAGAGGTTCGCCTCCCGCAGCTTGCCGAACCGATGAAGTCCGCCAGGCTCGCCGTGTGGCTCAAGCGCGAAGGCGATGTGATTATTGCAGGCGAACCGATTGCCGAGCTCGAGACCGACAAGACGAATGTCGAGCTCGAAGCGCCCGGGTCGGGTGTGCTCGAACGGATCGTCGTCGCAGCCGGCACAGAATCGCTGGAGGCCGGAGGCCTGCTCGCCGTGATCGCCGAGGGGCGGGCGGAGATCGCGCCGGAGCCGAAGGTCCAGGAACCGTCGGGTGAACGCGCCGGAACACCCCGGTCAGATGAGAGGATCGCCGTGACGCCGCTCGCCCGGCGAATGGCGATCGTCGCCGGCGTCGATCTCGGCGAGATTCGCGGCAGCGGTCCCGCCGGCCGCGTGGGGAAGGTAGACGTGGAGCGCGTGCTCCGGGAGCGACGCGGCCTGCCGGCGGGTCGTGCCGCCGCGCCAGCTGTCTCCCGCAAGGCTCCTGCTTCCTCGCCGTCGGTCGCGCCGGCATCTGCCGGGTTCGATGAGCAGCCGCTCTCGCAGATGCGCCGCGTCGTGGCGGCGCGGCTGACGGAAGCCAAGCAGACGATTCCGCACTTCTACCTGCAGATCGACTGCACCGTGGACGCCCTGCTCGAGGCGCGCGCCCGCATCCGGGAGGCCGATCCTGATCTGAAGCTCACCGTGACCGACTGCGTCGTCCGCGCAGCGGCGCTCGCGCTCGGCAAAGTGCCGCTCGCGAACTCGGCATGGGCCGAGACCGCCGTCCGTGTGTACGACTCGGCGGACATCGCGGTGGCGGTGAACACGCCGGCCGGTCTCATCACGCCGGTGATCCGCTCCGCCGAAACCAAGGGGCTCGCGACGATTTCGCGGGAGTTGAAGGCGCTTACCGACCGCGCGCGCGCCGGCCAGCTGCGGCCGGAGGAGTATACGGGCGGGACATTCACGATCTCGAACCTCGGGATGTATGGCGTCACCAGCCTGTATCCCATCGTGAACCCGCCGCAAAGCTGCATCCTCGGCGTCGGCGCCGCGATCCAGCGGCCGGTTGTGCGCGACGGCGCGGTCACCGTCGGCACGGTGATGTCGTGTACGCTGTCGGCCGATCATCGCGCCCTGGATGGCGCGACCGGCGCGGAACTGCTGGCGGAATTCCGCCGGCTGATCGAACACCCCTGGCTGCTGATGGTGTGAGGGTCAGAACGGGGTCAGAACGGGGTCAGAACGGGGTCAGAACGGGGTCAGACCCTGGGTACGGATCGACTCAAGGCATTGAGTCGATCCGTGTGAGGGTTCGGCGATGGGCGAACCTGTATCATGTTCCGGCATTCGGACGAAACGTCGGTCCGTCGACGATCCAATACCGCAAGAGAGGGGATATGGCGCAGGTGAATCGCAATAACCGCTCGCATATCAGACGTATACAGCGAGGCGGCATTGTCCTGGGCGTATTCGGGATGTGGGTACTCGCTGCCGTCTGGACACACGGCAGTATGGCGTCGCTCTCGGCGCAGCAACCTCGGACAGTGCGAGACGGAATCTTTACGGAAGAGCAGTCCACGCGCGGTCAGGCCACCTATCAGATGAACTGTGCCAGCTGCCATGGCCCGGATCTCTCGGGTCAGGAGAGCGCGCCGGCACTGAAAGGCCAGGAATTCCAGACGTCATGGGACGGACTCTCGGTTGGCGATCTCTTCGAGCGCGTACGCGTCTCGATGCCGCAGGACGCGCCGGGCCGAATGAGTCGCAAGGAGTACGCCGATACGATTGCGTTCATCTTCAAGTCATCTTCGATGCCCGCTGGCCAGTCGGAGCTCCCGTCGGAGCTCGAGCCGCTCAAGCAAATCAAGATCGAGTGGGGCAAATAAGGCATCAGGGATCAGGCATCAGGGATCAGGGCTGTCTCAGGCATCAGGCATCAGGCATCAGGCATCAGGGCTGTCTCAGGCATCAGGCATCAGGCATCAGGGCTGTCTCAGGCATCAGGTATCAGGGACCAGGCATCAGGGCTGACTCAGTGAATGCGCGACGGTAGAGGTATTCTCTTCGGCCTCGTCGTGGCGGCGACGTGTTCGCTGCAGGCGTCCGTGCAGACGTCCCGGGGAGCGGTGTTGTTCGAGGGTGCGCGGCTCGTCGTCGGCGATGGCAGCGCGCCGATCGAGCGCTCGGCCATTCTCGTCCTCAACGACAGGTTCGTCCGTGTCGGGCGGCAAGGCACGGTCCAGGCTCCTGCCGGCGCAGTCCGCGTGGACCTGACCGGCAAGACGATCATCCCCGCGCTCATCGATGCTCACGCCCACATCGGGTACATGAAAGATCTCACGAGCGGGCCGCAGAACTACACCCGCGAGAACATCCTCGACCACCTCCATCGCTACGCCTATTTCGGCGTGGCCGCGGGAATGGCGATGGGCTCGGATTGGGGAGAGCTGCCGTTCCAGATGCGCGACGAGATACACCCGGGCGCCGCGCGCTTTTTCACGGCCGGCAGGGGACTCGCGCCGCCCGACGAAGTTCGGCCTGACAACATGCGGCACTCCGCCTACAGCCTCACCACCGAAGCGGAGGCGAGGAAGGCCGTCCAGGAGCTCGCCGCGCGCAAGGTAAAGCTCGTCAAGACATGGGTCGACGACCGAGGCGGATCGGTGCGGAAGCTGAGCCCGGCCCTCTATCGCGCGATCATCGACGAGGCGCACAAACATCACATGCGCGTTGCCGCTCACGCGACGGGCCTCGCTGACGCCAAGGACCTGGTGCGCGCCGGACTCGACGTTTTTGCGCACATGGTGTCCGACGTGGACGACGAGCTCATCGCCCTCCTCAAGGAGCGGCCGCGCGTCGCATTCCTGCTGGCACTCGGGGGACCGAGACGGACGATTTACGCCCCGTGGCTCGAGGGTCCGCACCCGCTCGTGCGCGAAACGGTGTCACCGGCGCAAGTCAAACGCCTGCGCGACAGGCTGACTGGCACCAAGCCAGAGGAGCTCGAACGCGCGCGTGACGCCTGGAACCGCCTGGCCCGCGGGATCGCGCGAATCAACGCGGCCGGCGTGCGGATCGGCGTCGGCACCGATGGAGGAGGGCAGGCGGGCGATCAGTTCGTCGGCTGGACAGTGCACACTGAAATGGAAAACATGGTTGCCGCCGGGATGACACCGGGGCAGGTGATCGTCGCGGCGACGAAGACATCCGCCGAGATCCTCGGCCTCGAGGATCTGGGTACAATCGCCCAGGGCAAGAGCGCCGACTTCGTCGTGCTCGACGCGAATCCCCTCGACGACATCACCAACTCGCGAACGATCTCGAAGGTCTACCTCAGGGGACAGGAAGTCGATCGCGCCGCGCTGCGCGCCAGGTGGCCAGCACCATCGTCGAACTAGATAACGGGCTGAACGGAGGGCCAGAATGAGCGACCGGTCTTTTGTGTCCTCAGACCGTTATGCGGCCCGTAACGGGAAGTTTGTTTCCCTTGCTGGACCGCATAACGGTCTAGGCGCGCGGAGCGCGCCAAAAAGACACTGCGGTAACCAGTCAGGGGCTCTGCTGGGAAATCAGGGGCAGAGCCCCTGGCTGGTGGCTCTGATGATTGCGATCGCCCTCGTCATTGGTGCGCCTGTCTCGACCGCAGGCCAGCACCCGACGTGGAAGCCACCCCGCACGCCGTATGGCCACCCGGACCTGCAGGGAGTGTGGCTGAACAACAGCGCAACGCCCTTCGAACGACCGAAGGCGTTGGAGGGGAGACAGTTTCTCACCGACGAGGAAGTTGCTGAATTGAAACGGCGGGCAGATCGGCTCTTCAAGGACGGAAATGCCGACCTTCCGGTAGGAGACAATCTTTTCCTCGCCGCCCTCAACAATGTCGAACAGTTCAGGAACCCGAACGGGGCAAATCGTAGTTCCGCCTACATGATCGAGAGGGAGTTCGACAACCGGACGTCGCTCATCGTCGATCCGCCCGATGGAAGAATTCCCGCATTGACCGCGGAGGCGCAGCGAAGACGGGCCGCGACGGCGGCACGGGAGCGCGCCCTCGCGGGGCCGGAGGACTTCAACAACAACACGCGATGCATTACGCCGGGGATGCCAAGGATTGGCGCTGGCGCGGCAGGTGATCCGCAGTACGGCTACTATCAGATCCTCCAATCGCCCGGTTACGTCGTGCTCTTCCTGGAGGCATTCCACGACGCGCGCATCATTCCATTGGACGGCCGACCGCATCTTTCGGGAAGCATCCGGCAGTGGAGCGGTGACCCGCGGGGCCGATGGGACGGTGACACGCTGATCGTCGACACCGCGAACTTCTCCCCCAAGAGCAACTTTCTCGGATCAGCCGAGAATCTGCATCTGGTTGAACGCTTCACGCGCGTGGCCGCGGATACGATCAAGTATGACGTCACCGTCGAGGACGCGACGACGTGGACCAAATCCTGGTCGGCCGCCATTCGCCTCAAGCAGGTTCAGGCCAAGATCTTCGAGTTTGCCTGCCATGAGGGGAATCAGGACGCAATCGAGACCATCCTCGCCATTCGTCGCGCAGAGGAGAGGAAGGGATCGAGGTAAGAGTTGAAGCGCGGGTCCGAAGACCCGCGCCTCCATCCTACGTACGTCCCGTCTACCTCGCATCCGACTGCGGACGGGCGGGCAGGGCGAACGCGATCAACTCGCCGGAATATGCGGCGCCGCTGATAGCCAGCACGAGATACTGCCTGCCGTTCAGCATATACGTCATCGGCGAGCCCGACTGCGGGGCCGGCATCGAGATCGCACCCACCTCTTTGCCTGACGCCTTCTCATACGCGCGAAGCACTCCACCGCGCTGGCCCGAACGAACTGTCTGAAATCCCGGGTCGCCGACGATCACCAGGGTTTTCGTCACCAGCGTTCCGACATTTCCCGGACGTCCCGTGCGTGGAATGGTCATCCCCTTCAGCACGGCGTGATTGCGAATGCTGTCCGGCGTTTCTCCATGAGGAACCTGCCAGAGGATCTCGCCGCGATTCAGGTCGATTGCGGTAAGACGACCGTACGGCGGTTTGATGAGCGGAAGACCCTGAACCGTGAGCGGCGCGGCGCCGCCGGGACCGGCGCCTTCCTCCCGCGGAGCGGCGGTCACTGAACCGGAGCCGCCGGTGCGCCGAGGACCGGCCAGCACCGTGCCCTGATGGTATTTGAAGTCGGCGGTTCCCGGGTCGGGGGGGACGAGGCCGAGCGCGGCCACCGCACTCTGCGATTGGAGGTACGCAATATGTGTTTCGGGATCGTAGGCGCCGCCCGGCCAGTTCGACGCGGAGCCCTGTGCCGCCATCGTGAGCGTAGCAACGGGGCCTTCAGCCCGGCTGACCGACGGCGGCGTGAAGATCGGTCCGATCCGGTAACGTGAAATCAGCTTCTCTGCTTCGGCCCGGAGCTCCGGCGTGAAATCGATCAGATCGTCAACCGCCAGGCCTTGACGATCGTAGGCTGGCGGCCTGGTTGGAAACGGCTGCGTCGGCGAGTACCACTCGCCGGGCGTGTCGCCCCTGGGGACCGGTCGCTCCTCCATCGGCCAGATCGGCTTGCCGGTTAAGCGATCGAAGACGTAGAGGAATGCCTGCTTGGTCGGCTGGGCGAGCGCCTTGACCGTCTTCCCGTTCACGGTGATGTCGGCCAGGATTGGCGCGGCCGGAATGTCCATGTCCCACAATCCGTGGTGCACCAGCTGATAATGCCACAGACGTTTGCCTGTCCTGAGCTCGACGGCGACGATGCTTTCGCTGAACAGGTTGTTGCCGGGCCGATACCCGCCGTAATAGTCGCCGGTCGGCATCTCGACCGGCAGGTACGCGATCCCGAGCTCCTCATCGACGGAGATCTGCGCCCAGACGCCCGTGTTGCCCGTGTAGGAGGCGGACTCGTACTCCCATGTGTCCGCGCCGAACTCGCCGGGGCGCGGGATGGTATGAAAGATCCAGAGCCGCTTGCCGGTCCGCACGTCGAAGCCGCGGATGTACCCCTTGACGTTCCGCATGCTCTTCGGATTGGCGCCCGTGGCGTGAGCCGCGCCCACGATCACGACATCCCTGGCAACCATCGGCGTGGCGTGGAGCCCGACCTGTCCGGTGACCAGATCGATCTCCTGATCGAAGTCGCGCTTCAGGTCGACGATGCCATCCTGACCGAAGGTGGGGATGCGCGTCCCGGTCCTGGCGTCGAGGGCGACGAGCCGGTACCCGGGCGTGACGTACAGAATCCGCTGCTCCTTGCCGTCGCTCCAGTAGGCGAGCCCTCGGCCGGATAGCTGTCGCGGGGAGGCGGCGCCGCGCGCACCTTCGTTCTCGCTGTGCACCCAGAGCAGCTCGCCCGTGGTGGCGTCGAGCGCGACCGCCGCGCGCCGTGTGCCGGCGGTGGAGTAGAGCACGCCCTTCACCATCAGCGGCGTCGACTCGAATTGAAATTCGGGACGGGGCCCCAGATTGTCCGTCTTGAAGCGCCAGGCCACCTCCAGGTTGCTGAAGTTCGCGGGGGTTATCTGGTCGAGCGGAGCGTAGCGTGTGTGGCCCAGATCGCCGCCGTAGGTTGGCCACTCGCCGTTCTTCGCGCCCGATTGCCCGTGAACCCCGGCGGTCAGCCACGCGAGCGCGACGAGGAGCGAGACGGAACCAGGCGCCAGACGCCAGAGCGTGCGCAGCATCGTGCGTTCCCTCCGATGAGCGCGGATTCTACCGGTACGGTCCGGCGAACGCCAATAGGTACGTCTGCGTAGGCCGCATCTTCAGATGCGGCGTCAGGGTGAGACAATTGCGCCGGGTCTGAAGATGCGGCCTACGACGTCTGTGTTGAATCAGGAGGACGCGTCCGCACTCATCGTCACCGGCAACGTGAATCGGAACGTGCTGCCATGGCCAGGTTCGCTGTGCACCCACAGCTGGCCGCCGTGCGCTTCGATGATGCCCTTGCTGATGAACAGTCCGAGGCCCGCGCTGTGGTTCGTGCCGTGCCCGCCGCGCCAGCAAGGCTCGAAGATATGAGGCAGGTCATCCGGTGAGATGGCCGGACCCGTGTCCGCGATCTCGATGATGGCCTGCGTATCCAGGGCAGTGGCCCAGACCTGAATCGAATCGCCCGACGTGCAGGCTTTGAGTGTGTTCGAGAGGAGGTTCGACAGCACCTGCAGGATGCGGTCGCGGTCGCAGAGGCACTCGACGTCGATGAGCTCGATGTCGAAGGTCAATCGGACGCCCTTTTCGACGGCGGGCGGGTGATGCAGATGCTGCGCGTCGGCCACGATGGCGGCCAGCGGCTCCACACGGCAATTCAACGACAACCGGCCGGCCAGGATGCTGGAGGTGTCGAGCAGATCCGCGATCACCCGATCCATCTGCGAGGCGGCGCGCAAGACCGTCTCGAGGCTCCGTCGCGTGGTGTCGTCGCCGGCGTCAACCGATTTTCTGAGCAGAAGCCCCGCGCCGGCCATGATGGCCGCGAGCGGATGCCGGAGATCGTCCGACATGACGGCCAGCAGCGTCTCGGGCGCCCGGTTCGCTCCCGACAGGCGATCGGCCGCGCATCCCACGCGCTGCGCGGTCGCCTGGGTGGAGACGGCCTGGGCCACGGCCATGTCGAGCGTTCGGTTCAACAAGGTCAGCTCGCCCGGGTACAACACGTCTGCGCCCGTGTCGAGGAGCTCGAGGATGACCGTCCGAAGCTCACCGTATTCCCGTATCACCTGCTCGAGATCGAAACCGGGCTCGAGCCAGCGCAGCGCGTCGCACATCGTCTCATCGTGCGGCACGCCTGCCGCTCTACGATGCGGCAGGCGTGCCGCCAGCGCGGCAATGTCATCGAGGAGGACCGGTACGTGATCGATGAGCGCCGGCGCAGTCATCCTCCGCGCGCGACGTTGGCCGCGCACGCGCTTCTGCCACCGATCGACGATCTCGCCGCGCCGCTCGCTGAGCACCGCGGCAAGATGCGTCATACCCTCTGCAGCCGTTCCGCGGTGGGCTTCGCGCATCTCTGCCTTTCCGTGGGCGTCTTCCTTCAGCCGGACGGAGGTGCAAGCGCACGTCCTGGTGCGCATCACGTCAACATGGCGCTCTATGGCGCTTAGACACCCCTACTGATGAGAAAAAATGACCGACCTGACCGAAATGGCCGGGTCTGATCATTTCTTCAACGCCGCCGTCCAGTTGACCACGAGCGTGATAGGGGCTGACGTCGGTTCCTCGGTCAGGGTATTGACGAGGAACCGCTGGCCATCGGGCGACACGTCGTATGTTCGCGCGGGAGTAGTAGGCGGGGTCTTCAGACCCGGCCTGCCTACGACACCTACGTGCCGTCCGCGGCGAGCGAGTAGCAGATGATCTCCTCGTCGTTGCGCGTGTAGAGATGCTTGTTGGCGTACGCCGGGTGCACCCAGTTGACGTACGTCCGCTCACGCCGGTTTTCCGGCGGCGTCGTCGGCTTGATCATCTGCGTGCGGCTGATCTCCTGATACCCGGCCGGACTGAGCTTCGCGATCATCAGCTCGCCCCGATCGTTGTTGATGAAGTAGCGGGTACCATGCCGGACGATGAAGCCGGAGACCCAGCGTCGGCGCTCTTTGGTGACGTCCTGCGTTTCCCAGACGCGCTCGCCGTTCTTCACCCTGATGCAACGGAACTGACCGTAGCTGCAGATGCCGTAGATGTAGTCGCCCTCGATCACGGGCGTCGCGATGACGGCGTGCAGGCCGTCGGTTTGAATCTCGCTCTCGCTCTTGCCCTTCCAGAGCACGGTCGCGCCCGGTTTGCTCTCGTCCAGCTTCATCATCAGCGGACCGTTGTAAAACGTCGAGACGAAGAGAAGAGGGCCGCTCTGCACCGGCGTGGCCACCGTCATCGACGCGTTCACCCTGAATGGCTGCTTCCAGTAAACCTTGCCCGTGACCGGGTCGAGCGAGACGACCTCGAACGGATCCCACATGATCAGCTGTCGTGTTCCGCCGGCCGTGATGATGGTGGGCTGCGTCACGCCACTATCGCCGGTGACCGGCAACGCCCGCCAGATCTCTTTTCCGGTCATCTTGTCGAAGGCCATGACCCTCGCGTCCGGCTCTCCGCCTACCAGGCAGATGAGCCGTTCGCCGTCGACGAGCGGAGCGCTGGCGTAGCCCCAGCTCGACAACTGACCGCCGTACTCCTTGATCAGGTTCTTCTGCCAGAGGACAGCGCCTGTTTTGACATCGAAGGCCAGGAGATCGCTGGCGCCGCCAGCCACGTACACGCGGTCGCCGTCGACCGTTGGCGTGGCGCGAGGACCATAGGCCCAGCTGATGCCGGCGTAGTCGGCAGGCCATTCGTGCGTCCAGAGGATGCGGCCGGTCTTTTCATCGAGCGCCAGCGCGCGCTCGATGCCGCGCTTGCCGACGGTGGGCGAGAAGTCGGTGACGAACACCCGTCCATCGGCCACGGACGGTCCGGTGTAGCCGTTCTTGATCGGCGTCCGCCAGAGCACCTTCAGGCCGGTTTCGGGAAACTTCTCGATGATGCCCGTCTCGTTCCAGACGCCGAGCCGGCCCTTGCCGCGGAACTCCGGCCAGTCCTCCGCGTGTGTTGTCACGATCCCGACGATCAACAAAGTGGCCAGCCAAAGGCTGACCGACGCTGTCTTTCTGGCGCGCTTCGCGCGCCCGGGACCGCTATACGGCTCCTGCGAGCCGGCCGTCCGGTGCTGTTGAACAACCGATACAAAATTCTCGTACCGAGCCCTATAGCGGTCCCGTGACGCGCACGTCCTCTTCATACCGGCCTCAGACGCCCGGCAGCCTAGCACGGTCCTCTCATTCTTGATTCTTGATTCTTGATTTTGAACCACGAACCACGAATCATGAATCATGAATCATGAATGATTTTAGGACGGGCAGGTGTGTTGGACGACTTCGTCGCGCTTCTGCCGGAACGCAGCCGCCCACTCATCGATCGTGCCGCTCCGCCGCGGATCGAGCGAACGGAGTGGCATGCGCGCCGCTTCGAACACGTCGCGGATCTGCTGGTCCGAGAGCTGCGTGAGCAGGTTGGCGAGGAACGCCCGGCCCTCCTCGGAGATGCGTGGATGCTCGAGGCTGCCCGTCGCTGACTTGGGGAGATATGCGATGCAGCGGGCCGGGTCTTTCCACACGGGGGTTGACGCCCACCGCTCCAGATTCACGCTTCCCGGTGCATCGCGGTTGAACCTGTTCGCGCGGCCGAAGGTCATGCCGAAGTCGCTGATGATCATGAACGGCTGCGCGCACACCGCCGCATCTTCACCCTCGTCTTCCGACAGGCAGACGAGGCGCTGCTGCTCCGCCTTGCTGTCGGTGTGCTGGACGATCGCCGCGAGCAGCTTGAGGGCGTCGCGATGCGCGCGCGGCGCGCCGCCCGCGCGTTCATCGACGAGCTCGAGCTCGGGCCAGGACCATCCGGAATCCGTGTGGCTCTCCATGGTGCGGCCCGCCATCTTTCGCTCGATCGCTGCGGGATCGAAGACCACGTCGGCGCCCCTCGATGAGCTCCCTGCATCACCCAGCGAATCAAACGGGCACCCGTGGCAAATCACCCGCACCGAGTACAGCCGGTCCGCACCGAAGCCAAGGACCCAGAAGAGGCGCGTGGCCGCGACCTCGCCAAACACTTCGCCATTCTCGCGACCGTACTTCACCTTCACCTCATCGTCGGGACCCACGGCACACGTGAACTTCGGGGTGTGTCCGGACATCGGACGTTTGCGGTAGGTGCAGTAGACCGGTTGGCTCGAATCGAACGCACCTTTACCCGTTGGGCCGACCCTCACGTCGGTGCCCGGTATGTCCCTCGGCCTCCACACCTGTGCTCTCCGGATCGCCTCTCGACGAGCCTCCGAGCTCAGGTGTTTTAAACCATCGTGCCCTTTTCCCGACAGAATTTGGGTGGACGCCAGTACGCATGCGACGAACACAAGAGTATGGGGGCGCACAAATCGACGCACGCGGTCAGTTGAGCAAGAAGCTGTCCACTGCTACCTGAGCAGATGGCTACGACTCAAGGTTCTACGATTTGCCGGCTGATGCGAGGTTCTCGACGATCTGGCGCGCGAGAGGGAGGCTCACGCTGCAGCTCGGATCGTCGATCCGACACTTCGCGACCGTCAGTTCGCAGCCGCACGTGCACGCTTCCGCGTTGAGCCGCTGCAGCGCCGTGGCGCGCTGCTCGGACGAGAGCCGCTTCAGGTCGACCCCCGGAATCTCTTTCACGTGCGCCGTGCTCGTCAGGCCGACCGCCTTGTCTGGCTCGACCCGCTCGATTGACGCGTTGACCGTCAACCCCGCGAGGGCCCGCGTCTCCTGCTCCGTAACGTTCGGCCTCAGCAGCCCCACGTGCTTCACCGCGATGCGGCCATCGCGGTCGAGCATGAACGTGGTGGGAAGGCTCGCAACCCCGGGGAACGCGCGTCGGATCTCCGGCGTGACCATGACGACGGGGTAATTGATTTTGAATTCAGCAACGAAGCGCCTCACGACATCGGGCGTGTCATCCTCCGAGATACCGATGATCTGCAACTGGTCCCGATACTTGTTCTGGAGCGCGATCAAATCCGGGATCTCGGCTTTGCACGGCGGACACCAGGTTGCCCAGAAGTTGACGAGCGTCACCTTGCCGCGCCATGTGGACGAGGACAGCGTCTGGCCGTCGAGCGTCTGAAGGGCGACGTTGGCGACCGGCGTGGGATTCTTGTAGAAGCGAAGCGCAATCTTCTCTTCCGTCACGGTCCCTGCGCCCCCGCTTTCCTGGGCCGGGGTCGCTCGTCGCTGGGCAGCGATATACGAGCCCAGCGCAGCCAACGTCGTCAACGCGAGAAGGCCGCCAATTGCTAATCGCCGGTCGGTCATAACTGAATACTTTAACTCGCCTGCGCATTCTGCGCGAGTCCTGAGCAATCATCCCGGCCCGGGGGTTCGACTCAGCCCTCGGCGTGAGCCGCGAGTCCGCACCTGAGCCCAGAGCCCTTTTGCCTCGAGGGTGCACACCTTCGAGCGCAGCGAAGAGACACGGGAGCGCTTTGCCGACAACGGCAGATCGGTTGCACCCGATTGGTAGCGCCGACGCGTTCGGCGTTCGACAGGAGAGACCGGTCAGCAGTTGACCCGCCGTGACGCGTCGCGCGTCGCAGTTCCAAGGACTTGGAGGATTCACATGAGGAAGTGCTTCATGCTGGCGGGTCTCTGTCTGGCAGCTGTAATCCACGGGGATGTGATGATGGCGCAGCAGAGCGAGGCCAGCTTTCCGGTGGTCGTCATTTTCCGCGATGATGTCCCGTTCGAGAGTTTCTAGGAAGCTATCACGTCGATGAGCGCACCTTCGAGAACCCCGCGGCCTGGGATTATCTCGATCCAGGTGTGGTGGGAGCCGTACAGGCGCTCGAGGCCACCGAGGGGTTCCGGGCAAATCACGTATACAGCGCCGCACTGCCCGGGTTTGCGGCCCGCCTGACGGCTCGGCAGATCGGCTCGCTCAAGAACAATCTCATTGTTGCCTTTGTCGAAGACGATGGCGTGGTGAGTACGGATGGGCAGATCCTTCCGTGGGGCATCGATCGCATCGACGCGGATCTGAGCTCGACGCGTGCCGGTGACGGGAGCGGTGCGGTCACGAATGTGAACGCGTACATCATCGACACGGGTATAGACGTCGCGCATGCCGATCTGAATGTGACCAATCATGTGAACTTTGCCGTCGATGGTGTCAACACGGACTGCCACGGCCACGGAACTCATGTGGCAGGCACTGTCGCGGCCAGGGATAACAGGAGCGACGTGGTTGGCGTCGCGCCTGGGGCGCCGCTCACAGGCGTGAAGGTCCTGACCTGCTCCGGAAGCGGGTTCACTTCGGACGTGGTCAAGGGCGTCGACTGGGTGACGAAGAATGCCGTCCTGCCGGCGATTGCCAACATGAGCCTCGGCGGCGAGGCAAACCGTACGCTGGACCGTGCGGTGAAGCGCTCGGCCAACACGATCTTCTACTCAATTGCGGCCGGCAACTCGGGCCTCGACGCCTGTGGCTTCTCGCCGGCAGCGGCCGGGAGCGCTGCGGGTGTTATGACGGTTGCGGCCACCGACAACGGGGATCAGGAACCCTCTTGGAGCAACTTCGGGCCCTGCGTGGAGGTCTGGGCGCCCGGCGTGAGCATCATCTCAACACGCTTGGGCGGCGGAACGACGACCTTCTCCGGCCCGTCGATGGCCGCGCCGCATGTGGGCGGCACCGCGGCACTCTATTTGTCTTCGCACCCGGCGGCGAGCCCAGCCGATGTGGAGTTGGCGCTGAAGAACGACCGCGTCAGCCCCGGCACGATCAGCAAGGACGCGCGACCGATCGCATGCGTCTATGCCGGGCGTTACTGATCCGGCAGCCGGCCGGGTAACGGCGGTCGCGCGCGTAGCAGTCAGGGTGGCTGGGTACGAAGCGGTTTGTGTGGCTTCGCGAGGGCCGCGGCGCAGCCGCCAGTTTGGTGGCACGTCCCGCAACGAGGATGTGCCACCCAACTGGCGGGTTTCCTTCCTTCCCGAGCGCCCGCTCGTTCCTTCGCGCCACGGGAGCGCGTCTTACGGGGCGGGACAGCTGTTCGGGTCACCCGCTGCGAGCGTCCCGAAATTCCTTGTAAGGGTGATGGCGGGGTGGCCATCGCCTCCGGGGATCGGGCCAAGCGTGAGCGTCAGGTTCTCGTAGTCCACAGCTATCAGCACCGGCGTTTGACCATTGGTCCCTGTTTGACTGGGGCAGAAGTCCGCCGGTACGGGCACCGAGAGCGTAATGCATCCGGTGGTCTGGCCATTCCGTATCGGAAAATTCTCGGTCACGGAAAGCGCGGATATGTCGAACTTGTTGGCTGCCTCGGGACAGTTCCCGCCGTTGTTCCTACACCGAGCTGTGGCATTGCTGCCGGC